>JAFYWX010000087.1 GCA_017546445.1 Akkermansia sp. | reverse complement strand
GGAGAGACGGTCATCGTCCTCTGGTATAACGCATATGACGCACAATGTCAAGATTAATGAAAAAATTAAAACAATTAGATTACATGTATCCCGAAGATTGCGCAAGATGTTGAAGCGTGAATCCGGTTTTAAGGGAGCCCCCTCGCGAGCAAGTTAAATTGTAATTTTTCGGCGAGCTGTCTTGTCGGAGCAGAGGGACTTTAGTCCCTCTCCGGTTAAGTTTACGGGACTTCCGTCTTCGCTGCTGCGCAGCTACGCCGAGACAGGCAAGTCCCGTGCACCGAAGAGTTGTGGCCCCGCCAAATCACAATTCTGCATTCTGACTTCTGAAATCTGCATTCGCCTAACAGACGCGTCACCGCTCCAGCTCAGCCTTGATGAAGGGCGCAGTGGGGGAGGTAGCGCGGGAGAGCTGGCGGACGGTGCCCTGGGCGACGATGGTGCCGCCGGAGGTACCGGCGCCGGGGCCGAGGTCGATGACATAGTCGGCTTCGCAGATGAGCTCGAGATTGTGCTCGATGACGACGACGGTGTTGCCCATTTCGACCAGGCGGCGGAGCACCTGAACGAGGAGGCGCACGTCGTGCGGGTGGAGTCCGATGGTGGGTTCCTCGATGATGTAGAGGTCCTGCGGCAGGGCTTTGCCCTTGCGGATGGCGTTGAGCGCGGCGCGGCGGCCCTTGATGAGCTCGGCCACCAGCTTGATACGCTGGGCCTCGCCACCGCTGAGCGTGTTGCTGGCCTGGCCCAGGGTGAGGTAGCCGAGACCGGTATCGCACAGCAGGCGCAGCGGGTCGGCCAGGCGGGGCTGGCTGGCGAAGAATTCGGCAGCTTCCTCCATGTCCATATTGAGCACCTCGGCAATATTCTTGCCCTTGTAGCGCACCTGGAGGGTGCGTGAGTTGTAGCGCGCACCGCGGCAGGTCTCGCAGGGCACCGTGCAGGGCGGCAGGAAATCCATTTCCTGCTTCTGGTAGCCGGTGCCCTTGCAGGCCTCGCAGTGGCCGGCAGCGGTATTGAACGAGAAGCGACCGGCATCGAAGCCCAGGCGGCGGGCATCCGCACTCTGAGCAAAGAGGGCGCGTATCTCATTGAAAATACCGATGTACGTGGCAGGGGTGCTGCGCGGGGTCTTGCCCAGCGGGCTCTGGTCCACCTGGTACAGGGCGCGCACGGAGTCCAGCCCCCTGCTCTGTTTCCACGCGGCGCGTTCCTCGCGGGAGATGCTGCCGCCCAGCGCCTCGCGCACGGCGGGCCCGAGCGTCTCCGTGATGAGCGAGGTCTTGCCCGCGCCGCTGGGGCCGGTCACCACCGTGAAACGAGCACGCGGGATACGCAGCGTCACATCCTTCAGGTTATGCAGCTTGCAGCCCTCCACCTCCAGCCACTCGGCATCCTTCACGGGCAGGTATTTCCCGCAGAAGGGGTGTTTCTCGCGACTGAGCAACGCACGCCCCGTGACCGAATCCGGGTTGTGCTCCACCGCATCAAACGAGCCCTGCGCCATAATCTGGCCGCCGTGGATACCCGCCGCCGGGCCCAGGTCGATGATATGGTCGGCAGCGCGCATGGTATCCTCATCATGCTCCACCACCAGCAGCGTGTTGCCGCGGTGCTTCAAATCCGCCAGCGTGCTCAGCAGGCGCTCATTATCCTGCGGGTGCAGACCGATGGTCGGTTCATCCAGCACGTAAAGCACACCTCGCAACTCCGAACCCAGCTGAGCCGCCAGACGGATGCGCTGCGTCTCGCCGCCGGAAAGCGTGGTAGCCGCGCGGTCCAGCGAAAGATAGCCCAGACCCACGCGCTGCAGGAAGCGCAGGCGCGGCGCAATCTCCGCCATCACGTTGCGGGCAATCTCGGCCTCGCGCCCCTCAAACTTCCAGGATTCCACCACGGGCAGCGCATCATCTGCCGACAGCGAGCCGACCTCTGCGATGTTCCGACCGAAGAGCGTGACCCCCATGGCAAAAGGATTCAGACGCGAGCCGTGACACACCGGACAGAGCACGCTTACCTCCTCCTTAGCGGCGGCGCGCTCCACATCGCGGTCATACTTCAGTTCCACCTCAAGCTGGCTGAGTTTCTCCTCCGGCTTGGCACCGGATTTCACCTTGCCCACGCGGCCATGGCCCATGCAGTGCGGGCACCACCCGCGCGGGGAGTTGAACGAGAAGGTCGAAGGCTCCGGCTCGGCAAAGGATTCGCCGCAGGAGGGACAGGTGAGGCGCGTGCCGATGAGCTGGTCGGCCTCCCCCTTCAGCAGGCGGATGAAGCCATCGCCCATTTCCAGCGCACGGGAGACGGTCTCCATAATCCCCGCGTAGTCGGCCTCCTGTCCATTTGACGTAATGCGGTTGCCCTGCACGCAGATTTCCGCCAGCACCACATCCACATCGTGGTTCGAGTAGCGGTCCAGCGGAGTGAAGGCATCCGCTGCCACCAGCACGCCATCCGCACGCAGCCAGGGATACTTCTTCTTCACCGCCCAGCGGGCCAGGTCAGCATAGTGGCCCTTGCGGTTGCGCACCACCGGGGCGGCAATCATGAGGCTGGCCGGGCGGGCCGCAATCTCCTGCTGCACCAGCGCCTGAATCTCCGCCGGGGAGCGCCGCCCCACCGGCACGCGGCACTTCGGGCAATGCGGCTGGCCCAGCTTGGCATACAGCAGACGCAGGAACTGCCACACCTCCGTCACCGTGCCCACGGTCGACTTGCAGCCACCGCGGGAGCGGTTCTGCTCGATGGCCACGGTGGGCGGCAGCCCGGTCAGGCGGTCGATATCCGGCGTCTCCATCTGCTCCGTGAACTGGCGGGCGTAGGGGCTCATCACGTCCATGAAACGCTTCTGCCCCTCCGCAAAAATGATATCAAAAGCCAGCGTACTCTTGCCGCTGCCGGAAAGGCCGGTCACCACGGTCATGGCATCGCGGGGAATATCCACGTCGATATTCTTCAGCTGGTGGTGGCGCGCGCCGCGCAGGGCAATCACGCCCTCCGGCACGCTGGAATCGTGGTCCTCCGCCGCCATGAGCGGCAGCGCATCATACTCCATCTGCAGCGCTTCGGCCAGGAAATGCGAGGTGAAGCCCGCCCCGGTGGCGGCCACGTCCTCCGGAGTGCCCTGCGCCACCAGCAGACCGCCCCCGGTGCCGCCCTCCGGGCCCAGGTCAATGACGTGGTCGGCACATTTGATGAGCTCCATGTTGTGCTCTATGACCAGCAGCGTGTTCCCCTGCTCCACCAGGCGATCGAACACGCGCAGAAGCACCTCTAAATCGCGGAAATGCAGGCCTGTGCCGGGTTCGTCCAGAATCAGCAGGCGTCCCTTACCCTGCTTCTCGCCCGTGAGGGAATCCACCAGAATGTGAGCCAGCTTCAGGCGCTGATTTTCACCACCGGAAAGCGTGTTGAGCGGCTGACCGAGTCCCAGATGCCCCAGGCCCACATCCACCAGCACCTGCAGACGCGCCGCAATGCGGCGGGCGCGGGCATTCTTCTCGCGGGCAAAGAGCCGCTGCGCATGGGTAATGTCCAGCGCCAGCATTTCGGCCATATTGTAACCCAGCAGCGTGATGGAGAGCGCCTGCTCCGTGTAGCGCGTGCCGTGGCACAGCGCGCAGGGCACGAAAATATCCGAAAGGAACTGCATTTCCACCTTTTCCTGCCCCAGACCGGAGCAGCGCGGGCAGCGGCCATCGCCGCTGTTGAAGGAGAAATAGCCGGGCTTAAGACCACGTGCCTGGGCAGCAGGCTCCGCCACGAACAGGGCGCGGATATCCTCGAACACCCCGATGTACACCGCAGGCGTGCTGCGCGGCGTGCGCACAATGGGGCTCTGGTCCACCAGCACCACTTCCTCCACGGCATCCAACCCGGAAATGCGTCGCACCTGCACCTCGTCCTCGTCGTCCAGCTCCTCCGGATGCACCGAACCGAACAGCACCTGACAGGCCAGCGTGCTCTTGCCGCTGCCGGAAACACCCGTCAGGCAGTTATACACGCCCAGCGGAATATCCACCGAGAAATCATGCAGGTTGTGGCACTCTGCCCCCTCGATGCGGATGCAGCCCTTCCCCTTGCGGCGCCGCGGCGGTACGGGAATGCAACGGCTGCCGCTGAGGAACTGGCCCGTGAGGGAATCGGTCTTGCGCAGAATGCCTGCGGGCTCGCCGGCATACACCAGCTCGCCACCGGCGGCACCACTGCCCGGGCCCATGTCCACGAGGTAATCCGCCGCGCGCATCACGGCTTCCTCGTGCTCCACCACCACCAGCGTGTTGCCGCGGTGCGCCAGGCGGCGCATGGCCGCAATGAGCCGGGCAGTATCGCGGGCATGCAGCCCCACCGTGGGTTCATCCAGCACAAAAAGCGTCTCAGTGAGCGCTGCACCCAGACAGGTGGTCAGGCTCACGCGCTCAATCTCGCCACCGGAAAGCGAGCGGGTGAGCCGACTGGCGGAAATATAGCCCAGCCCCACCTCGCAGAGGTAGGCCACGCGGCTGCGGAACTCCTTCACCGCCTGCTCCAGCGAGCGGTCGGCACCGGTGTGGCCCAGCACATTCTCATCCAGCCAGGGCAGCAGCTCATCCATGGGCAAAGCCTGCACCTGCGGCACCGTGAGCCCGCCGATGGTGAAGGCCAGCGCCTCCGGACGCAGGCGTCCGCCGTGGCATTCCGGGCACACGCTGTACACGCGGTAGAACGAGAGGAACACACGCACGCTCATCTTGTGCGCATGCTTCTCCATGTCATCAAAAATCCCCTTGTAGCCGTACCACAGGCCGCGGTCCCATGCCTCCCATGGGTCCATATCGCCCGCTTCACCGTAGAAAACCCAGTCCTTTTCCTGCTGGCTGAGCTCATTCCACGGCACATCCATGCGCACGGAGGGACGGTGCTTATTGGCCTTCACCAAATCCTTGTAGCAGGCGGAAAGCGTGGCGGAGGAAAGCATTTTCAGCGCACCACCGGCAATGGTCTTGTCGGGGATGATGCCCTTGTTGTAATCGTAGGTGATGCTGCGGCCATAGCCCTTGCACGCGGGGCATGCGCCCAGCGGGGAATTGCCGCTGAACAGGCCGGGGCGCGGCTCCTGCAGCGGATACCAGTCGCTGCGGAACTCGCGGGGCTCCTGCCAGCTGCCATCTGCCGCGGGGAGCGACACCTGCGCCACATCCTGCCCCAGATGCAGAGCCGTTTCCAGCGCTTCCATGAGACGCGCGCGGGAATCGGGCACCAGTTTCACGCGGTCCTGCACCACCAGCCAGCGCTCCATGCCCAGGGCAGACTCTGTGGCGTCCGAAAGACGCTGCACTGCGCCCCCGGCCAGCACGCGCAGGTAGCCCTGCGCCTCCAGCGCCTGCACCATTTCCTCGAAACTGCCCACAGGACGCACGGCAAAGCACACCAGAGCCGATGTCCCGGGATGCGCGGCTATCAATTCATCGGCCACGCCCTGCGGCGTGGCGGGGCGCACCACATTGCCCGCGGCATCGCGCCCCACAGCCAAACGGGAGAAGATGAGCTTCAGGTACTCATTCATCCCCGTCATGGTACCCACGGTGGAGCGGGAATTCTTCACACTGTTGCGCTGCCCCAGCGCGATGGCGGGCGGCACATTCTCCACCGCCTCCACATCCGGGCGGTCCATGCGGTCCATGAACTGGCGCACATAGGGCGAAAAGGTCTCCACATAGCGCCGCTGGCCCTCGGCATACAAGGTACTCATGGCCAGCGAGGTCTTGCCACTGCCGCTCGGACCCGTCACCACCGTGATGCCGCCCAGCGGTATATCCACATCCACCCCCTTCAGGTTGTGCTCCTTCGCACCCCGAATGTGAATCTCTTTGTCCTCGCCTCGCTTATTCATGGAATCATTCTAAACTAGAACCCCACCCGACACAAGCCGAAAGTGTGTCCTGACACAGAAATAAAGCATTGTCAGAACGGCTGGGAGATGTCATAATGCGCGCATGTTCTATTCTGCGGGAGCCAGAGAATTCATCAGGCGCTGGGGCGGGAGTCTCGATGCCTTGGATGACAATGGCCACAATCTGGTGGCACATCTGGCGGGATATGGACGGGACAAAGGTGATTTAGTGAGTCTGGAAAGCGCCATACGGCATGGGTACAAGGCGGATGTGGATGGCGATATCTGGCAGAGCGCGCTGCACGAGGCGGCGGACATGCACCACTGGGCAGCGGTGGATGTACTGCTACGCTTTCCGATTTCCCGGGAACATGTGCTGATGGCGCTGTGCACCCTGCTCTCGCACGCCGAACCGATTGCCGAAACGAAGCACAGAGCCAGGGATGAATACCGGTACAGCCTGATTCTCTTTCAACGACTGAATGGTGCCACGCAGGAGGAATGCCGGCGGCTGCTCTGCGCGGCATTCAATGGTTCTGCCCTGGCCTGGTTCATCCCCCTCATGAGCATGGGCGTGACGCTTCCGCCGCAGGAAAAATGGGATGGCCGCACAGATGATTTGTGGTGGTACAACGACTGTGCAGATCCGAAGGAAAAAGGCATCTTCACCCAGCTGATGCGCCGATTCTTCCTCGACCGCCTGCCGCAGCTCGTTGAACAACACCGCCACCGTTTTCCGGATTTCGAGATACGCGGCGAGCGCCTCTACTTCACCGGGAATCCCGCCACCAGGCTCCCCCTTCTCTGCACCCGCCGCAGCCGCGAACGCATGAAGGACATCGAGCGCTCCGCGCTCCTGTTTGCGAGATTCCGATTTGTGGGAATGATGGCTCGCGTCAGCGAGCGGAATTCAAAAGCCCGTGAAACGGGCGGCCTATCAATAGCGAGGCGGTGGAGCGCACCGGACGTCAGCATGGTGCGCGTCCTGTGAGGGCGTAGCAAGCGAGCGGCAGCGAGACGCGAAGCCCCAAACCCCTCGTAAAGAAAAAATAAGGAATAGGAACCCGTGGAACGGGTGACAGAGAGGGGTGCTACATATGCGCCTTAATTTCAATATAGATTCTCTATGAAAGAATAGCTGTTTGTTCGTCCTGACACGATTTTTAAGCCACGCGTTTCTGTCACCCGTTTCACGGGTTCTAATGACTTTTTACACTAAAACGAGTGGTTTCGCGGCTGACGCCGCTGCACCACTCGCTATTGTTATGTCGCCCGTTTCACGGGCTCAATGTTCCGCTCGCTGACGCGAGCCAGCTGCCCGACAACGAGGCTTCAATACGTTTTCCGATGCACGAGCTCTCCGTACTTGTCGAAATGGGCATAAATAACGCTGCCATCCGGCTGGTCGAAGCAGATACTCGCAGCAAACGGGCCGGAATGGCGGTGGAATAGGATATTGGCAGACGGATTTCTGCGAATATCAACGCTGGAAACCTGTGTGTTCGGCGGCAATTTGGCCAGACTCAGCGCCTCTGCCACATCCGGCGACTCGCTGCTGAGAAGGCGGTGCAATCTCCAGGTGTTACTCTGGGTAAAACACCAGGCAGCGCCAAGAAGAAGAAGCCCACATATGCCATGGATGACCGGGCGGGAAAGATGCCGGGGCAGTCGTTTCCGGGGGGCCTGCAGGTGGGGCGGCAGAGGCTGGCCAGCATCCACCATAACAACGGTGCCGCTCACATCGAGAATGCAGACACCATGCGGGGTCTCGTAGATTCCCTGCAACTGGGCACGGCGGTTATAAATCCAGGTTCCCTTTTCGCCGACAAGCTGGAGCGATTCCCGGGCAGAGGCATAATAGCACCCCGGACGGCTCTGCCCCGGGTGCGGGAGGGGGCCACCGGGATTCTTAAGACGGTTGACCCATTTCCAGATGATGATGGCCACAATGGCCGTGGCCAGGTAGGAGGCCCTGTAAGAAGCCCCCATCAGCAGCACGCCCCAGAGCAGCAGCATACAGGGGCGCAGCCATGTCCAGCCCCAGGCAGGGCCACTCAGCAAAGCAAAGGCATCCAGGTGTTCGCGGCGCTGTTCAGGCGTGCCGCTGAAGCGGAGAGGGCTGGAGCAGGTCAGCTCCGCCGGCGGCGGAGTGAGCGCCGATGCAGGAGGCGTTTTCCCGGCATGTTCAGCCGCAAAACGGGCGAATTCGGCAATGCGCTCCTCGGGCAGTCCTTCGAGCAGGCAGTTGAAGGACTTGCCGTTCTCCAGCTGCATCCAGACGGTGTGGTTCAGGACGCGGCGGACCTCGCGGATATCCCCCCAGGAGAAGTAAAGGCATGCCTGCCCCTTGTCACCCTCCATCATCACCCCGCCTTCCGTGAGGGTATAGAAGGTATCTTCGTAAGATTTGGTATTTTTCCGGATGTGGCGAAGCTGAAAATACGCCCCGATGGCCGCCGGGAAGGCCATACCAAGCATCACCCACCACATATAGGGCAACAGAAGGGACGATGAGCCGCACACAACGTACGCAAGCAGGGCAAAGAGGCCCCATTTAAAGAAAAAACTGATGAAAACGGTCTTGGAGGTCGTGCTGTTGCCGACGCGGGTGACGTGGTAAACCATGGTGTTGAGAAGATCTTATAAATCAAATACGAGCATGCAGATACCGGCCACTGCGGCAATGACACCCGCCACAGAGGCAATGACAGGCGTCTGCATCGGGCGGATGACGTCAACCAGCATGGCATCGTCAGGGTTATGCGGGTTATACAGCACCACGAAGTCGCTATCGCCGACAACGGGGTCATACGGAGCCCCGCCCTTCACTTCGTAGCTGTTTCCGGCTTCATCGGTGAAACCATAGACGCCCGTATACCTGCTCCCGCGGTGCCTTCGGGTGCTGTGCATATCATCATCCCCGAAGATAATGCGAGGGGCAAGATTCTCCTCGACACGCAACAGCGTGGCATGCGTGCGGATGCCATGCTCGCTGAGCCGCCGCAGCTTCAGAATGGTACGGATTCCGATACAAGCCATTACCACCCCGGTGATGATGGCGGCATAGGGGAGATATTCAAAGGGTAAATGAAAACCGTAATTGTGCATATTGCCTACCGGGATGATAACGCACCATTCCATCCCTGTCAATTCATTCCGCAATAGCTTCCTGCTCTCTCATGCATCGCTCAGGATATCCAGAAAAAGAGATTTAAAAAAAAATGGTGAAACTTGTACACAAAAAGATTTCGTTCGTACGCTTCATTTGTGTAAGGCGCATGCAGTGCCACCCACTTATAACAAACACTCACTAAACAACATATATGAAAAAGAATATCTCTAAGTTCGTCGTTCTCGCTTGTGTAGCCAGCTTCGCTCTGAGCAGCCAGTCTGAAGCAGCCCCGCATGGCGCACCCGGTTTTGGAAAGCCGGCTCCGCATGCAGCTCAGCCCAACAAGCGGGGTGATTATCACGACGCCGGGCAGATGCACCGTTCCGACATGAAGAATAAGCCGGGACGCGACATGAAGCATGGTGCCGGCGTGAAGGCCCCCGTTTCCGGTGCCGGCGTGAAGGCCCCCGTTTCCGGACACGGTGTGAAGGCCCCCGTTTCCGGACACGGCGTGAAGGCCCCCGTTTCCGGACACGGCGTGAAGGCCCCCGTTTCCGGCCACGGCGTGAAGGTCCCCGTTTCCGGTCCCGGCGTGAAGGCCCCCGTTTCCGGCCACGGTGTGAAGGCCCCCGTTTCCGGCCACGGTGTGAAGGCCCCCGTTTCCAATGTAAAGCCTGATCGCAAGCAGGCCAAGCCCATGAGCCGCCGCTAATCGACGAATATATCACTTCTCTCTCCGCCGCAGAGCTTACAGCTTTGCGGCGGTTCTTGTTGTACGCCAAGAAGAAACAGCTACCTCCCAGGAATTCAGGACTGGCAATGAATCCAAAATTCAAAGTCCTCTCTCCCCCAAAGCACAATCATCCCGCAAGGCGAGATGAGAGAATTTCTCCGAAGCAGAGAAGATTTCGAGGGCAATGCCCACGAGATTTTAACGGGCGGCGTACTCGCGCGCTAAGCGCACGTAGTCCTTTGCGTGGTCGATATTGGCCTGCTCTGTTTCCACCGGCAGCTGCTTCACCACCTTGGCGGGGGAACCCAGCACCAGGCTGTGCGGAGGAATGATGGTACCCTTGGTCACCAGCGCATGCGCACCCACAATGGAACCATGGCCCACCACCGCGCCATCCAGCACCACCGCGCCCATGCCGATAAGGCAGGCATCCTCCACGGTGCAGGCATGCAGGGTCACACTGTGGCCCACGGTCACATACTTGCCCAGCTTGCAGCCCTGCTCGTAGTCCACATGCAGGCAACAGTTATCCTGCACATTGGAGCCCTCACCAATCTCAATGGAGGCCACATCGGCACGGATGGTGGCGTTGTACCACACATTGCTGCCCGGGTGCAGAGTTACGCGGCCGATGATATCGGCGCTGGCGGCGATAAAGGACGGTTCGTTCAGCTGCGGGCTTACCCCGCCAAAAGATTCAATAGCCATAACTTGTGTAAAAACAGAGCACCGGCAAAGTGCCATACCTTGCCGGTGCTTCTGAGGGGTGTAAGATAATCAGAAAGATTTATTAACCACGGGGCTTCACCACGGCAATCTTGCCAGAGCGGGTCACCATGTCCACATCGTAGTCGCTCATCAGGTCGAGGAAACGGCTCAGACGGAAATCGCTGCCGGAAATCTCGATGGTAAGCATCTCGCGGGTGGCGTCGATAACCTGAGCGCGGAACATGTCGCAAAGCTGCAGGATGGCGGTCTTGTGCTCACCGAAGCGCACACGCACCAGCACGATTTCGCGGTAGAAGGTCGGCTCGTTGCGGAAATCGATTACCTCTACCACATTCACCAGCTTGCTGAGCTGCTTGATAACCTGGTCGAGCTTCTCATTGTCCTCCTTCACGTCGATGGTCATGCGGGAGAACTTGGGGTCCTCGCAGGGGGCCACGTTGAGGGAGTGGATGTTGTAGCCACGGCCGGAGAACAGACCTGCCACGCGGGAAAGCACGCCAAACTTGTTTTCCACGAGCACGGAGATAGTATGAATCGGTTTGTTAGTCGGCATAATGTGTAGGGGATGTAATCGCGTATGAGAATACATGATTCCGCGCACTGCGTCAAGCAGTAACTTCGGCCGCAGACGCAGTATTTTCGCACATTTCCACATGTACCCCAAAGATTTCACAATCGACTGCGGCCCCGACATTATTTTTGAACCAGCTCCCGCTTTTTCGCCAAATGGCGATTTGGAGGAATGATGGCTCGCGTCAGCGAGCGGAATTCAAAAGCCCGTGAAACGGGCGGCCTATCAATAGCGAGGCGGTGGAGCGCACCGTGCGTCAGCATGGTGCGCGTAACCCCTCGTAAAGCAAAATAAGGAATAGGAACCCGTG
>JAFYWX010000086.1 GCA_017546445.1 Akkermansia sp. | reverse complement strand
GCTGGAACAGCTCGTCGTTGCTGCGGTGTAAACGCAGCAATTTAGCCCACTTTCAAGTGGATTTAGATGCCTCGTAAGAGGCAATTTCATCTGCCAAAGGCAGATTTCGATGCAGCTCATCAAGAGCTGCAATGCAGGTGAAAATAAGTTCCTGCGGGCCATAGGCCCGCACTATTTCTAAACAACTTACATTGCAGGGCAGAATGCCCTGCAGAGAAATTGCGGGCAGAGCCCGCAATGAAATCCGCCACTGTCGTGACGGTCTAAATCCGGTTATCACCGGTCTAAATTGCCCGGCTTCCGCCGGGCAGTGTTTCAGCCCCACAAATCGCCACTTAGCGGATAAAGAGGGGGCAGGCTCCAGAATGGTGTTGATAATGCAGCCGCCTGTGAAATCTTTGGGACACATGTGCTTATTTGCGGCTGTGTCCGAAAAAATGGCATATTCGGAAAATAACCTGTTTTTATGCACAAATGTGGGAACGATGCGCGCCTACCATATAGCTAACCATATGAAAACATGAAATCGAAGCTGAGTTATATTGCCTTGCTGGCAGGTGCTGCCTTGTTGTTGAATTCCTGTATGGTGTATGAGTATCCCATGTATACCAGTACATCAGTCGGGGTGGGGAGCAACGGCTGGAATACTTCTGTATCCTGGACTAGTGCCAGGTATGATGTGAATGGTTTCCCGATTTATGGCTATTATTACGGGCGCCCTGTGTATGGGTATACCCCGGCAGGCGTGGCTATTTTCTCCATTGCGGCTATTACGGCTGCTTGTCTGGTGCCGGATTGGGCACCCGCACCCTGGTATCATGGTCATTGGCATTATCCTCTTCATGTGCATCGCGTGAGAGTGCCGAAGTATTGTCCCCCGGGGCACCACCCGGGACGCATGCATGCACCTGTGGTGCACCGCCCGCATGCACCCGCTGTGCATCACTCCCACGCGGCACCACATAGACCTGCTGTGAATCATAGACCTGCTGTGAATCATAGACCGGCAGTGAATCAAAGGCCGGCTGTGAATCATAAACCGGGTATTCTGAATCGGCCGGTTTCCTCTCCCGCGGCACGGTCACAGACACCCCGTGCGCAGATGCAGCGTCCGCAGGTGCCTCGTCCTCAGTCTGTAAGCCGCCCTGCGGTGCAGCGCCCGCAGATGAACCGCCCCACTGGTGGCGGGGGGCGTGCGTTTGGTGGTAGCTTCCATGCTCCGCGCGGTGGCCATGCCGGTGGCCACCGCCGTTGATTCCGGAAAAGCTTAAACAACACGAAATCCCCCGACTCACCATCAGGAGCCGGGGGATTTGGTTATGAGCAGCAGGGCTGCGGCTTCAGCGGCCGAATGCCAGACGGTCGTATTGTTCGTTGGCGTATCGGTGCTGCGGGTGGCTGGTGCGCATGTAGGCCTCGTGCAGCGGGTGCGTGGGGTCGTGGGCAATGCGGTAGGCCTCCTGCTTGTTGTCCGGTTTTCCGCCGGTATGCAGAGGTGCCTCATCCATGAGTCCCGCGGCTTCCAGCATGAGACGCGCGAAATCCGGGTTGGCGCGCAGGGCGGGGTGTTCCACCAGTTTCTGCACATCCACGCCCGTGCGCTCACCCATGGTGCGCAGGAAGGTCTCAATCGTGCGCAGATTATTCTCATAGGCGGGGCCCCAGCATTGCTGCAGCTCGGCATCTGCCTGGGCCACGGCTTCCTCATTCTCCATGCGGCAGCGTTCCATGAATCGGCGGCCCTCGGCGGTGTAGCGCTCGGCCAGTGCAGCCAGAGCCTTGGGCGGCACCCCGTATTCATAGGCCACGCCGCTGAGCTGCTTCACCAGTTCCTCATTCCAGAGTTCATCCGGTGTATCCTGCGGGCGCTCCATGGCGAATTCCTCGGCCTTGGCGGGCAGGCCCACGGCCTCGCGGAACGCGGCCATGCGGGCGGCATCTGCCGTATCCGGGTAGCCGCGCAGTTTTTCCAGATTAGCGTAGCTTTTGGCCAGAGCCTCCGGGCGGTGGAATTTGGAGAGCGTGGCGGCATAGGGTTTGAGCTCCTCGAATCGGGTGAACCAGCCGGGGGCAAAGGCGCCATCGGTATTCATGAGTGCGGTGGGAGCCTCCACCTCGGGGGCCTGTGTGGGTACTTTGTTGTCTTCGGTATTATCCATCTTGTTCTTGTTGGGTTTGTGTTGCTTCCTGCCGTGCCAGCTCCAGCTGGTGGCGAATCATGAGGAAGATTTCCCGGTGTGCATCGCGGCGCATAGCGTCCAGCGGGTCGTAGCTGCCGGCCTTGCCCTGGAAAACGGGCAGGTGGGTCTCGAAGCGTCTCTCCAGATCCGCGAGCACCTGCATGGACTCCGGGGTGGAGAAGAGCTTCAGCAGCCGGCCGCGTTCCTCCCGCGCCTGCTCCAGTTGGGGATTTCTGCGGTAAATCATGGCATGGGGGGCTGGGGTTGTGCGGGAGCTGCGGTTTCGCGTTTGCGGCGCATGCGTTTCACATTTACCTCCGGGCGCAGCAGTTCCTCCGGCACGCCGTCCATGCGGGCTGCCATGCGGAAAGTGCGGTCCAGATCCACATGGTCCAGCATACCGGCATCCATTCCGGCCATGAGCTGCAGCCGCTGCAGGGTGCGGGAAATGCCTTCTGCCTGAATGCGGCGCATCACCATGGCAATGCGGCCCTGGTACACCACCTGGGGCAGCTCGATACCCGGTTCGCCGTTGCGGTCCGGCTGCAGCACGGTGCTGGGCGGCTGCGGGAAGCGTCCCAGGCGGAACAGCAGCGCAAACACGCGTTCCATCAGCGGGCGGAAATCGCTGGCAAACAGCGTGAACGAGGGCGAGAACTGCATCACCCGCTCATTCTCGCGGGCATAAATCTCGCTGGCGGTCATCTGCTGCTTGCGCTCCTCCCACAGCTCCAGCATGGGCACATAGAAAGCGCGGCGGATAGACTCCTGTTTCTGGCGCAGGCGGTCCATGCCCACATCGTAGCGCCCCTGGGTGGCCCACTCGCGGGGGAACCCCAGGCTGGCGCTTTCCGGGTTGATGATAGTGCGGCCGCCGGCGCGCAAATCCACCTCGCCGGCCTGGTTGGCCAGTTCCAGAATGCGGGGGAAGGCGGCTACCTCGCCCAGCATATCGAGTATGCGGTTGAGAAATTGCGCCTGGCGTATATCCGGGTACACCAGGCGCGCCGGTGCCAGCCCGTACACGCCGGTACCCCAGCGCAGGAATCGGGTTACCATGTAAGGCATCTCGCGGTAGCCGCTTTCCTGCACGCTGCACTGGTCATCCAGGCTGTAATAAATGCTCTCGAAGGGCATGTTGCGGGCGTTGTCGCGGTTGCGGTTGCGGCTGGCGCGCGGGCGCACCACATGCAGAAAGCGCAGCTCGCCCTCGTGCGGGTTGCGTGCTTTTTCCAGCATGGCGCGACCGCGGGGGCCCAGTGCCTTGGCGCCGAACTTGGCGGCAGCCTGGTGCGGCGTGAAGCTGAACTCGCGCATGTAGGTATCCAGCTGGCACTCATCGTTCTCTGCGCACACAAATTCCCCGCAGGGAATATGGCGGAAGAGCAGGTTGCCGCTGCGGGTGCTGCTGCAGTACAAACTGCCCGTGCCCAGTCCCACGCGGTCCAGGAAGCACTCATGCAGCTCGGTGTAGAAATTGCTCTGGCACAGCTCCCGGTTGGCTATTTCGGAGCAGCGGTTGTACCAGGATTCTGCCTCATCACCGGCATCCGGCAGCGGGCAGCTCCATTTGAACCACTGCTCGTTGCTGGGGGTCATGTAGCTCATGTGCCCGCTGGCTAGTTTCTGGCATGCCTCCACGGCGGTGGTATCGCTCAGGTGGTGGGCGGGCGGCACCCCGGCAGAATCCGTGCCGGTTTCGGTGTGCAGCCGGTCGGGCAGCACATAGTGGCGCATGGCATCCCACCAGCTTTCCCAAGGGGCACGCGCCGCCTTGAGACTCTGGTAGCTGTTAAGTATTGTCTGCATTATCCCAGGGTGGTGTTTGCGGAATCACCTGCGGCGGCGGATTCCTGGCGGCGGTGTGAGCTCAGAATCGTGGAGAGTAGTCCCTTTTTCTGCGCGCTGCTCTGCTGGGCAGCCTGGTATGATTCCTCGGCATTATTCTGCGTCACCACAGGAATCGTGTTGGTGGAGGCGCTGTAATTACTGGTGCTGCTGAATCCCATAATGATGTTCAGTGGGTTTGTTGTGGAGAAACGCGTGCCAGGCCAGGCGGTGGGGTGTGGTATTGCGCCGCCCGCGCTGGAAACAGAGCCACTGCCTGGGGGGCAGGGCTGCGGCCAGCTGGCGGGCCAGATGCAAATCCCCCGCCAGCAGGTGTACGTACCAGGCATCTGCTTCGGGGAAAACGTGCTCCAGCTGTGGCCACAGTTCCGGCGCACTGCTCAGCACCGGCTTCATCAGCACGACAAGCCGGGGCATGAGCAGAATCACTCCTTGCGGATGCGCTGCCAGGGCTTCCAGGTCGGCATCAATCTGCCGCCCGGCTGCCTTGTAATATTCCCATGCCTGGGTTCTGGCGTCTGCGTTCATGGGGCATGACTTTAGAGCATTCCACACGGGCAGACCAGCAAATACAAGGGGTGGGAATATGGTTCCACACAGAACGCGTTACCCACCTGCGCAATCATTTTGCCAGAGCCCGGCAGCTGTGGCATGGTGGTGGCCGTACTGCAACCAGTACACTGATAACCATGGCTAAGACATCACCCGAGAACACCCAGCTCACCCCGCTGGATATCTGCAACCTGGCGCTCAGCCGCCTGGGAGAATCCCCCATACCCGAATTATATGCCAACGGCAGCCTGCCTTCCCGCATGTGCTACATGCACTACCACCCGGTGCGGCGCGAGGTGCTGTGCGCCAACCGCTGGAGCTTCGCCACCGTGCGCACCACGCTGAACAGTGCAGAGCAGAACAGCGGCGATGATACGCACCAGCTGCGCCACAGCCTGCCGCTGGATTGTCTGCGCGTGCTGGGGGTGAATTGCCGCAGCTGGACCCTGCGTGGCCGCGCCGTGTATTGCTCTCAGCCGGAAATCCGCCTGCTTTATATTGCGGATGTGGAGGATACAACGCTCTTCGAGCCGCTTTTTGTGGAGGCTCTGGTGCTGCGCCTGGCCTGGAAACTCTGCATCCCCCTCATCAACAGCAGCACGGCACGCCAGGCGCTGGGCGAGGAATACCAGCGCATTGCGCTGCCCCAGGCGGCGCATTTCAACGCCGTGCAGCACATGTCGAATGATTCTCACCCGCTTTACCGCCTGTGGCGCAAGAGCATGACCAGCCAGGAGTAAGTGCCATGAAAGCGATTGATTTTGCGTGTCGGTTCCTCAGCCGGGTGCAGCGGGATGAGCTTTCGCCCGCAGCGCGGCTGGTGCTGGTGGCTGTGGGTGCCGGGCTGGAGGACAAGGAGGATATTTCGCGCGAGACCGGGCTCTCGCACAGCGTGTGCACCACGCAGCTGCGCCTGCTGAATCTGCGCGGGGAAATCCGCTGCATCAGCATCCTGGCAGAGCGTTATGTGCTGGCTCCGGCAGGCAAGGAGCGCCTGCGCCGTTTATTTGATTTCCATACCCCGATTCATGGCTAGAAAGAAGTTTCTGAGCATTGAGGAGAAGCGCAGCTGGCTGGCCGGCATTTTTCGCGATACCAGTGGTGAATACAGCCAGGCAGATAAGTTCAAGGCAATGATTGAGGATACCCGGCTGGCCATGCTGGAGGCAGAAAGTGGCAAGGAGGCACAGGGACCTGCACCACCCGGTATGCCTGCAGAGCTGCTGGCTCATCTGCCACCCCCGTTGCGGAATGATTAATGATTAGTGATTAATGGAAAGGCACCCGGTATGTGGTTGACCTGGGGTCTGCCGCCAGGCGGAAGCAGCACCTCGATGATATCCATGCGGCTGGGTACCTTGCGTCCCAGCCGCCGCAGCCATAGCAGCGCCATGCGGCGGAGCATGCGGCGCTTGTGTTCGTTGACCCGTCGGGCGGGGCGGCCGGCCCCGGTGTGCAGGGCGCTTTTCACTTCTACAAAAACCAGCAGGTCACCCTTGCGGCAGACAATATCCACCTCGCCATGGGAATCCAGCCGGAAACGGCGGCGCAGCACCTTATAGCCCTGGGCCCGCAGCCAGGAGGCCGCCACCAGCTCGCCGTATTCGCCCAGGTAGGCGCCTTTGGGGTGTGCCCCCTCAGCCCAGGGGCAGTTCCAGTTGTGTAACAGGCGCAAACGTGCGGCGATGGTGTATCGTAACTCCATGTTCTCGAAGTGCTTGCATGTGTGCCTTGGTGCCGTAGCCGGCGTGGCGGTCGAACCCGTATTCCGGGTGTTGGCGGTGCAGGTCCTGCATGTAGTGGTCTCGCCACACCTTGGCCAGAATACTGGCTGCGGCGATGCTGAGGCAGCGGGCATCTCCCTTCACAATGCTGCGGCTGGGCAGCGGAAAACCGGGCACGGGCAGGCCGTCAATCAGGCAGAAATCCACCCCGCCGGGCAGCCCCTCTGCCGCGCGGCGCATGGCCAGGTGCGTGGCGCGCAGTATGTTCAGCTCGTCAATTTCCTCCACCGTGGCCTGGGCTATGCATTTCTGCACGGCGTCATCGGCCATCAGCGCCTCGTACAGCGCTTCGCGCTTCTTGGCGGTCAGCTTCTTGGAGTCATTCAGCCCCGGCAGTTCGTAGCCCTGCGGCAGAATCACTGCCGCTGCCACCACGGGACCGGCCAGCGGGCCGCGACCGGCTTCATCAATACCGCACACGCGGGCAAAGCCCTGGCCGTGGCAGAGTTCTTCTTCCGCCATATCAGGCGGGGTGGTGGGGGCGGGGGTACGGCTCATTTCTTCCTGGGGGTGCGTTTTTTGCGGACACTCTGGCGCAGGGCGGCGGGCAGGGGGGTGCCTTCCTTCTGGGTATAAAGGGCTTCGATATCGTCCAGATAGCGGCTCATGGCGGTATCCGGGCCGGGGGCCTCGCTGCGCAGCATCTGCATGGTTTCCAGGTAGGAATCGAAAGAGCGCCCGCGGTCCTTGCCGGTGAAATTGATTTCGAACCAGTCCAGATAATCGCGTCCGCGGATGGCGGCGGAGTAGTAAGCGCGGCGCAGTTCCTGCAGCGGGCCCAGGCTGTTCTGCACCTCATCCGGGTGGGCGCCTTCTGCCAGCTGGCCGAGTACGCGGCAGTATTCGGTGATGATGGAGCGGTACCCCGGGAAACAGGTGTAGCTCAGCGAGACCAGTCGCGCAATGGCCGGCTGCACCAGCTTGCGCCAGTTCGGCAGCTCCAGCAGGGCGTAGGCATCATCCACCGAAACGGGGCGGGGAACCTCGGTTTCCGGGTCGAAGTACATGATGGTGAGCGCCTCCTGAAGCATTTTCTCGGTTTCAATCGGGGCCATGGCTTCATTGGCGCGGGGAAGGGCCAGGTTGGCCAGCTCGATGGCCCACCATTTGTTCAGCAGGCTGCTGTCCACTCCCAGCTCATGGAAATGCTCTGCGATGGTTTCTGCCGGCGATGAATCGGCTGTGGCGGCGTTGGAGAGCAGGTTCTTCAGCTGATCCAGCCCGCCCTCCCGGGCAATGAGGCTCATGAGCATCACGCCGCAGGATACCTCATACACCTGGCGGCTGGCGGCATCCAGCTTCTCCGGCTCGGCTATGGATATCATTTCCTCCGGCGAGAGCATTTCCGCACGGTGGAAAAGCTGCTGGTACAAGGTGCGCTCGGCTCGCCCGGCTTTCCACAGCACAGCCTGCTGCAGACCGGCCACCAGCCAGCCCGGCAGCGCTATGTCCTCCGGATACGCACCGGGATCCAGATCCCGCAGCACGTATTCGTACAGAATCATGCTGATGATGGCCTTGTCCATGCGGTCCAGGTCAATGCCGCCGCCCGGGTAAATGCGTACCTGGAAGTTGGGCTGGTTATCAATGATATTGATACGCGTGCGGATGGGATTGAGGGAGGGTGCATCGGTGCTCTTGCCCAGCAGGCGGATAGAGATGAGGTGCTTGTGCTCCTTCTGCAGCTTCAGCAGCTTGCAGACTTGGGAATAGAGGTCGTCCGCGCGCGTGGCGATGGCGCCCATGCGCAGCGAATCGCCACCGCTCACGGAGAACAGCTTGCTGTGCGAAATCACATGCTCATCCACATCCGGCAGAAATCCGTTGAACCCCGCCTTTTCGCTTGCCTGCTGCACCGCGGCCGCCTTCTTATCCGGTGTAATACCGAGCGCAGCGGCTTCCTTCAGCACTGCTTCTTCTTCTGCCTGCCAGTCGATAGCTTCCGCAGACTGTGGCTCCTGCGCCACAGCCGCCAGTGCCAGCGATATTACCGCCGCCGCTGCCAGACCATTTTTCACGCTCCCCATGCTAACAAAACCCGCCCCCCACTGCAAGTGAAAATCCCGTCCGCATCTCCCTATCCATTTTTCATTCTTCTCCTTTTATCTTTCACTTTCTCCAGCCAATCGTCAATCGTAAATTGTCAATCGTAAATCCCTTGACTCTTCTTTCCCTTGGGCGTAGACTGTCACTATGCAGATTTCTACAAGCCAGAGTGTGCGCGAGGCAGAGCAGCGGCTTTTTGCCGCGGGGGAGGTGAGCTCGCTGGAGCTCATGAATACCGTGATTGACCGCCTGTGGCACATGGTGTGCGCGGAGCCCATGCTGCGGGATTTCGCCCCCACCCGCGTGGTGGTGTATGCCGGCACCGGCAACAACGCCGGCGATGCCATCGGCCTGGCAACCCGCTGGGGCTGCCCGGTCACGCTGCGCTGCGCCGGTGGCCTTTCGGCAGATGCGGCGGCTCAGCTCTCCGGGTTGGAGGAGCAGGGGGTGCCGCAGCCGGAGGCGGGCTTGCTGATTATTGATGGCTTGCTGGGCAGTGGAGCCGTGGGCGAACTGCGCCCGGCGTATGCCGCCCTGGTGCGCGAGCAGAATGCCCTGCGCGCCGCCAGCCCCCGCAGCCTGACGCTGGCCATCGATATCCCCACCGGGCTGGATGCTGCCACGGGCACCTGCGGGGCCGATGTGGTACTGGCAGATGCCACGGCGGTCATCGGCGCGGTGAAACCCGGGCTGCTGGTAGATGGGGCAGAGGATGCCGTGGGGCGTTTGTTCTGCATTCCGCTGCCGGAGGTAGGCGCGCTGCCGCTGGCAGATGCCGCCCGCGTGGCCGATGCGGCGGAGCTGGCACCGCTCCAGACAACCTATGCATAAAAGCATACAAATTGATAAAAACCGACTACCCCGACAAGATAGGAAACGTATCAATAAAATTGAAAAAACACATACCT
>JAFYWX010000085.1 GCA_017546445.1 Akkermansia sp. | reverse complement strand
GTAGCCCAGGGTGCAGCCGCGTCAGCGGCGGAACCCTGGGTTGGCTAAGTAAACAAAACGAACCCCGAACGAAGTGAGCGGGTGGCAGAAATCGCGGCTAATATATTAAGCCATAGCCTTCCGTCTCCGGGTTGACACCCTACGCCGTGACAGGCTGCCACCCACTCCGCTACGCTCCGGGGTTCTGATTCTTATTTACTCGTTACCCAGCGTTCCGCCGCTTACGCGGCTACACGCTGGGCTAATGGCTATCACCCGCTGACGCGGGTTCTAAATTCCGCTCGCTGACGCGAGCCATCAGCCACACAAATCGCCATTTACATTTACAAAGTTCCTGGAAGCCTCCTATTCCCCCTTGCATTTTCCGCCGGCAGAGCGTAGCAGGGCGGCGCATTTCTCGTGGCCATGCTGAGTGGCGAGATCCAGGGGAGTCTGCCCCAGCCAGTTGGCAGCATTGATTTCCGCCTGAGCCAGAGGTAGAATCAGCTTCAGGATTTCTGCATAGCCGTGCTGCGCAGCGGTTCGGAGTTCAAATCCACCGGGGA
Source organism: Akkermansia sp. (assembly GCA_017546445.1). Classification (GTDB taxonomy): domain Bacteria; phylum Verrucomicrobiota; class Verrucomicrobiia; order Verrucomicrobiales; family Akkermansiaceae; genus Akkermansia. Next base: position 7,463 of record JAFYWX010000085.1, on the reverse strand, counting down.
CTGCGCCCTTCTCCAGAAGCAGGCGGACCATTTCCATATTCCCCTGCTCTACAGCCCCACCAAGCCCTGCCGTGGGATTGCAGCCCTGCTTCGCCAGGTATGCCACCATAGCCAGCTTCCCCTCTTTCACGGCAAGGGGGAGTAACTGTTCCTGCGGCAGGCGCGCCCCGGCACGGTGCAGCATCTCCACTATCTCCACATGCCCCCTCTCCACCGCCGGAACAAGACCGCGTTCTGGAGAAGCACCATACGCCAGAAGCAGCCTGACCATTTCCACATGCCCATAACCAGCGGCAATGGAAAGCCCATGGCCGGCATCCGCGCCGTGCTCAAGGAGCAGGCGTACTATCTCTTCATGTCCGCCTCTGGCAGCCTCAGAAATGCCATGGTTTGCCGAAGCCCCCTTTTCCAACAGCAAGCTTACTATTTCCACATAGCCGCGCCCAGCTGCTTCAGAAATGCCATAGTCTGACGAGACTCCCTTCTCCAGCAACAACTTCACTATTTTCTCATGTCCATACGATGCAGCCGCTTCCATACCCGCAGCCGGATTCGCCCCATGCTCCAGCAGCTGCTGCACCATGCCCATATTCCCTGCACTGGCCGCCCCCGAAAGCGCTTCGCTCGCTGAGCCTCCCTTTTCCAGCAACAGGCGAACAATCTCATCATGCCCGCCCCTGGCAGCAGAGGTCATGATATACTCCATAATACACGGGTAGTACCCCTTTTCCAGCAAGCGTTTCACCATTTCCACGTTGCCGGTTTCCACAGCATCGTCAAGCGCATACTCCGCCTTGGCACCATGCTCCAGCAGGAGTTTCACCACATCTATCTGCCCAGCGCTGACGGCAAGATGCATCAGATACTCCAGCTCGGATTCCGGTTTCAGCAGCTGCTTCACTATTTCCACACTTCCACCCTCTGCTGCAGCGTTCAACTCCCGCACTCCCGCGATGCCCCCCTGCTCCAGCAACAGATTGAACACACCAACCGTTCCACCCGCAGCAGCAGGTTCAAGGCCCCAGCCCGGGTCCACCCCCAGCTCCAGCAGCTTTTTCACCAGTTCCAGATGTCCGCCTTCTGCAGCCCCCATCAGATACGGAATAAGCAGGCGTCCGTCGCTGTCTGCGGCCTGCTGCAAAGCCGAGGCATCCCCCGCCCTGCCGGAACGATAAACCGCCACGACCGCGGGTTCATCTCCCTCGCCGAATATCCGGTGCAAATGAGAAAGCCATGGGCATCCGGGAGTCTGCTCGCCGAACACCTGCGAGTTGAACAGGAAACAGCAAAGCAGGACAAGGAAAGAGGTTCGTTTCATATCTGATATCAGCTCAGGGGTCACCAAACAAGCGGCGATAATTTTCATCGCGTTCGCGCATGACCTGCTCGTCCGTGGCGCCGAAGGCGCGGAGCATGTGGCTGGACATCGCCAGCGCTACCTCGGCTTCACCGGCAAAGGCATGGGCATCGCCGGACTGAACAATGGCCCGGGCTACGCGGATGTAGCTGGTGTGGGCCACCACCCGGATATCCGGATTCAGGCTGCGGGCGGCAGAGGCAATCTGCACGGCAGGGGCCGCTGCCGTGGAAATGATGATAGCCTTTGCCTTCTCCACGCCGGCCAGGCGGAGAATGGTGCGGTTGGAGGCATCGCCATGCATAGCAGGCAGGCCTTCCTTCTGCAGGCGGGTCACGGTGTCAATATTCATCTCCAGCACCACCACCTCCATATCATGCCGGCGCAGCACCTGGCTCACCAGCTCGCCGCAGGGGCCATAGCCCACCAGCAGAATGCGGTAGCGGTCATCAGAGGCCGCAGGAATATGCTCCGCCTGAATCCGGTTGGAGCCGAATCCACGGTCCTCCAGGCGATTCACGGCCAGCGGCACAAAACGATAGAGGGCAGCATTCAGCGTGATGGAGATAATCGCCACACCCGTAATCACATTCACGGCCTCCATGGGCAGCAGGTGATAGGTGCCGGCAATGAGGGTGGCCAGAATGAACGAGAATTCACCAATCTGCGAAAGCGAGCCGCCCACCATCAGGCTCAGGCGCATCGGCTTGCCCAGCAGACTCACCATGACAGCGGCCATAATGGGCTTAGCGAGCATGCAGATAGCCAGCGTGGCCAGCGCCAGCGGCCAGTACTCCAGCAGGCCGCCGATATGGAACCCCATGCCCACCGACACGAAGAAAAGCACCGCAAAGGCATCGCGCATGGGCAAGGCATCGCTGGCGGCACGGCTGGCAAACTTGCTCTGCCCCACCACCATGCCGGAAAGGAAGGCCCCGAACTCCATGGAAGCATTGAACACCGTGGCCGACAGCACGGCAATGCCCAGGGCACACACCAGCACGGCCAGGGTAAAGAGCTCATCCGAGCAATTGCGCGAAATATAGGTAAGCACCTGCTTGATGACCTTGCGCCCGAAAAGCGCCACCACCACAACCAGCAGGGTCAGTTTCACGGCCATCATGCCCAGCGCGGGCCCCAGCTCCTGTCCGCCGAAAATGGCCGGCATAAGCACCAGCAGCACGATGGTGAACATATCCTCCACCACCAGCCAGCCCAGGGCAGTGTGCCCGGTAGGGGTCTGCAGCACGCGATTATCCCCCAGCACACGGGTGAGCACCACCGTACTGGACACACATACGCAGAGGCCGAACATCAGGCTGTTCACCCAGGCGACATCACCCATGCCCAGGAAATGGAAGGCCACCATGCCCAGCAGAGAAACCGTAAGCATACACACCAGAGCCCCCGGAACCGCCACTTTCTGCACGGCCAGCAAATCCTTGATGTGAAACTGCAGGCCCACGCCGAAAAGCAGCAGCACCACGCCGATGTGCGAGAAATCCTCCACCACATTCGCATCCACCGGCTCGCCCCACCAGGGCTGGGCCGCCAGCATACCGGCCACCAGATACCCCACCAGCGGCGACAGCCTCAATTTCTGCGCCACTATACCCAGAATCAGCGCCAGCGTAAGACCTATGACAAGTGTGAAAATCATAAAGAAAGAGAGCGGGTGTAATATGCTACCATACTACACCCGCTCGCGCCATTTGACAAGCTGGTCAGACTAACTTAACGTGAAAAAGTCAGACATTCTCCATAATCTCAGGAGGCAGGCCGGCCAGGCGGCGGCGGGTAGCCACGCGCTCGCGGGTCACCTGCTCATCCGTGGCCCCCATCTGCCGCAGCAGCGTGGTCGACATGGAAAGGGCCACTTCCTCCTCGCCGGAGAACACGTAATTGCCCGCGCTGCGCAGCTCCTGGGCCTGATTCTTGTAGATAGTGTAGGCCATCACCTCAATCTCCTTGTTCAGGCTGTGAGCAGCGGCGGAAATCTCCTTGGCAGGCGCAGCAGCAGAGGTCACCATGATGGCCCGGGCATGCTCCACCCCGGCCAGCTTCAGGATATGGCGCAGACGGGCATCACCATGCAGCGCGGGAATGCCCTCCTTGTTCAGACGGGTCACGGTGTCGATATTCATTTCAAGCACCACGACCTCAACATCGTACTTGCGCAGCAGGTCAGTCATAATCTGCCCGCTGGGTCCATAGCCTACCACAATCACGCGGTCTACTTCCTCGCGCGGAGCCGGCACATGGCGGGCAGCATCCGGAGCCACCGGCGCGCTCTTCTCCAGCAGCTGAATCACCTTGGGCACATAGCGGAACAGTGCCGCATTCAGGGTGATGGAGATGATGGCCGCACCCGTAATCACGTTGGCAGCGTACAGCGGCAGCACACCGTAGGTGCTGGCAGCCAGCGTGGCCAGAATAAAGGAGAATTCACCAATCTGCGCCAGGGCACCACCCACAACCACGCCCAGACGCGCCGGACGACGCAGCAGACGGATGACCACATAACCCGTCACTGGCTTGATAAGCAGCACATAGGCCGTGGTACCCAGCGCCAGCGGCCAGTATTCCACCAGGCCTCCCATCTGGAAGCCCATACCCACCGACACGAAGAAAAGTACGGCAAAGGCATCGCGCATGGGAAGAGCGTCACTCGCTGCGCGGCTGGCAAACTTGCTCTGCCCCACCACCATGCCGGAAAGGAAGGCGCCGAACTCCATGGAGGCGTTGAACACGTAGGAGGACAGCACGGCAATACCCAGGGCAATCACCAGCACGCCCAGGGTGAAGAGCTCATCCGAGCCCTTGCGGGCCACAAAGGTGAGCACCCGGGTGATGATACGCTTGCCCAGCAGTGCCACGATAAGCACCAGCAGAGTCAGCTTCACCGCCATACCGCCCAGAGCCGGCAGCAAGGCATCATCGCCGAACATCACGGGCATGAGCACCAGCAGAATGATGGTGAACAAGTCCTCCACCACCAGCCAGCCCAGGGCCGTGTGCCCCGCCGGAGTCTGCAGCATCTTGTTATCCTCCAGCACGCGGGTGAGCACCACCGTGCTGGAAACGCACACACACATGCCGAAAATGGCCGCAGCCACCCAGCCGCCATCACCACCGCAGAGATAGTACACCAGGCCGCCGATACCCGTCCACAGCAGGCTGCAGCTCACCGCACCGGGCACGGCCACCTGGCGCACAGCCAGCAAATCCTTGAAATGGAAATGCAGGCCTACGCCGAACAGTAGCAGCACCACGCCGATGTGGGAGAACTCCTCCACCACATGCTGGTCCACCGGATGCCCCCACCAGGGCTGCGCAGCCAGCATGCCGGCCACCAGATACCCCACCAGAGGCGAGAGCTTCAGCTGCTGCGCCACCATCCCCAGCACAAAGGCCAGGGCCAGACCGATAACCAGGGTAAAAATCATACCAGCACGCGTGCCCAGAGCACCTTCAGGTAGCGGCCTTCAGGATAGGTGGAGAGGAAGGGATGATCCCAGCCGGGGCCGGTCATATCCAGAATCTGCAGGCGGCGGCCCAGACGCTGAGCTGCCTTGATGACCACCTTCTCGAACTCTGCCGGGCTCACCAGCCCGCTGCAGGAGCAGGTCACAAACAAGCCTCCACGGCGCACGCACTGCAGGCCAAGCATGTTCAGGTCATTATACTTCTTGAGACCTTCTTCCTTCTCCTCATCGCGGCCCAGTACAAACTTGGGCGGGTCGAGCAGCACCACGTCAAACATCTTGCCGTTGCGCACCATCTGGCGGGCATACACGAAAGCATCCGCATGCACAAAGTCGATACGCAGCGGGCCGTTCTGGGCGTTGATGTTGGCATTGCGCTTAGCCATCAGAATAGCCTTCTCGTCCAGATCCACCGCCGTCACCTCCGCCGCGCCGCCGTGCAGCTTGGAGTAGATGGAGAAACCACCGGAATAGCAGCAGAGGTCAAGCATGGTCTTGCCCTCCACCAGCTTCGAAAGCTTCAGGCGGTTATCGCGCTGGTCGCAGAAGAAACCGGTCTTGTGCCCCTGGGCGAAGTCCACCTCGAAATTCACACCGTTCTCCACAATGCGCACCTTGTGCACCGGCTCGCTGGCCGGGGCCTTGCTCACGTCAATCCCCTCCATGCGGGCAATACCATCATCCACGGTGATGACGTGGCGCTTGGTGCCGCAGAGCTCATGCAGCAGCGGCAGCCACTGCGGCAAGCGCAGCCACACACCCAGGGTGGTCACCTCCAGGCTCAGCACATCGTTGTAGCGGTCCACAATCAGTCCACCCAGGCCGTCGGAGTCACCATGAATCACGCGGTAGGCATTGGTGGTTTCCTCCAGCTTGCAATCCTGGCGGCGCCAGGCCACAGCCTTACGGATAGCAGCCTCCAGATCCTTTTCCTTCAGCACCTCGGGGCCGTGAGCCAGCATGCGCAGCGGCGTGCGGCTCTGCGGGTTCCAGAAACCGCCGCCGAAGAGGTCGCCGTTCTTGTCGTACACATTAATCAGCCCGCCCTGCACGGCATCCGGGCTCACAGCCCCCAGCATGCGCGGGAACACGGCAGGATTGTAGGTGAAATACTTCAGCTGCACCCACGGGCGCACCCAGTTCTCGCTGCCCTCCGGGGCATCGGCTGTCTTGAACGCACGGACACGCGGGGCGGCGCTGCCACCCTGCGGGCGCTTCTTATCCTTGAAACGAGGCTTATATCCCTGACCTTTTTGTTGAAAATCGCTCACGCGCGGGATTATACGCACATAACGCAGAAAAGTCAACAACGGGCTTGATTCCCGGGCATTTTGTTACTACAATCACCGCGTGAACGTTTTTTCCACCTGCTGGAACAGCCGCCGCCACAAGGACGGCGGGGCCATGTGCGATGAAATCCGCGAGCTGGGCTTCGAATACATCGAGGCCTCGCACGGGCTGAGCCTGGACATGCTGCCGGGGGTCATCAAGGCTGTGGACGGTGGCCGCATCAAGGTAGCCGGGGTGCACAACTTCTGCCCGGCGCCCATTGAAGTGCCCGGCGATGTGCCGGATGCCTACCCCTTCACCTCCCACCGCCCGGAAACGCGGGAGCGCGCCATGCGGCTCACCCAGGAAACGCTCATGGTAGCCGCCCGGCTGGGGGCAAAGTACGTAGTGCTGCACATGGGCAACGTGGAGCTCATGAAAGGCATTCACCCCACCCGCGAACTGGAGCGCAAACTGCGCAATGAATGGGTGGGCAGCAAGGAATACGCCCTCCGCAAGGGCGAGCTGGTGCGCCGCCGCGCCAGGCAGGCCCCGATTTACTACGAGCGCGCCCGCCAGACCCTGCATACCCTGGCAGAGCAGGCCGCCAAGCTGAACCTGGTGCTCGGTGTCGAAGGCCGCAGCCACTTTGAGCAGGTGCCCGGAGAGTGGGAAATGCCCCGCCTGATGGCCGAGTTTGCCGATAATCCCCACGTGCGCTACTGGCACGATTTCGGGCACATTCAGCGCAAGCACAATCTCCTGCTGCTCAATCATGACCAATACCTGCGCCAGCTGCAGCCCTATCTCTACGGCGCCCATGTGAACGACGTGCAATGGCCCAGCCGCGACCACCGCGCTCCCTTCCAGGGCGGCTGCGTGGATTTCGACCACCTGCTCCCCGCCTATTTCACCCAGCGCATGCCCCTCACCTGGGAGCTCTCCTCCTCCGTCACCACCGAGGCCATCCTCGAAGCCAAACAGCGCTGGGATAAACTCGTGGCCACCCTGCCGGAGTAAAATTGCCCGGAGCACGGGGCTTTCCAGTCTTGGCGAATTGTGAGGGGATCCGCGTAGCCCCGAAAAACATAACCGTTGGGGGACAAAAGCCCTGCAAATGGCGATTTGTCGGGCTGATGGCTCGCGTCAGCGAGCGGAATTCAAAAGCCCGTGAAACGGGCGGCCTATCAATAGCGAGGCGGTGGAGCGCACCGTGCGACAGCATGGTGCGCGTAACCCCTCGTAAAGAAAAATAAGGAATAGGAACCCGTGGAACGGGTGACAGAGAGGAGTGCTACATATGCGCCTTAATTTCAATATAAATTCTCTAAGAAAGAATAGCTATTTGTTCG
>JAFYWX010000084.1 GCA_017546445.1 Akkermansia sp. | reverse complement strand
TTCACGGGTTCTAATGACTTTTTTCACTAAAACGAGTGGTTTCGCGGCTGACGCCGCTGCACCACTCGCTATTGTTATGTCGCCCGTTTCACGGGCTCTATGTTCCGCTCGCTGACGCGAGCCCGCTGCCCGCCAAACTCCAATTTTGCGGGTAACTTCAACTTATTAGAAATGCCCAATCGTCAATTTGCTTGGCTTTTTCCGGGGGTATGGTAGAATACTCAGGAACCATGATGCCCGGTAATCTTTCTGAAGCGCTTTACGACTACTTATCTTCCCCCGGATACGAACCCCAGGAAATGGTGGACATTGCCCGGGGCATGGGATTGCCCCCGCACCAGCGGCATGAATTGAAAGCCGCTCTGGCTGAAGGCTTGAAGAAAGGTCACCTGCTGAAGCTGCGCAAGAGCCTCTACGTGCTCCGCAAATTACAGGGAGGCCCGCTTACCGGGCGCATTTCCCAGCGCGGCAGCAGGTTGTTCTATGTGCCGGATGCCGCTTCCGCCAGCCAGCTGGCAGCCTTGCGACCGGGGGAGGATGTGGGCGCGCTGCTCATCACCCCTTTCCGCAGCCACGGCGCTATGGACGGCGACAAGGTGCAGGTTTCTGTGCGAGTGCAGGCACCGGTGCGCGACAGGCGGAACCGCCACCGGCCGCAGGCCAGCGACACGCGTCTGGAGGTGCGCGTGCTGGAAATCATTTCACGCGGGCGCGACCGCTGGGTGGGTACCTACAAATCCACAGGCCGCTACGGCATGATGATGGGCGACGGCAAGACGAGCCCCGAACTGGTGCGCCTGCTTACTCCGCCCCCGGCAGAGCTGCTGCCGGGCATGGTAGTGGTGGTGGAACCGCGCAGCTACCCGCTGGGCCAGGGCGAGGCCACCGGCAGCATTGTGAAAGTACTCGGCTGGCCGGAGGACGAAGGCGTACAGATTACCACCATCATGCACAAATATGGCCTGGCCGATACTTTCCCGACGGAGGTGCTGGAGGAATCCGAGCGCATTCCGGACACCATTTCCCCTGCCGAGCTGGAGCGCCGCGATGACTGGCGGCAGCGCTGCGTCATCACCATCGACCCCGAAACCGCCCGTGACTACGATGATGCCATTGCCGTGACCCGCCACGGCACCAACTGGGAGCTGGCCGTGCATATTGCGGATGTGAGCCACTACGTGAGCCCCGGTTCTGCGCTGGATGAGGAAGCCCGGGAGCGAGGCAACTCCACCTACCTGCCGGACCGCGTGTTGCCCATGCTGCCGCCCCGCCTGTGCGATGGCATCTGCTCCCTGCGCGAGGGCGAGGACCGCCTGACCCGCCTGTGCCTCATGCAGATTAACCGCCAGGGCAAGGTGTTCAAGGCAGAGTTCAAGGATGCCGTCATCTGCTCCCGCCGCCGGTTGAGCTATCCGCAGGTGCTGGAGGTGCTGCAAGGCAAGGCCTCCACGGGCGATGCCGAGGTGGATGCCATGATTCTGGAAGCCGGCAAGCTGGCCGACCTGCTGCGCCGCAAGCGATTCGAAGCCGGTGCCCTGCGGCTCGATATGCCGGAGATGCGACTCATCACCGATGACCACGGCGCCCCGGTGGATGTGGAGGTGGAAACCAGCGATGAAGCCCACCAGCTGGTAGAGGAATTCATGCTTGCCGCCAACGAAAGCGTGGCGCATGCGCTGAATGCCCACAGCCTGCCCGCCATTTACCGCGTGCACGAGGCCCCGGACCCCGCCAAGCTGAGCGAACTGGCGCAGGAGCTCAAGGCCTACGGCATCAAGGCCGGCGCCCTGAACACCCGCGAGGAGCTCAACGCCGTGATGGACAAAATCGAGGGGCACCCGGATGAGCAGATTCTCAAAGTGCAGCTGCTGCGCGCTATGATGCGCGCCCGCTATTCCCCGGATGCCCTGGGGCACTACGGCCTGGCCAAGGGCGATTACTGCCACTTCACCAGCCCCATCCGCCGCTATGCGGATCTGGTGGTGCACCGCGCCTTTGCCCGCCTGAGCGGCACGCCCTCTGCCCCGCTTCCTTCGCCCGGCACCCTGGCAACCATTGCCGACCACATTTCCGAAACGGAGCGCAACTCTGCCTCAGCCGAGAACGAAGCGCAGCAGAGCATGATGAGCCGCTTCCTGGAACTGCAGTGCGAGAGCGACAACCCGCGCGTGTGGGATGCCGTGGTGCTGACCTGCTGGCCGCAGGGCATGGCGGTGGAAGTGCCGCTGCTCAAAGTGAAGGGTTTTGTCTCCGGCGCTGATCTGCCGCACGATACCTCCTGGTATTTCGAGCGCCACGCCGAGCGCTGGACCAGCACCGATGCCCGCTGCCTCTACCCCGGCGCCCGGCTCAAAGTCATCCCCACCCGGGTGGATCAGGCCACCGGCTTTGCCGATTTCAAACCGGTGGAGTAAGAAAAAAAGCCGTGCTGCAGAAAGCACGGCTCTTTCTTCTTCATTCCGGGATGGGCAGAGGCTATTCTGAACGGAGAGCATCGAGAGCAACCAGCGTCTCGCTCACCAGGCGACGGGCCTCGGCCACATCCTGAGCATGTTGATTTCCCTTGCTGCGTTCCACTGTGAACAAAGCCGCCAGACGGGCATTCATGCTGGCCACAATGGCGGCAGCCTCGGGAGATTCCGCTGCGCGCGCACGCAGGAGGTTGATTTTCTCGTACTCCTCAATACCCTCGCGCAGGCGCTCAAAGCGGATGGAGCTGCGGTTCCCCGGATACACCAGAAAGCAATCACCCGTGGGCCAGTGCACAAAATCCGTGCATTCGAGCGGGTTGCGATTCCAGGAATTATAGGCCCAGCGCAGGAAACCATCCAGCTGATTAGCAGCGGCAAAGAAGCCCAGCCACTCAGCCTCCGCGGGGGGAGATATGGTAAAGGTATTGGGCTTGGCGGGGTGCAGACAGACGTAGAAAGTGGTAATCTTGCCAGCAGCCTTGCGCTCCTGCAGCAAGGCACCAAGGGCTGAGCCTGCATGAGTCAGCACCGGTGAAATATTGTATACCTCGCGGGTGAGCTCGGAGGGCTTGTCCACCGCGGAAGCAATGCGGAAAGAGGGCGCATTCTCCTGCACCAGGCGCATAGCCTCGCGCACCATGCGGTCGGGGCGCTCATCTATGGCGATGCAGGTCTTTTCAGCCCAGCCTTTTTCCTTCATGTGCTGGTGAAAATCGCGCAGGAAAGGCGCCCACACCGCCGCGAATTCCGGCGTATCAGGATTGGCAGCCAGGTGTTTCTCCTGTCCGGTGGCTTCATCATAATACAGCACCTTCAGGTGCCAGGGCAGCATGGAGTAGCAGCTTATCTGCTCCCGGATACCAATTTCATCGTGCATGAAATGCACCCAGGCATCCAGCGCGGTATAGTCATAGCGCATCACGCCATCGCGCCCGCGAATCCATTTCACCATGCCCGGGAAAGTATCGTAGGTCTGGCCGTTCCAGGCTTCATCAATCAGGGTGCAGGTGATGCACTTCTGCCCGGCATGGGCCAGACGCTTCATGAGCGGACGCATGATATCGAAATGCTCCTGGCTCCAGGGCTCCACATCATGCCAGCGGGCCACGGACTGCGGGTGCTGCCAGAGGTCCAGGTGGAATTTCCAGTCGGCAGGAGCCGGCAACACGGCGGACTCCACCAGCAGCTCCACCTCCTGCACCGCCGGCTCACAGCCGGGGGCGCTGACGGTAACGGTGCCTTTATACAGGCCGGGCTCCACATTCGGCGGCACATCCACCTCGAACCACACGGCGCGGTCCACCCCGGCGGGATGCTGGCAGCGGCTCTCGCCACCGATTACATCTGCAGTGATACTGCGGCTCGCCTGCGTGTAACGAATCATACGCGCGTTGGCAAAAATCTGGCGATTCCCCATGCTCAGAGGAGAACAGGCCACGCTGAGCTCTGCCGCCTGCCCACCCGTCGACACAACGAGCTGCGCGCAGCAGCGCTCACCCCGCCAGCCTTTGAGTTTCAAAAGCGAAGTCGTTGCCACCTCATCAACAGAAGCACCTGCCACCACCCGCGTTTCCTGACAAGCACGGATACGAAGCCCGGAGCCCTGCGGCGTAACAGTCTGGGGCAGCAAGGCGCTTGTATCATAAACCGGGTGACGCTCTGCCGGGTTCTGAGCCAGAGCCCCCTGCATTCCCCCCACAAGCGCACAAGACAAGGTGAAAATCTTTTTACTGAACTGCATACATCTCTATATAACACACCCGGAAGCAGAAAGAAACAGGAATCTGCGACACGTGGGGTATTTCTCCCCCCCTATAAATGGCGATCTGGCGGGGGCTCAAATCTTTCGGAGCACGGGACTTTCAGTCCCGAAAACTCAAGCGATGAGGGACTAAAGTCCCTTGCTCCGATAAAAACAGTTGCCCGACAAACTCCCATTTGGCGGTATGTTTCGTTATATCAGAAGTTCACGATAAAGAGCAGCGGTCCTTGATATAATAGAATGTAAAATTGAATTACTTACGACGGCGACGAGCAGCCAGACCTGCGAGAGCCAGCAGGGAAAGTGTAGCTGTGGGCGAATCTGCAAAAGACACAAATAGAACAACCAAGAGACTTACCCCCCGTACCGGCAATCGAGATACGCATTCCAAATTCTCCATTTCACAGGAGGGGGAGCTCCGCCATTTTTTTGATTGCATAACGGAGGGGGCTATGCTAGCATGTTCACCATGTTAAAACGAATCCTTACCTTGGTGCTGACATTCATGTGCGCGGGCGCGGCTCTCGCGGACTGGACGTCTCCGCATGATTTGAAACTGGAGGAAAAAGCGCCGTCCGCGCTTATCCCCTTCCCCCGCGAGGTGAACTGGAGCGAGGAGGAGCTGATGCTCCCCACGGCTGATGGCTGGAAGCTGAAAGGTGAGCAGGCTGACTCCGATGAGGTCAAGGTGGCATGGAAGGGCCTGCTGGGCGATATCAAGGGCGGAGAGAAGGGCTCCCTGAGTGTGGTGCTCAGGAAGGCTGGCGATAAGCTGGATGCCGAAGCCACCGCCGAAGGTTACATTCTGAGCGTTAAGAAGAAGAACATCACCATCGAGGCCAATACCTCTGCCGGTTTCTTCTACGGCATTCAGACGCTGCGCCAGCTGGTGCACAACCGCAAGAGCCTCCCGCTCTGCACCATCAAGGACTGGCCCGCTTTCCAATACCGCGGCTATATGCAGGACTGCGGCCGCAATTTCCGCACCCTGGCACGCCTGAAGAAGGAAATTGACCTGGCCGCCCGCCTGAAGGTGAACACATTCCACTGGCACCTGACGGATTACCCCGCCTGGCACATTCAGTGCAAATCCTACCCGGAGCTGAACGACCCGAAACACCGCACCCGCGATAAGAACGATACCTACAGCTACGCCGAAATCCGCGAGCTGTTCGAATATGCAAAGAAGCGCTGCGTGACCATCATCCCGGAGCTGGACATGCCGGGGCACAGCGCCTATTTCGAACGAGCTTTCGGTTTCAAGATGCACACGCCGGAAGGCATGAAGATTGTGGAGAAGCTGCTGCATGAATTCTGCCAGGAAGTGCCGGCAGACGTCTGCCCGATTGTGCATTTCGGCGCAGATGAGGTACGCATTCCGAATGCTGCGGAATTTGTGGGAATGGTAACGAAGGTGCTGCAGGACCACAACCGCATTCCGGTGCAGTGGGCCAGCAACCGCGACCTGCCCGTGGCCGATACCTCTATCGAGCAGCGCTGGGGCGAAGGCCCGAACACGGCAGATAAATCCATCAACCCGGAGCGTATCACCCGCCGCGCCTTCGACTCCACCATGGGCTATGCCAACCTGCTGGATCCCGCCATGCTGGTGCGCCGTTATTTCTTCATGCGCCCCTGCGGCTCCGCCAAGGGCGATGAGAAGAAGCTGGGCACGATTCTCTGCTACTGGCCGGATGGCAAGATTGACAACAAGGAGTGGATTCCCGGATTCTGCACCATGTGGCCAGGCATGATGGCCATGGCCGAGCGCTCCTGGATTGGTGGTGCCGGCAACGGCGATGCCCTGCCCCTGGATATGCCGGGCCCGGATACCGAAGCAGGCAAGGCCTACTCCCTGTTTGAACAGCGCATGGCCAGGCTCCGCAAGAGCATCTATGCCGATGAGGCTTTCCCGATGTGGTACGAAAGCGGCCTGAGCTGGAAGGTGGCAGGCCCGCTGGATAAGAACGCCGTGGAAGCCGCACGCAAGGATATGCTGGACGGCAAGGCCGACAACACCCGCAAGGCCTACTGCGCCAACCTGTATTTCCGCACCCGCCCGGATACCGGCTACCTGGGTATGTTCATGCAGGCCCGCCCCGGCTGCACCGCGCTGGCCAGCACCGAAATCACGGTGAAGAAGGATGGCAAGTATCCCTTCATGATTGGTTTTGACGCCCCTGCCCGCTCTAACCGCCGCTGGACTGGCGTGCCGAAAAACGGCGAATGGTCCCAGACCGGCACCCGCATCTGGATTAACGGCAAGGAAGTCAAGAACCCGAGAACCTACAAGCATGCTGGCAAGTTTGCCCACGCAGGCAATGCCTGGAACTTTGAATCCCCGCTCGACCCGGAGGAAATCTGGTGGGTTCAGGAACCGACGGAGCTTCAGCTCAAGAAGGGCAAGAACTCCATCGTGATTGAGCAGCCCTACATTGGCGAGCACCAGTCCTGGGGCATTTCCCTCATCCCGCTCTTCAAGCACAAGTAAATCCAGAATCACCTCTCAGCGCGCAGCCTGCCAGGCCGCGCAAGGTAAAGCAGAATCACCTGAGTTTTCTCAGGTGATTTTGTTTGTAGGCGCACACATGCTATATCACAGTAAATTGGAGTTTGTCGGGCAGCGGGCTCGCGTCAGCGAGCGGAACATAGAGCCCGTGAAACGGGCGACATAACAATAGCGAGTGGTGCAGCGGCGTCAGCCGCGAAACCACTCGTTTTAGTGAAAAAAGTCATTAGAACCCGTGAAACGGGTGACAGAAACGCATGCCTTAAAAATCGTGTCAGGACGAACAATTAGCTACTATGTAGCAACCCTCTCTGTCACCCGTTCCACGGGTTCCTATTCCTTATTTTTTCTTTACGAGGGGTTACGCGCACCATGCTGACGCACGGTGCGCTCCACCGCCTCGCTATTGATAGGCCGCCCGTTTCACGGGCTTTTGAATTCCGCTCGCTGACGCGAGCCATCATCCC
>JAFYWX010000083.1 GCA_017546445.1 Akkermansia sp. | reverse complement strand
TGAAGCTCCTGGGCAATGGCAACCTTTCCAAGGCTCTGAACGTGACCGTCGATTTCGCCAGCGCTTCTGTTGCTGCCAAGATCGAGGCCGCCGGTGGCACCCTCACGGTGCTCAGCGCCCAGTAAAGGATTCAGGCTCAGCAATGAGCCTTTGCAAAAACTTGACACAGAGCCGGGCAGCGCAGCGCTGCCCGGCAGCTGTGTAAGAAAAGGGGAGGGTTTTTCGCAGAATTCTCTATTTTTCTAAGCATCAATCAGGTGCGGGGATGAACAGCCGCCTGCCGGGCTGCCCGCACCACCCCGCTGCACAAAAGACTTCTACAACATCTTAACAACCCAGGAAACCATGATTTCAGCATTTGCTAATACCATGAAGGTACCGGAGCTCCGGAGCCGCATCCTCTTCACCCTGGCCATGATTGTTATCGTGCGCCTTGGTGTGCATCTGCCCCTTCCGGGCGTGGACGTAGCCGAGCTGGCCCGTTGCGTGGCCGAGGCATCCAAGGAGGGCGACAGTCCCCTCGGCGCCCTTGGCTCCATTCTCACCATTTTCTCCGGTGGCGGTCTGCAGCAGTGCGGTATTTTCGCCCTGGGTATCATGCCGTACATTTCTGCGTCCATTATGACCCAGCTCATGGGAGCCGTTCTTCCCTCCTGGCAGAAGATGATGCGTGAGGAAGGCGGCCGCCAGAAGATGACCAAGTACACCCGTATCCTGGCCATCATCATCGCCATCATTCAGGGTTACTTCCTGACGCAGACCCTGCGCAACCCCTCCAGCATTGGTCTGAATGCCAATGACCTGGTGATGAACCCCGGCATTATCTTCACCCTCACCACCATCTTCATCATCGTGACCGGCACCATGTTCCTCATGTGGATTGGTGATCAGATTACCGAGCGCGGTGTGGGCAATGGTATCTCCCTTATCATCTCCGTGAACATCATTCACGCTCTTCCCGGTGCTTTTGCCGTGGCATGGCAGTATTGCGTGATGAAGGGCACGGAGCTTAATCCGCTGGGGTCTCTGGGCATGGTAGCCCTCATCCTCTTCATGGTGCTCGTGGTGGCCCTTGTGGTTGTGGTGAGCCAGGCTCAGCGCCGTATCCCGGTGCAGTATGCCAAGCGCGTTGTAGGCCACGGTAAGATGATGCAGGGTGGCACCCAGTACCTGCCGCTCAAGCTCAACTACTCCGGCGTGATGCCCGTTATCTTTGCCACCGCCATCCTGGCTCTGCCGCAGATGCTGGTGCAGCAGATGTTCTCCCAGGACAGCTGGGTAGTGGGCCTGGTGGCCAACTGGCTCTCCCCGAACGATTTCCCCTACTACATCATCTCCGCCATCATGATTTACTTCTTCTCGTACTTCTGGGTGGCCACGATGTTCCAGCCGCAGCAGATTTCTGAGGACCTGAAGCGCAGTGGTGGTTACATTCCCGGCGTGCGTCCCGGCCCCCCCACGGCCAAGTTCCTGGACGACACCATGTCCCGCCTTACCTTCTCCGGCTCCCTGTTCCTGACCCTCATCTACTTCCTGCCGAGCCTTCTTTCCGTGTGGGGTGGTCTGCCCATGCTGGTGACCCAGTTCTTCGGTGGTACCTCTCTGCTCATTCTTGTGGGCGTGCTGCTGGACATGATGCGCCAGGTGGAGGCTACCCTGCTTCAGAAGAACTACGATGGCTTCATGAAGAAGGGTAAGATCCGTGGCAAGTACAGCCACCTGCAGGGCACTGGCGATGCTGCCGAAGGCCGCGGTGTGGTCATCCTCTGGGTGATTATCTCCATCCTCGTTCTTGCAGGCGCTATCGTGCTTGCCAGCTGATAAGCATTGAACGGTAACTTTTCAATCGGGCGGGGTTCCAAGGAAGGACCCCGCCCGATTTGCATTGACAAATCTGGCGTATCAGGTAGAATGGGCGGCGTTATGAGTCTCCGTCTTGCCGTTCTGGGTTCCGGGTCTGGTTCCAATTGCCAGTCTATCTTTAATGCTATTGCTGATGGTCGCCTCGATGCCGAGGTGGTCATTGTTCTCTCCGACCATGAGGATGCCTACATTCTCGAGCGTGCCCGCCAGCACGGCGTACGCGCCGAATACATGGACTGCGGTGGCTTCAAGAACAAGTTCCCGCTGGAGGTGCAGGAAGCCCTTGCAAAGAAGCTTCAGGAGCTCAATATCGACCTTATCTGCCTGGCTGGCTTCATGCGCCTGGTGAAGGCTCCGCTGCTGGAGGCTTTCCCGCGCCGCATCCTGAACATCCACCCCGCGCTTCTGCCCGCTTTCCCGGGCGTGGAGGCATGGACGCAGGCCCTCAATGCCGGTGCTAAGCAGGCCGGCTGCACCGTGCACTATGTGGATGCCGGTATGGACACTGGTGAGATTCTCATGCAGGCCTACGTGCCCGTGTTGCCGGATGATACCCCGCAGACCCTGCATGCCCGCATTCAGGTGCAGGAGCACATTCTGTATCCTGCAGCAATCCTTTCCGCTATTTCGCGTCTCTGATACGTCAGGTACAACAAAAAAAAGACCGCCGTCTGGCGGTCTTTTTTTGTTGTTCAATATGTAGGAAAACTCAACTCAGCGCACAATGAAGGTACCATTGTACGTCGTTGTCTCGCCGTTGTAGTTCAATGTTTCCTCAACTGTTCCCTTGGAAGGAGTCTCGAATTTCAGCTTGTACTCCACGGTGTACACATCATCGCCAAAAATCATGACGGTAGCCTCTTCCTCGCTGGTGCGCATATAACGGCCGCTGGCGTTTCTGTCCTCTTTGTTGTCAATCTCATAGTAGAGGCAGTTGTTCGTGGGGGTGAATGCCGCAGTGCCCAGGGCGCGCGGGGTATTGCACATCAGTGTGCGGGGGGCCAGGGTGTACGGCGCCACGGCGTCTTCGGAGATGCCGTCGGGCATGGTCGAGCAGGAGACTAGTGCGCAGCCTGCGAGTGCAGCAAGGAGAAGCTTGTTCATAGCATGAAAAAAGCGGTACGGCCACATGAGAGAGGCCGTACCGCTGTCGGAAAAAAGAATTAGTTGTTATTATTATTATTGTTGTTGTTCACAATAATGTTGTTGCCCTTGTTTTCATCATTGCTGTCACCCTTGCCGGTGAACTCCACAAGGTCACCTGTGGCGCGTACGGTCGGGAAGCTCAGAGCAATGAAATAGTTAGCGCGGGTCTCAAGGGTCACGTTCGTGAAGGTGCGGGACTTACCCTCGGGGGCCTGACCATGCTCGCGGCAGTACTCGTACATTTCGTCCACGGCGTCGGATTCGCTCGGCAGCCACAGGGGAATGATACCAAGAAGGCAGCAGCCCATATCAGAACCGCGGGCACGACCCATTACCAAGGTCACGTCATCGCGGTCAATAGCCACGGGCTTGGTGATGTTCATGTCGCGAAGGTAACCTGTAGTCTGCTGGCAGCTGCTCAGAAGAGCTGCGGCCACGGCGGCAATAGAAAGAGCAATTTTTTTCATGAATATTGAATGAGTGATTTTGTTCCAGCTGTGCCCCTGTCTATCAGGTAGGAGCTTCGGCGCGGGCAGTATAGTAGCTATACTGTGAATCGTCAAGCTTTTTAATGTATATTTTCTGTTTTTTAACGTTTTAAAGGCTATAGTTCAGGTGTGGTAAGTAGTTGATTTGTGTCGCAAGGTGTCGAAGATGAGGTGGATTGCAAGTTTTTTTTGTAATTGCTGCCACCAGGCCACATGTGTCCCAAACATTTCACAATTGACTGCATTATCAACACCGTTCTGGAGCCTGTCCCCCTCTTTATGCACTAAAGATGGCGATTTGTGTGAATGAAACACTGCCCGGCGGAAGCCGGGCAATTTAGACCGGTGATAACCGGATTTAGACCGTCACGATAGTGGCGGATTTCATTGCGGGCCTCTGCCCGCAATTTCACTGCAGGGCATTCTGCCCTGCAAT
>JAFYWX010000031.1 GCA_017546445.1 Akkermansia sp. | reverse complement strand
CTCGCGGAATTCTGAAGCCCGTGGAACGGGCGACATACCAATAGCGAGGGGTGGAGCCGTCACGCTTTAGCGGGGCGAGCGTAACCCCTCGATTGCGTAAAAATAATATCGGAACCCGTGAAACGGGTGACAGAAAGGGGTGCCACCCATACAACTCATTTTCATGACAAAGCGTTTATAATTATGTGATTATATTCTCAAGCAAACATAATTCCCAGACTTGCTTTCTGTCACCCGTTCCACGGGTTCTAATGACTTTTTACACTAAAACGAGTGGTTTCGCGGCTGTCGCCGCTGCACCACTCGCTAATGATATGGCGCCCGTTCCACGGGCTTTTGAATTCCGTTCGCTGACGCGAGCCAACTGCTCGACAAACTCCAATTTGCGGAGCTGCTGGAAACGCCCCAGTGAGATAGCATCGGTTAAATGTGGTGCGTTCTTTCCCGATGCTATCTGATTCGTGAGATGTACGCACCATTGGCAGTACCGCTGCTGATGCAGCGGTAACTAGTCGTCCCTGCGGGACTCAATGAATTACACTGGCTGTGCCAGTGTATGAAATCCACCCTGACGGGCGGATGAAATGCAGACGCCTTGCGCCTGCATGAAATACGCTGGCTCTGCCAGCGTATGAGGTCCCCGTCGCTTGCGCTCGGGGACTTAGACGCGATAGGAACTTGACACCCTGCGCAGCATCCATTAAAGTAAGGTGTATGCACCAACTCACAGAATCCATTGGTAAATATCTACTGGCCGCAGTATCGCCCCTCATTCGCCACCCGGAGAATGCAGAGCTGCGCGTTGCCGCGACACCGGCTGGGGATATGCTGCGCTTCCGCCTGGTACTGGAGCAGGAGGACGTGGCCCGTGTGATTGGTCGCAACGGCATGACGGCCTCCGCCATCCGTTCCCTGGCAAAGGCAGCCGGCGAAAAGTCCGGCACCAAGGTCGTGGTGCACATTCTTTCCCGGGAAGAAGCAGAAGCCTGATTTTCCCCTACACCCTCCATGCAGGAGCTTTTTGCAGACATGCCTGCATTTCCCCCCGCCGCCCGAGTGTTGGTGGACGGGCTCAATGACATGGTGCTGGATTACGCCATTCCCGAGCACATGAGCGGGGTGACGCGCGGCAGCCGTGTGGAGGTTCCGCTGCGCGCCCGCGGCACAACCGGCACGGTGCTGGCCCTGGTGCAGCCGGAGCCGGAATGGGCGCACCGCCTGCGTCCGCTGAAACGACTGGTGAACGAGGAACCGGTCATCTCCCCTGCTCTCATGGATCTGGCCGAATGGGCTGCGCGCTACTACGCTGTGCCCGTGGAGCAGATGATTCGCTGCATTGTGCCGGAGCCTGTGCGCCAGGAACGCCACGAGGAAAAGACCCGCAAGGTGGTAGTGCTCCAGGATTGGCCGGATGACGATACACTGAACAAGATTAACCGACGCGCCCCGCGGCAGGCCACGATTCTGCGTTATCTGCACGCCAGCGCCGAAAAGCGCGAACCGCTGGCCGATTTAGGCGGCTCTGCCTCGCTGGCTCCATGCCGTGCGCTGGAAAAGGCCGGCTATGTGCGCATTGAGGAGGAACAGGTACACCGCGACCCCGCCGGCAGCGAGCAATTTGCCCCCACCCAGCCGCTGGAGCTGAACCCGGAGCAGGCTGCCGCCCTGGCTGCCATCAATGCCGCCTATGATGCCGGCGATACGAAACCGCTGCTGCTGCAGGGTGTGACCGGTTCCGGCAAGACAGAGGTCTACCTTCAGGCCGCGCAGCGAGCCATGGCCCAGGGCAAGGGCGTGCTCATTCTGGTGCCGGAAATCTCGCTCACGCCGCAGACCATGGCCCGCTTCAAGGGCCGCTTTGCCCAGGACCCCGGCAGTGTGGCGATTCTGCACAGCGCCATGAGCGATGGCGAGCGATTTGACGAATGGCACGCCATTCACCGCGGCAAAGCCCGCATCGCTATCGGTCCCCGCTCAGCCGTCTTTGCCCCGGTACAGAATCTCGGCCTCATCATCGTGGACGAGGAGCACGATTCTTCCTACAAGCAGGAGAACAGCCCGCGCTACCATGGGCGAGATCTTGCCGTACTGCGCGCTAAGCTGGAGGGTGCCACCATCGTGCTCGGCTCTGCAACCCCTTCGCTGGAATCCCTTTACAATGTGCAGCAGGATAAATACAGCATGTTGCGCATGGATAAGCGCGCCGACGGCCAGCGCCTGCCCCTCACCCGCGTGCTGGACATGCGCAGCGAGCCCAAGGACAAGCGAAACCTCGGCATTCTTTCCGAGCGACTGCGCATGGCCATTGATGAGCGCCTGAACAAGGGCGAACAGGTGATTCTGCTGCTGAACCGCCGCGGCTTTGCCCGCGCCCTGCAATGCCCGGAATGCGGCTATGTGGCCAACTGCGAGCACTGCGCCCTGCCCATGACCTTCCACGCCACGGAGAACCGGCTCGTGTGCCACATCTGCGGCTACCGCCAGATGGTACCCGGCCGCTGCCCGGATTGCCACACGGCCAACATCGCGCTGGAGGGCTACGGCACCCAGAAGGTAGAGGCCGTGCTGCGCCGCTGTTTCCCGCAGGCCAGGCTGCAACGCGTTGATGCCGATGTCACCACGCGCAAGAACGCCCTGCGCGATATTCTGGCAGATTTCCGAGCCCACAGAACCGATATTCTGCTGGGCACACAGATGATTTCCAAGGGGCTCGACTTCCCCGGCGTCACGCTGGTGGGCGTGCTGAATGCCGACCTGGGGCTGAACATACCCGACCCGCGCGCCGCAGAACGCACCTTCCAGCTGCTCACCCAGGTGGCCGGCCGCGCCGGGCGTGGCGACCTGGATGGCGAGGTGATTGTGCAGACCTTCAATCCCCAGGCCGCTGCTATCCAGTTCGCCCGCCGACATGATACCGATGGTTTTGCCGAAACCGAAATGGAGCTGCGCCAGCAGATGAATTTCCCGCCGTTCTGCCACATGGCCGTCATCACCGCCCGCAGCGAACAGGAAGACGTGGCAGCCCTGGCCATGGAAACCCTGCACAAGCGACTTCTGGAGGCACTGCCCCCGCAGGTGCAGATAAGCGACCCGCTCCCTGCACCGCTGGCCAAGGCCTACGGGCAGTTCCGCTACCAGTGCACCCTGAAGGCCCCCCGCTCCCGCATCATTGCCGATATCTGCAGCCGGGAAATTGCCGCCATGAACTGCGGCGAAGGGGTGACCCTGACGCTGGATATTGATGCGTATTCGTTTATGTGAAGGCCCCATGAGCGAAAATTATATTCGGAGCGAGGGACTTTAGTTCCTCTCCGCTAGAGGTTACGGGACTGAGTCCCGTGCTCCGAGAGATCTCACGTGCACAATGGCAGCCTGCTGACGCCATTTTTCGCCCTTTATGGCACAATACAAGATTCCTCAAACCTGGATTCTGCGGTAAAATGCGGAAAAGCACCGCAGGATCATCTATGTCTGACCCGAACAAACAACCCAACAAAGTCCCTACTCCCGGAGGCACCCCGAACTGGGGCGTCCTGATTCTCCTGACCGTCATTGCCGGCATTCTCATGGTGGCCTTCATGTTCGATGGTTCCTTGTCTGCCCCCGGACGCACTATTTCCCTGGAACAATTCCGCAAGGACTACAAGGCCGGTAAGGTAGTGCTCTCACAGCCCAAGGATTTCCCCGTGGAGGTAACGCTCAATTCCTCCAGCACGGAAGGCGTCATCACCGCTTTTGAATACAAGAACCTGCCGGAATACCCCAAGGCAGCATTCTACATGCCCTTCACGGACTCCGATGAAATACGCGCCCTCTGCAACCGCTTCGGCATCACCACCTCCCGCGTGGAGGAGGCTCCGAAGGAACTCCAGGGCGACCGCATCTGGTCCACAGAGGATTTTGCCCGCATGGGTGCCGAAGGCCGCATCATCACGACCAATGGCAGCCCGGTCATTTACGAAACCTCCGGTCAGGGGGTCATCGTAGGTGAGTACCGTCTGCCCCCGGCCACTGCTGCCCAGCTGAAGGACCTGGAGCCTGTTCGCGTGGAGTTCAACGCCACTTTCCAGGGCCAGCAGGTGCGAGACCTGCTGGGCAATCAGGTGAAATACACCGTGGAAAGCAACTCCTGGCACTTCTTCCTGGTGAATGCCCTGCCCATTCTCCTCTTCCTGTTCCTTCTGTTCTTCTTCTTCCGCGCCCAGGGCGGTGGCCCCGGCGGTGCCATGAAGTTTGCCCGCAGCCGCGCCCGTCTGCTCGACCCCAGCAAGAACAAGGTCACCTTCAAGGATGTGGCCGGCATTTCCGAGGCCAAGGAGGAAGTGTGGGAAATCGTGGAGTTCCTCCGCAATCCCAAAAAGTTCCGCAACCTGGGCGGCACCATTCCCAAGGGCGTGCTCATGGTAGGCCCTCCCGGCACGGGTAAGACCCTGCTGGCACGCGCCATTGCCGGTGAGGCCGGTGTGCCCTTCTACACCATCTCCGGTTCCGACTTTGTGGAAATGTTTGTGGGTGTAGGCGCCAGCCGCGTGCGCGATATGTTCGCCGAGGCCAAGAAGCACAACCCCTGCCTTATCTTCATCGACGAAATCGACGCTGTGGGTCGCCACCGTGGTCACGGCGTGGGCGGTGGCCATGATGAACGCGAGCAGACGCTCAACGCCCTGCTGGTGGAAATGGACGGCTTCACAGCGAATGAAAATGTCATCGTCATTGCCGCCACCAACCGTGTGGACGTGCTCGACCCCGCCCTGCTTCGCCCCGGCCGCTTCGACCGCCAGGTGACGGTGAACCTGCCGGATGCCGCTGGCCGCGAGCAGATTCTCCGCGTGCATGCCCGCAAGGTGAAGCTTGACCCCAACGTGGATCTGGGCCCGATTGCCCGCGCCACCACCGGTTTCTCCGGTGCAGAGCTGGCTAACCTGGTGAACGAGGCAGCCCTCATCGCCGCCCGCCAGAACAAGCCCACCGTGCAGCAGAGCGACCTGGAGGAAGCCCGAGAGAAGGTGCGCTGGGGCCGCGAACGCCGCTCCCTTGAAATCTCCGACAAGGAGAAGTACATGACCGCTGTGCACGAGGCCGGCCACGCCGTGTGTCTGCTCAAAACCGCCCTTGGCAAGTCCCTGCCGCTGCACAAGGTCACCATCATTCCCCGCGGCCCGGCACTGGGTGTCACCATGATGCTGCCGGAGGAGGATAAGTACAGCGAATACAAGAGCGAAATGCTGGATTACATCGTGATGGCCATGGGTGGCCGCTGCGCCGAGCTTGTGGTGTTCGGTGATGTATCCGGCGGTGCCCGCGGTGATATTCACCAGGCCACCAGCATTGCCCGCAAGATGGTCTGTGTCTACGGCATGAGCGAGAAGCTCGGCCCCATCGAATACGGCTCCAACCACAGCGAGGTATTCCTGGCCCGTGATATTTCCCAGACCACCCGCAATTTCTCTGAGCACACCGCCCAGATTATTGATGAGGAAATCCAGCGCATCGTAACGGAAAACTACAACCGCGCCGTGACCATCCTCACCGAGAACAAGGAACGCCTGCTCCTCATCGCCGATAAGCTCATCGAGTTCGAGACGCTGAGCGGTGAGCAGGTGGCCGAGCTGCTGGAAACCGGCGAAATGGCTAATCCGCCCGTGCGCCAGCTGCCTCCCCCCATCCCCGAGGAGGAAGATGCCCCCACCGACCTCCAGACGCCGGATGACGAGCCCCCCGCAGCTCCTGCTGAGGAGACTGAGGAAGCCCCCGCCGACGAAGAAAAGAAAGAAAACCTCTAACCCCCTTACCGACACACACAATATGAACAGCAAACAACTCGCCTTTGCCTGCGCCCAGGTGGCCTGCGATGCCAAGGCATCCGATATCGCCATCTACGACCTGCGCGGCACCTCCTCCATCACGGATTTCGCCGTGGTCTGCACCGCCACTTCTGTGCCCCACCTGCGCGCCATCATGGGCGATGTGGATAAGGAAGTGTGGGAGAAGTACGAAATCTCTCCCGTGTATGCCGAGCGCACCCCCAATGCCCTCTGGTGCGTGCTGGACTACATCGACGTGATGCTGCACGTCATGGCCGGTGAAACCCGCGAATTCTACGAGCTGGAGACGCTCTGGAAGCCCGAGAACCGCGTCGAGTGGAACGACGGCGACCAGGCCTGATACCACCTCACCACCTGTTTTTCATACCGCTTCTTCCCCGCCGGTCGAAGCGGTATTTTTTTTACCGGCTCAGGCATACAAAAACCCGTCTGAAAACATGCCTCAGACGGGTTCAGGTTGGTTCGTTGGTGGCGCATGGTATCTGCCAGCGGCAGCCGCGCTGCGGTGTTTCACTTGTGTCAATGTCCATATCAACGGAAATTGTTGTGAACCTTATAACCGAACGAACGGATGGGGTTTCGCAGCAGATTCATGATGCACCACTACATGCTTCGGCGCCGATCCATGGTGCACTACCACATGCTGCGCAGCAGATTCACGATGCACTACGACAGGCCGGGAGGCAGGTACGACTACCGCCTGGCAGCCCATACTGCCGCCGTAATGGCTAAGACTCAGGGACAGGTGATCACAGCTGCTGAAAGCCACTACTACCACACCGGACATCAGGAACATTTTAACCATATTCTTTTTCATCTTTCTATGAACAGGGGGTTGTGCCTGTACATGAATGAAGCGCACCAGCAAATAATTTATATTTGAGTTTTTCAAGTTTTTTCTCAGAACCACAAAAAGGGCGGCTGTTTTTGTCGGAGCAAGGGACTTTAGTCCCTCATCGCTTGAGTTTTCGGGACTGAAGTCCCGTGCTCCGAAAGATTTGAGCCCCCGCCAAATCGCCATATTCAGGGCCTTGTTTCTACACGAAGCGCCCAGTGCACCGAAAACCTGGCGCTTCAAATTACCCTGATAATCAGGCGGAGCACTGACAAAATAACAGCCAGAAGCAGGGGCGAGAAGGAAAATGCAATGGAACGCTTCCAGCTTTTCCCATGCAAGTGATGCATGACAAGAGCAAAAGCAAGCATCCAAATCAACATCTTCAGGATGGTTCCCACAACAATAGTAGCCTCCAGCCCCAGACCGAACAGCACGGGAATGTACCTCACAACATTGGCGATGACCAGCCCCTCGCAGGCCTCGATGGTAGCGGCGGAGAGCAGGCCCTGCTTTGCAGAAAGATGCCGTGCGCAGAGCCACACGAAAAGCCAGATCATCAGAATCTGACCGGGGGCACCGAGCAGCAGTTCTACAGAGAAACCATGAATATACAGTACATACAGCACAAACAAAGGAGCATGAACAAGGGCATAGACACCGCAGCTCTGAAGCGCACGCTTCCAGGGGCATTTGAGCATGAATAGCCCCAGCAGATACACCAGCAGCGCAGCAGAACAAGGAAGATGCTCACGTAGATAATACCCGACAACTCCCATTTCCTGAGTTGCGAGGTAGATAAGATACAACAGGCCACCGTACGGAACCAATATCATGCCATACCGGGCAGCCTCACGCTTACCGGGTTTCAGCCAGAGCAGCGCCACAAACATGCTCACGAGCATGAGGCTGGTATACATCATCTGGCAGAGGTCCATACGCGTTATTCTTCTGTATAATCAACAAGCCAGGCATTGAATGCCTCTGCGTTCTGTAGAACAGTAGCGAGGAAGGACTCCTCGAAATCGGTCTTGTGAACGCTCGGATACAGGGTCAGGATGCCCTGCTGATAAATCGCCACACCGTGGGCCTGCATCTTGCGGAAATGCGCAGGAAAGGCCACCGACTCACGTCGGCAGATGCCTTCCACCTGCCTGTCCGTCAGACTCCAGTCAGATTGCACCCAGAACAAGGCAATCCAGGCCTCCGTATCGATTTTCTGAATACGGATATCTCCAAAGGAACCACTGTTCCAGGAAAGATACTCCTCCTCTGCCACGGCTTCATCCGTAGCCTTGGCCAGTGCCTTGAAATTTCCGGCCAACATATCAAAGGGCAATTCAGTGCGGATGCGGGCGGACTTGCTCCATTCCTTCTTCTCCTTGCCTGCGTTCCGTCTGCGCTTCAGCTCAGCCTTTCCATCGCGCCGAAGCAGCCAAACCGATGCCAGCATGAGTGTCGGCCCCAGAATAAACATCAACACCTGCCGGAAATCGAACCCGGAGTCAGCAAACCACCAGCATGCCCCCACCGTGAGAGCCAGGCCCACAGCGCCATATAACAGATATTCAGCAATTACCTTCACAACATGCGATTCTATCACAGCAGATGCAGAATTTCAACAAAAAAAAACACCAACATAACCAACTCAATATAAAGAAACAAAAGCAAAAGGAGAGCCATTACTGACTCCCCTTCTGGAATGCTATCAGATAAATGTATCAGCAGGCTTTATTCCTCCTCGGCGGGAGCGGCGGCAGCCTTGTCCTTGGCGGACTTCACGAGGGCGTCGGTCTCGGCCAGCACGGCATCAATGGAAGCGGCGGCGGGGGCGGCACCCTTGAGGAGCTGCTGGGTCTTGTGGTAAGCCTCAGAGCGCTCGGCAGCATAGATGAGGGAGTACACCTTGGACTTACGCTTGTCGTAAGCGGCGCCCTTCTCCTCAGCCAGCTGGGCGGAGGTCTTGCCATCGTTGTTCACGGCGGCGGTATCAGCGCCAAGCTGCAGGAGCATCTTCACCACGGCATCATCGCCACGCAGAGCGGCAAGCATGAGCGGGGTGTAGCCATTGGACTCCTTCTCATTGATATCCAGACCAGCCTTGATGAGCATGGCGGCAGAGTGAGGCATGCCGCTCCAGGCAGCCCAGTGCAGAGCGGTGAAACCGTCCTGGTCCTTGGCGTGAAGGTTGATGCCGGGGGAATCCAGCAGAGCCTGCACATAGTAGGCGCGGTCGGCATCCTTGGCCAAGGAGAGCTCAGGCTTGTTGAAATTCGTGTACACAGCCCACATGAGCGGCGTGCGGCCGGTGCTGTCCGGGGTGTTCACGAAATCCTGATGAGCCTTGCAACCCTCAGCAAATTCCTTCAGGAAGATTTCATCCTTACCGTTTACCACGCCACCCTTGCGGATGAGGGAAACGAGCGAGTCCGTCACCTGCACGGATTCAAAGGGCTTCATGGCCAGGTTACAGGCATAGCCCAGGGCCCCCATGATGCACACCAGGATGCACATATCCTTGATGATGGGGAGCCAGTCGGTCTTCTGTTTCGTATCAGACATAGTGGTAAAATCAGGCGTTAGCGTTTACGGTGTTTTCTTCCTCGTCCTTTTCCGTGTCGGTCTCGTGGGCAGTCGTCTCCTCGGGATTATCGGAAACGAAGCTGTCCTTGGTCAGAATGATGGCCAGCGGAGAAATGAGAGCCATGATGAGGTAGATGGTCCACATGAACTCAGGAGAATCCCAGAAACCGATGTGACCGGTATCCATCTTGGCGGCAATGCCGTCGAAGCAGAGGTAGGACACCAGCAGACCGCCCACCACGCCGTTAATCGGCTTGGCAATGAACATGGGCAGAGCGGAAAGGGACATGTAGGAAGCCACCTTGTCCTTGGGAGCCACGCGGGCCACGTACTCGGAGAAACGGGGGCTGAACAGCAGCTCACCAAAGGCGAAGATGAGAATCTGCAGGAAGATGGCCACGAAGTAGGCCTGACCGATGGTCTCAATCCCCGGGATGATGAAGTAGGTCTGCGGCGGCACAGCCATGAGCAGCAGAGAGCATGCAGAGATGCTCATACCCGTAATCATGAGCTTCACCGTGGAGAACTTGTTCAGAATCGGGATGATGAGGATGAGACCTGTGATAATCACGAAGGGATTCAGGGAGTTCATGAAGCCCAGCTGGAAGTCGTCACCAATGGTGCGCAGGTAGTACTGCGGCATCACCAGGAACTGCAGTGTGAACACCAGACGCACACCCAGCGTGAGCACCAGGAACACGATGAGCTTCTGGAAAGCACGCTCACGGGCCACCTGAGCAATGAGCTGCAGCGGGCGCTGAGCAGACTTCTCCGTCTTCACGATGCGCTCCTCCGGCACGGCGAAGAAGTCTTCATCAATGAAGCGGGTGAAGATGAAGGCGATGCAGTTGCAGGCAGTACCGAAGTTAATCACCCACAGCAGACCGTCGATGTCACCCTTCCAGGCCAGCAGCGGGTCCACAATGGCAAAACCGGCCAGAAGAGCGCCCACGTTCATGAACAGGTAGTAGAAATTGAAACCTGTGGGACGAGCGCGCAGCGTGGTGAAGCGGCGGATGGAGGTGGTGATACAGGGGCTCATGAAAGCCGTACCGAAGGACATCATACCGATGCCGGCCATCACGAAATAGCGGGAATCATCCTGGCTGAGCTGCAGAATCTCTGTACCGAAGTCGGCACCCATGCCCAGCACCAGACGACCACCAATCAGCATGATGAAGCCGATGAGGTAGGTGCGGCGCAGGCCGATGATATCGCAGATAGTGCCCACTGCGAACACGAAGAGGGACACGAACAGCGTGTACATGCCCACCCAGTACGGAGCGTCCGCATCGCGGAAGCCGCAGTACTTGTTCAGGAACAGGGAGAACACGATGATGAGCGTGAAGTACGACAGGCCGTCGAAGAACTGAATGAAGTTCGTGAGCCAGAAGTTCTTACCACACTCGCGAAGCACCCCGAATTCGGAGAAGTACTTGACGATGAAGTTCTGTTTCTTGTCGGTCATAAATCTATTTCTGTCTTATTATCAGGCCAGTACAGCGCCCTTGCTGGCGTTGGTGGCGAGCTTGCGGTAGCGCTTGAGCCACTTGCTGGGGATTTCCTGCATGGTGGGCTGCCACACGGCGCGGCGGGCGGCGATTTCCTCGTCGCTCAGCTCCACATTCATGCTGCGGGCAGGAATGTCGATGGAGATGATATCGCCGTCCTTGAGCAGGCCGATGAGACCACCCTCAGCAGCTTCAGGAGACACGTGGCCGATGCAGGCACCGTGCGTAGCGCCGGAGAAACGGCCATCGGTGATGAGAGCCACGCAGTTGCCCAGGCCCTTGCCCATGATGTAGCTGGTGGGGGCAAGCATTTCCTGCATGCCGGGGCCACCCTTCGGGCCTTCGTTGCGGATAACCACCACATCGCCGGGCTTTACCTTGTCGGCCAGAATGCCGGCGCAGGCATCTTCCTGGCTTTCGAAAATCACAGCCGGGCCGCGGTGCACCATCATCTCAGGCAGCACACCGGCCTTCTTCACGATAGCGCCCTGCTCGGCAAGGTTGCCGAAGAGCACGGCCAGACCGCCGTCCTTGGAGTAGGCATTGTCCAGGGTGCGGATAACGGCGGGGTCCTGGGTGGAAAGGCCCTCAATCTGCTCGCCGAGCGTCTTGCCGCTCACGGTGGGCACATCGGTATTCAGGGCTCCGGGAATCTTGTTGATTTCAGCCAGAATGGTCATGATACCACCGGCGCGCAGCACATCGTGCATATGGTAGCGGGAGCTGGGTGCCACCTTGCAGATGTTCGGGGTGCGCTTGGAAATCTCATCGATGCGCTTGAGGTCGTACTCAAAACCAGCCTCAGCAGCGAAAGCGAGTGTGTGCAGCACGGTGTTGGAGGAACCGCCCATGGCCATGTCGCAGGTGAACACGTTGTCGATGGCAGCCTCGGTGATGAGATCGCGGGGCAGCGGGCCACCCTGCTTTGCCATCTCCACGGCGCGGCGGGCTGCGGCGCGCCAGAACTCCTTGCGCTCCTCGGAAAGCGCCAGCAGCGTACCGTTGCCCGGCAGAGCCAGACCCAGCACCTCGCACAGGCAGTTCATGGAATTGGCGGTGAACATACCGCTGCAGGAACCGGCACTCGGGCATGCGTGGCATTCCACATAGTGCAGCTCATCCTCAGTAATCTTACCGGCGGTGCAGGCAGCCACGGCCTCGAACACGCTGTTGAGGTCCAGGTCTTCGCCATTGCGGCCCTTGCCCACAGCCATGGGACCACCGCTGCAGAAAATGGTCGGGATATTGCAACGCAGAGCGCCCATCACCATGCCGGGCACAATCTTGTCGCAGTTCGGGATGCAGATGCAGGCATCGAAAGCATGGGCGGAAAGCATGGTTTCCACGCTGTCGGCAATCAGCTCACGGCTGGCCAGAGAGAACTTCATGCCCTGGTGAGCCATGGCAATGCCGTCGCACACACCGATGAGGTTGAACTCGATGGGCGTACCACCTGCCTTGCGCACCTCGTCCTTGATAAGCTCAGCCACCTTGTTGAGGTGCACGTGGCCGGGAATCACTTCATTGAAAGAATTGCAAATGGCGATGAACGGCTTCTTGATGTCCTCATCCGTCATGCCCGTGGCGCGCATCAGACTACGATGCGGCGCACGCTGAATACCTGCCTTGGTACGATCTGATAACATAGCGCGGCGACCATACCACAATTCTAACCGCATTTCCAGCATAATTTTATGTATGAACCGCCTAAGTGCGGCATACCCCACCAAATCCCCAGCAATTAGAGATTTAGGTTGCAGAATGGAGCCTCAGGCAGTAAGAGTGAAGCGTATGCCCACCACGCCCCGCCCTCATGATACCGCCCACTTCATCATCATTTTCCTGCTCGTCAGCCTGAACCTGCGCATGGCATTTTCTGCGGCAGATCCCCTGCTCAGCCAGGTGAAGCATGCGCTTGGGCTGGGTATTGGCGGCAGCGGGCTGTTCGCGCTGTTGCCCATCATGGCGCTGGGTGTGGCCGCCCCCATGGGTGCGCGGCTGGTGGAATGGATACGCCCCGGCAACCTGATTACCTGCGCGCTGCTCCTGGCCACGGTGGGAGTCGTCTGGCGCAGCAGCGGACACCTGGCCGGGCTCTTCTGCGGCACCATCATCATTGGCCTTGGGCTCGGGGTGGCAGGGTCTGTCATCCTGGGTATTGTGAAGCAGGCCGTGCCCAACCACCTGCCGGAGGTCATGAGCGCCTACACCGCATGCGTAAGCCTGGGTACAGCCATCGGCTCAGGCGCGGCAGTGCCCGTTGCGCAGCTGCTGGATGGCTGGCAGAGCGGCCTCATGTTCTGGGCCTTGCCCATGTTGCTTGCCAGCATTCTCTGGGCGCTGATGATGCATCGGCAGCAGAATCTCCACACCCGGCAGCCCGCCATGCGAGCCCCGATGCTGCCGCTGCTGAAAAAACGGAATGCCCGCATGGTCACGCTGTACTATCTCTTCCGCGTGGCGAGCTCCTGGCTGCTCATTGTATGGCTGGCCACGCTGCTGCACCTGCGGGGCATGGATACCATCAAGGCCGGGCTCGTGCTTTCCCTGGCCACGGCATGCCAGATTCCCAGCGCCCTGCTCTCCGGCATCGTCATCCGCTGGCTGGGCGGCATCCGCCTGCTCATGACCCTGGCCACCCTGCTCGCCGTGGCTGCCTGCTGGGGGCTGCTGGTGGCGCCTCCCGGGTTCTGGCTCATCTCCTCCATCACCCTCGGTGTGGGACTGGGCAGCATCTTCTCCGTGGGCATGACGCTCATCGCCTCCACTGAGCCCGATGAAGCCGGCACCATCGCCCTCTCCGGACTGGCCCAGGGCATCGGGTTCACCGCCGGCGGCCTGCTGGCCTGGGCCGCCGGTTCCGGCATGAACTCCACCCACCCCGCCCTCACCCTGAGTATCCTTTATACACTCTTCGCCCTCAGCGGCCTGTACTTCGGCCTACGCTGCGGAAAAGACAGCGAGTGAAGCCGTAGCATCCCCTTCACAAACTAAAGCGACAGACAACCTGGGATTTGGCGAGCTGATGGCGAGCGGAATTTTGAGCCCGGAGGGCGGTAGAGCATAGGCAGGGGTGCAGTCGCGTCAGCGACGGAACCCCTGCTAATTTGATAATATAATCTTGAACCCCGGAGCGAAGCGGAGCGGGTGGCAGAGGCGAATGCAACACATTAAAACCGAGGCCGCTGCCGTCCCTAACGGGACTCCGTTTCGTTTTGTTTGTTAGCAGGGGCTGCACCCGCTACGCGGTCTTGCCCCTGCCTACCCTCTACCGCCCTCCGGGCTCAAAATTTCGCGCTCGTACCGACCGCAAGCTAATCGCTAAATCCCAAGTTGCAGAGTCTTTAAAGCTCTATTTCCTCGTCAGCGTACTTGACCAATTTCGCGCCGCGGTCACGCAGGAGCTGGGTATAGCGCGGGGAAATATCTCCGCAGCATTTTTCGTATATGACGGCCTCATCCAGCAACGAGAAACCGTAGCGCAAGGAAGAAACATCCGCCCCGGCAGACAGCAGGAGCTCCATGCACTCGCCGGAAAGCGGTTTAACATTGACGAGAGGCATCGTAGCCCAGATGGCAGAGAGTCCTTGCACACTGCAGGCATTCGGTGAAACACCGGCGGCCAGAAGGCGCTTCACCTCGTCTGCATGGTTATGACTGGCATGCCAGACCAGCTCATATTCCGGATTGGTGGGCTTAAGCCCCTGCTCCCGGAGCAGCTGAATCAGGGGCTCATTGTAAATCTGCCCGAGCGCAAGGTCCAGCGCATTATGCCCCTGGGGAGTGCAGGCCTTCACATCGGCACCATGAGCCAGCAGAAGCCTGACCAATTCCACGGCATCCTCTATCTGGTCGTCATCCTCGAACAGGGATTGGGAGATACCGTAGGCATTCAGCAGCGGCGTGAGTCCCTCCGCATTGCGGGCATTGACCTCAGCCCCATCCTCCAGCAGCTGCCGCACATCCGCAGGGCCGTAATGACCATAGCTGAAGGTAACAGCCTCCAGAAGCCGGGCATCCCGGGTGGCACTACAGGCAACCAGCACCAAGGCAAACAGGCAGGTATAACAGATTCTCTTCATTTCCAATGAAAGAATAGCACAGAGAAAGCCCACATGCAAGAACAAGCGGGCTGATTTCCATATGGAGAAATCAGCCCGCGGATAACTTACTTACTAATCAGGCTTACTTCTTCAGCTGCGCAGGGGTGGGTGCAATAATCTGCACAGGCACCTTGATTTCCGGCAGGCCTTCGGCCTTCACGGTCACGGTAGCCGTGCCGCTGGAGTTGCGCTGAGCGCGCACCACGGCGAGAATTCGACCATTGAAGAAGCTCTGGTTCGGGTTCTGCAGGCTGGTGTGGTCAACGGGGTTACCATTGCAGAAGCCTGCCAGCACTGCGGGGCCTTCAATGCTGAAGCTCACCTTGCGGCTGTCGGTGGGCACTACGTTACCCTGAGCATCGGTAAGGGCCAGGGAAATATGGCACAGGTCGCGGGCATCGCCCAGGATACTGGCGCGGTCCACCTCAGCAGTCACAGTGGCGGGGGCACCGGTGGTCATACGCTTGGCCGTAGCCCAGGGCTGACCATCCTTCTTCACCACCACTTCCACCGTGCCGGGTTCGTACACCACATCCTCCCAGGTGAAGCGGAACTGGTTCTTGCTCACCACCAGGCTCTTATCCTTCTGGTTGAAGGTGGGGCCATCGCCACGGCGACGCACGCCCTGACTCTTGCCGTTCACAAAGAGCTCAGCCTCATCGCCACTGGTGAACACCATCACCGGGGTCTTCTGCCCCTCGCGGCCCTGCCAGTTCCAATGCGGCAGAATGTGAGCCATCTTCTTTTCCGGATTCCACTGGCTCTGGTAGAGGTAGTAGATATCCTTCGGGAAACCGGCCAGGTCAATCAGGCCGAAGTAGGAGCTGCGGCTGGGGGCCTTGTTGCCCATGGCCTTCAGCTGCTCCATGGCAGCCTTCTTCTCAGCCTCGCTGGCGCCGATGAAGTTGCCGATGTTGGAAGCGTCCTGGTTGTAGGGGGTGGGTTCGCCGATGTAGTCGAAGCCGGTCCACACATACTCACCGGCCAGGTCGGGAGCCTTGGTGTGGGCGTGCATCTCGATATCCGGGCAGGAGCCCCAGCCGGTGGAGGAAAGCGCATAGCTGCTCACCTGGAAATAGCGGGCACCGCTGTGCACATCCCACTTCATCGGGAAGAAATACGTATCGCGGGTGGACACGCAGCTGCAGGTCTCGGAGGCAATGTAAGGCTGCTCCGGATGCTTCCTGCGGAACTCCGCATAAAGATGCGGCTTGTAGTTGAAGCCGAACACATCCATGGTCTCAGAGAAACCATTCTTCCAGGCGCGGGCATCATTGCAGCCCACGGTGTACGGGCGCGTGGTGTCGTACTTGCGGAACTCTGCACGCAGGTCGGAAGCCACCTTCAGGTTACGCTCATGAAGCTTGGGATTATCATGACCCTGCTCCGGGATTTCGTTGCCACCGCTCCAGGCAATGACGCTGGGGTGGTTGCGGTCGCGCAGCAGGAAGTTCTGCACATCCTTCTGCCACCACTTCGGCCAGTACAGGTGGTAACCATTCACCTTGTCGTACTTCTGCTGCTTCCAGATATCGAACAGCTCATCGATGACCAGCACACCGTGCTTGTCGCAGAGGTCGAGCACTTCGGGAGCGGGCGGATTGTGGGTCATGCGGATGGAGTTGCAGCCCATTTCCTTCAGGATTTCAATCTTGCGCTCATAGCCGCGAGCATGGAACGCAGAGCCGAGGGCGCCCAGGTCGTGGTGTTCGCACACACCCTTGAGCTTCACACGCTTGCCATTCAGGAAGAAACCTTCCTTCTTCCACTCAATGGTGCGCACACCGAAGGAGCTCTCCTTGTTATCCACCACCTGACCACCGGCCAGCACCTGGGTCTTCATGGTGTACAGGTTCGGGGTCTCGCAGCTCCAGAGAAGAGGCTTCGGCAAGCGGAGCTCCTGCTCCACCGTGCCTGTGGTACCGGGTTCCAGCGTAATGGAAGCTGGCACAGCCTGCACACCGGCCACAGACTGCAGCACAGTGATTTCAGATTCCTTCTTGCCGGTGTTGGTCACCGTTGTCTGCACCTTCACCACAGCGTAGTTCTCTGTAATTTCCGGGGTGGTGATGTAGGTGGGCCACTGAGTAAGATGCACAGGGCCGGTCTTCTCCAGCCACACATGGCGGTAAATGCCAGCGCCGGGATACCAGCGGGTGGAAAGAGCCAGATTGCTGGCCATCACGGCTACCAGATTATCCTTACCAGCCTCCAGATAGGGAGTGATATCCACGCGGAAAGAGTTATAACCGTAGGCCCAGTTACCGGCCAGCTTGCCGTTCACATAAACCTGCGGATTGGCCATCACGCCGTCAAAATCCAGATAGTAGCGGTCTTTCTCTGCAGAGAAATCTGCAGGCACGGCAAAATTCTTGCGGTACCAGCCCCAGCCATTCCACGGAAGCTTACCCGTCTCATTGGGTTCATCCATGAGGAAGGGGCTCTCAATGGCCCAGTCGTGCGGGAGCTGCACGCTCTTGTAGCCGGATTCATCCACACCGGGCATTGCCTGCACCTCTGCGGATGCGCCCTTTTTTACCTGAAGCGGCTCGTTGTTCATGCCGGTGAACATCACCTCGCGAATGCTGGCCCACTTCTCCCAGGTAGCATCATCCACCGTCAGCTTGATGGATTCCACCTTCTTTCCCTTGAGGTCGATGAAAGTGGCCGCCTGGTGGCCTACGCGGAATTGACGCACTTCCTTGCTGGTGCCGTAGTCAATTTCGGCGGTAAGCTTCATATTATTACGGCTTTCCCAGTACACCACAGCCATCTTGATGGGCGTGGTGAAGCCGGGACGAATCATCAGATAATGCCCCTGACCCTGATTCTTGGCGCACCAGCGGGTCATTAAATCACCATCCACCGCATGAGAGGCGGGATGCTCACCTTGGTAGGAATCAGAAGAAACAGGAATACCGGCATCAGCAGGATCGCCGGGACCGAAGTACTTGAACTTCCAGCCAAAATCGAAAGTCTCACGTTCCCCTGCATAGGCAGAAGCCACACTCAGAGCCAGCAGGGGCAGCATATATTTAGCTTTCATCATAATCATGGTTACGGGACATTCTACCATCTTATTTCAGCATGAAAAGAAAAAAGTTTGGTGCTATACCCGCAAAAAGGCCCGATGACGGTAAAGAAAATACAGCATGAGCCACAATAAACCGTACGATAGGCACTCGTACAAAAGGGGAGATTCAGCCCAGCGGAAAAGCGGCATGGCTATGTTATTCCACAAGCTTCTTCCTCCCACTCCGGGGGTATTGGTAAGCAGATATGCCAGCAGCGCATTGCACCCCACAACCTGCAGAGGGAAAGCGAGATACTTCATTCCGGGAAGCATATCGAACACAACATGAAACAAGGCCAGCAGCAGCAGGCACCAGCCACCGCTCCACAGCACCATGGTGCTGGTGAACAGGTGCTTGATAAGCGGGGTATCCAGCTCCAGCAGCAGAGCCCCGCCCAGACACAGCAACCCGCTGACACAAAGAATCAGCACAGCACGCCAGCCACGCTGAAAAAACACTACTCCACCGCCTAAAACGCCCAGCAAAGTCATCGCCCCGAAAGCCAGAGAGGTCAGAATCCAGGTATAGGGCGTGCCATCCTGCCAGTGGCCCTGCAGCGTGCAGTCAATATAGTAGGCCAGGTTATTCTGCGGCTGAAAAAGACCGCCGGGCTGGCCATTATACGGCACAAAACGCAGCAAAGCCCAATAAGTGACCAGCAGAGTCAAGCAGCAGAGCAGCTGGCCCCTCCAGTTCCAGAACAGAAGCACTACCGCACTGATGAGATACCCGGCGGCAATAGCCTGAAGAGTATTGCAGAACAAGCTCATCTGCTGGGTATCCCCGCTGCACAAATTCCCCTGCACCACCATACCCAGCACAAAAAGCAGAACCACGCGCCGCAGCACGCGCCAGAGCGTACGCAGACGCCCCTGCTCCCGGTAACGGCTGAAGGCCACCGGCATGGAACACCCGGTAATGAACAGAAACAAGGGCATCACCAGATCCCAGCAGGTGAAACCACAGCCCCACTCCGCATGCCGGAACTGACCTGACAACCACCCAGGCACCTCATTCCCCCAACCCAGACGGCACAGCTGCCACAACACAGCAGCCCCACCGGAAAGCAGCACCATGTCCAGACCGCGCAGGGCATCAATGCTCACGATACGCTTCTTTTCCTCAGCCATGCCGCTGAGTCTACACAAATTATGCCGCCAGTTGAAGAAAAATCTCAATTCCTGCTTGATTTTTGCGGCATGGAAGGTAGAATAGAGCCAGTAAAACCTTATATTTACAAACCATGAAAGTACTCATTACCGGCGGTGCCGGCTTCATCGGGTCTCACATTGCTGAGCATTATCAGGGTATCGCAGAGGAAATCCGCGTTCTGGATAACCTCCGCACCGGCTACAAGAAGAACCTGGACGGTCTCAAGGTGACCTTCATCGAAGGTTCCATCACTGACCGCGAGCTTGTGGCCAAGGCAGTGGAGGGTGTGGACTACATCTTCCACATGGCTGCCATGGTGTCTGTGCCGGAATCCATGCAGAAGCCCCGCGAGACCGTGGACCTGAACGTGAATGGTCTGCTCACCGTGCTGGAGGAAGCCTCCAAGGCCGGCGTGAAGAAGGTGGTGCTTGCCTCCTCCGCTGCTATCTACGGCGACAACCCCATCGTTCCCAAGGTGGAGACCATGTACCCGGAGCCCAAGAGCCCCTACGGCATCACCAAGCTCGATGGTGAGTACTACATGGAGATGTTCCGCACCACCGGTCAGGTGAACACCGGCTGTTGCCGCTTCTTCAACGTGTTCGGCCCCCGTCAGGATCCCAAGGGTGCCTACGCTGCCGCCGTGCCGATTTTCATGGAAAAGGCCATCAAGGGCGAGGACATCACCGTATTCGGTGATGGCGAGCAGACACGCGACTTCATCTACGTGAAGGACATCGTGGGCGGTCTTACCTACGTGGCTGAGCACCCCGAGGTGACCGGTGTGTACAACGTGGGCTACGGTGGTCAGATTACCATCAACGACCTTGCCAACATCATCATCGATGCCGCTGGTTCCACCTCCAAGGTGGTGCATCTGCCCGAGCGCCCCGGCGACGTGAAGCACTCCCGCTCCTGCGCCGACAAGCTCCGCAATGCAGGCTGGGCTCCCAAGCACACCCTGGAGGAAGGTCTTAAGACCACTCTGGAGTACTTCAAGAGCGTAACCAAGTAAACCATTTTTCATCCCGGGCCGGGGTTCCTGCAAGGAGCCCCGGCTTTTTGCTATCCCCCTCCACATGTACGATGATGAATTCAGACCCCGTCTGAAAGCCGCCGACCTGGAAAAACTGGCTGCAACCCGCCTTGCCGAATACCAGGCAGCGGGGGAGGAACTGCACCCTGTGGTGAACAAAACCCGCAAGCTGACCAGAAACTTCTGGGGAAGCGCATGGATGAAGCAGCTGGCGCTCTGCGAATCCGGCGGCATGTGCCTGGCACCGGGCCGCACCCTGCTGCGCCACGCCTGTGTGCTGCATGTGGATATTCAGCCCGGCAGCATTTCCGCTCTGGTCAGTGCGGAGGAAGTTTTCGAAGTGGAGCTGAAACTGGAGCCCCTGGATGAGGAACGGCTCGAGCGCTTGGCAGCCACCTGCAGCGGGCATATTGATTCCCTGCTCTCGCTCATGCAAGGCAAGGTGGATGAGGCCGTGCTCCAGCAGCTTTGCCACCCGGAGGACGGCCTGCTGCCCACCCCGGAAGACTGGCGCATGCACTGCACCTGCCCGGACTGGGCAGAACCCTGCCCCCACACCGCCGCCGCCATTTACGCCGCCGGCTGCCTTATTGATGAAAAGCCGGAGCTGCTTTTCACCCTCCGCGGTATCCAGCCGGAGGCCCTGCTCAGCGCCCCCGCCCCCGCAAACGAAATCGATGCCGACAAGCTCTCCGCTATGTTCGGCATCGACCTCGACCTTGGTTAAAAAACAAGGCTATGCAGATTTTTTGCACGTGACGGCAGGATTGCCGGTAAGGGTGGAGAACCCCTCGCGGGTGCGCTGCACCTCGATACGGGCGGCAATGCGCTCGCTGAGCGCCGGCACATGGGAGATAATGCCGATGGTCTTGCCCGTTTCGTGCAGTTTCTGCAGGCTGGAGATAACCTGTTCCAGCGTATCGGCATCGAGCGTGCCGAAACCTTCATCGAGGAATAGCGAATCGATGCGCGTGGCCTGCGAAAGATGCGAAAGCCCGAGCGCCAGAGAAAGACTGACCAGGAAAGTCTCACCACCGGAGAGGTTGGAAACAGTGCGTCCTTCGACAATGCCGAGCTCGTGGTCGATGACTGAAATATCCAGCAGTTTCCTATCCTTCGAACTTCGGCGAAGTTCATACCGGTTGGTGAACTTGCGGAGCTCCACGTTGGCGCGCTCCAGCAGGAGGTCGAAGGTAATCTGCTGGGCAAACTTCTTGAAGCCATCCTGCGAGTCACCAAGCACCTTTTTGAGCAGCGCATGCTGATTGCGTTCGCGCTCCAGACGTTCCCGCTCCATCTTAATTCCGGCATTGGCCTCGCGGGCTAGGTCATCTACGCGCAATGCGGTCAGAATCCCTGTGAGAACTTCATTCTGCTCATTCCGTACGGCGGTAACCTGCTCAAGCTTTACAGCCAAAGCGTCACTCCCCTCGCCCTCCTGCAACGGACAGGCGGTCTGCAGCTCAGCCAGAGCTGCAGCCTCGCGCTCACACAAGGCTCTGCTGGTCTTTGCCCGCTCCACCCGCTGGTTCTGCAGCGTCTGCAACGATTCACGCCGGGGCATGTCATTTCTGACGGCTTCCATGTAATCCCCTGGTTCAGCAAAACCATATGTCTGCAACAGACGTGCAAACTCAGCTTTCTGCTCTGCCACCTGGGCCTCGAGTTCCGGCTGTTGGCTGCCAAGCTGCTCATGAGCTGACCGGATTTTCGTTTCCTTGAGCCGGCCGGCATCCAGCTGCGTCAGAGCCGTCTCGACCTGGAGATTCATGTCCGCCAGTATCTTGTTGATTTGTGCAGCAAGGGCATCAGCCGAGCATCCCTCGCCCCAGCGCGCAACAAACGCAGCGGCCAGTGCGGCGTATTCCTCCTTCGCAGCGGTCAGCTGGCGGGAACTTTCCTCCGCAGCGCGTTTCACTTCCTCAGACCTGGCAGATTCCTTCTCGAATTCGCCCTGAAGCTCGGCGCATCTCTTCTCGCTCTGCTGCTGGGCAGCCTGCAGGGAGGTAAAGGCATCATGGCGCTGCCCCTGCAATTTCACCTGCTGCTGAGCCGCGGCAAGGCTCTCTACCTCAGCCCCCAGCGCGGCAGCAAATTCCAGACGCAAAGCGGAAACACGAAGCATGGTTTCAAGGCTACTCACCTTATCGCGAGCCAGCTTCACAGCATTCTCCGCCTGCACCACGGCCTCTTCTGCCGCCAGCACTTCCTCGTTGCGCACGGCGTGGCGCTCGCCAGGCGTTGCGGAGCCACAGCAGGGGCAACGGTTCAGTTTTCCCTCCCGGAAATCCAGGTACAAGGCAGCCAGTTTATCCTCAATATCGAGCTGAGCGCGTTTGAGCTCCGCAATAGCCCGCAGGCCGGCGGGACGCGTCTCGGCCTCGGCCAGAGCAGCCTGAGCAGCCGACAGCTCGGCCTCAATCCGGGCGTGAGGAAGCAGTACGCCCTGCACCTTCGGAGCCGTCTGCCAATCCGCCAGTCGGGCCTTGATGAGGGGCAGACGCTCGCCCAATTGTGCGGCATCGGACATTTTCTCCAGTTCCTCCTTGTGGCTGAGAAGAGTTGCCTGCTCCTTCTTCAACTGCCCATCCAATTCCGCAAGGTGAGCGATGAGGCTGCTGGCTTTCTTCTGATTCCGGGCATCCACGCCGGACTTATCCTCAACATCCTTCTTCAGCATGCCCAATCTGGTCTCCATGGGACGCATCTCCGCCTGCACCGCATCCAGCTGTTTCTGCAGCGCCGGGGCCTTGTCTTCCATGTCAGCACGAGCCTGCGCCACCATCTTCACATACTGCTCCAGTGATGGTTTCAGCGCCTGAAGCTCAGTATCCAGCGCTACCATGTCGGCACGGAGTTTCTGAAGCTGTTTCATGGAAAGCGCCAAAGCATCAGCCTGCGGCTTTATCTGCAAGGCAGATTCCGCTCGATTCAGCACCGGGGCAAGCTGCTCCTCGAACTCCCTCAACGCCTGCGCGGCAGCCTGAGACTTGAGGGCGGCTTCATCGGCTGCCTTCTTCTGCTTTGCTTCATCCTCCAGCCACTTAAGGCAAAGGCGGATATGCTCCAGCTGCTTGTCGAACTCCGCCAGCGCGGTCTGCGCAGCATCACGGCTGGCTTCCATCTGCTCACGCAGCTCTGTCGTCATTTCCTCCTTCGGTTCAAGCGCATCTATCTGTTTCTGCTCAGCGGCAACACGTTCATGCGCAATGCGCCCGATGTGGTCGTAAATCTCTGTACCGGTGATGGTGGAAAGCACCTGAGCCCGTTCGGTATCCTTTGTATTCAGAAAAGCGGCAAATTCTCCCTGCGCCAGCAGCATGCTGCGCTTGAAATTATCGAAATTCAACCCGATAATCTTCGGAACCATCTGAGAGAATGCGGTTGCTGCATTAGCCAGTTCTTTCCACCCCTCGTTCTCCTGAAAACGATGCAGCTGATAGGTGACCTTGCCGAAGGGATTGACTGATCCCTTGCGTGTTGCCCGTTTCTGGCTCACCGAGGAACGATAACGCACCCCGTCCTGCTCAAAATATACCGTGGCGGCACACTCATCGGCCCCGTAGGTCATAATCTCATTCCTGTCCAGCTGGGGCGTAGCCTTCTGGCGTGGCGTTAGTCCGAAAAGAGCAAAGGAGATAGCATCCAGAATAGTGGTCTTGCCGGAACCCGTGGGCCCGGTGATAACGAACATGCCGCTCTGCGTCAGAGCAGGATTCAGAAAATCGATTTCAAATTCCCCGGCAAGGGAATTGATGTTCTTGAAGGCGAGTTTCTCAATTTTCATAAGTCAGAGCTTCGTTGTATACGGAGGCAAACAAACCACGCAGGCGTTGTTTTTCTTCATCAGACAGGGGTTCACCGGCATTGCTGTACAGCTCGAGCTTGCGCTCGAACATCTCCTCCGGCGTGGGGAATCCGCCATTGTCCATGCTGGTGGATTCGAGCACCTGGCTCCCCTCGCGCCACATGCAGGCGCGGAAGTGCGGCACCAGTTCCTCCGGCAGATTCTTTGCAAGCCAGGCGGACAGGTTGTCAATACCGCTGCCGTGGTAATGCAGCTCCAGATGCACCTGTCTGCCACCATGCTGGGCAGAAAGCTGCTGAAGACGGGCCGGCAGAGCTTCCAGCTCCTCCAGAGTGCGGCAGACCTCCCTGGTGTGGCAGATGAATACAGGCACGGGCAGTTTCTGCACCTGCACGCCCTGCTCCGCGGTATCTACCAGCAGCACATGGTGCGCATAGGCTGTTTCATCGATGGACATGGGGAGCGGGCTGCCGCTGTAATGCAGGCGGGCGCCATCCGGGGAGTATCCCTTGTGAATATGCCCCAGCGCCACATAATCGAACACAGCCCCGAAGGCCTCTGCCGGGATAGCTTCCACACCACCCACCACAACATCCAGTTCAGAACCGCTCTTCGTTGCGCCCGCCACCGTGAGGTGAGCCATGCAGATGACCGGTTTGCCGGGGTTCCCGGCGCGCCAGGCCGCAGCCTGCTCCGCCACGGCGGCCAGCATATCCTGCACACCGAGGGGGTAAGCATTCTGTCCCTCTGCCAGGGCTTCATCAGAAAGCACACGACTCACATCCGACGGACGCAGAAAAGGGATTGCGCACACCAGAGCCTGCGGCTCGCCATCCGCACCGCAAAGAGGTACCAGGCAATCCGCCACGGCATCCGGAGTCAGTCGGTTCACCAGGCGGGCATGGTAGCGGTGAAGCAGCGGGCTGGCGGCCTCGAGCACGGGCACGCCATCGTGATTCCCGGCCGTCATGATGATGTGGCGGCAGCCTGTGCTGTCCGCCCTGCTCAGGAAATCATTGAACAACTCCAGCGCAGGCGCACCGGGGTCGCGGGTATCGAACAGGTCGCCACTCACCAGCAGCGTCTCAACCTCTTGCTCCTGCATCTGCTCAATGAGCCAGTCCAGAAACGCCCTGAACTCAGCATGCCGCGACTTATCAAGCAGTCGGTCGCCCAGATGCCAGTCGGATGTATGCAGTATTCTCATATCCTGAATGATTGTTTTTCCTTATCTTGAGTTGTTTAAATCTTTATTCCCACGGTGTTGATACTCTCATCATCGGCGTGAAAATTATTAAATACAGGGGGAGACAGGTGAGATACGAGCTGCCAGGGTGTGGTGCCGGCGGCATCGGGGCGGTGGGAGGATGCCCCATGAGCAAGTAGGATGGCGATAATCCGGCGGTCGATTTCACTACATTCATCACTGAGCTCCGTGAAAAGCTCCTCCGTGTCTCCGACGTACGTCTTCTTGTCTTCATCATAGTCGCGCGGTGCCTGCGCAACAT
This sequence comes from Akkermansia sp., assembly GCA_017546445.1. Taxonomy (GTDB): domain Bacteria; phylum Verrucomicrobiota; class Verrucomicrobiia; order Verrucomicrobiales; family Akkermansiaceae; genus Akkermansia. The sequence continues at coordinate 4,029 of JAFYWX010000031.1, read as the reverse complement.
ACAGCAAGGGGTAACCTTTGGCATTCACATCTGCCCCCAGCGCAATCAGCTGCTCCACCATCTCAGGTAAGCGGTGCATCACCGCATCTCGCAGGGCGGCATCCACCAGGCGTGTGCCGGTTTTCTCATCCACCGTATCCGGCGATACATATTCCATCAGCTTGCGAACCAGGGAAACATCTCCCGAGCGCACAGCGCTGAGCAAAGCCGGCGCAAGCAGGGAGGGGGCTGCGGTCCTCACGCCCTCCTGCTGAAGCAGAAGGCGCACGATTTCCTCGTTCTTCATTTCCACAGCCAGAACCAGGGGAGTATAGCGTTTCGAAGCATCGAAAGACCAGAGGGAAGCACCATGGCGCAGCAGCAGCTCCACCATCTGCACATGGCAGCACCGGATAGCCAGATGCAGACACGAATTGCCGGAAGGCGTTGTCGAATCGGCCGACACGCCGCGCTGCAACGCGGCCTCCACCTGGCCAATATCGCCAGTCACCACATGCAGGCAGAGGGACACCGCCTCCGATGTCCCAGCCAGAGCGCCACCGACAGCAACAAGCTCTCGAACTAACCTCACGCGTATCCTGTCCAATGCAATGCTGACGGGGGTATTTCCCGCTGCATCCTGTGCATTCACATCAGCCCCCGCCGCCAGCAGGCAGCGCACCTCCGCCGGAGCTCGGTCGGAACAGGCCCGGTGCAAGGGCGTTTCACCGGCAGCATTGCAGGCATTCACATCGGCGCCAGCCGCCACGAGCATCTCCAGCACGCGGAATCGGCTGGCACGGTGAGCGGGGCAGGCTTTTCGCTTGAGCAGAACCAGCACAGGCGTATTCCCATGTTCATCGCAGTAAGACGGATTGGCTCCTGCAATCAAGGCTTTTTCAATGCGTGTACTATCAACGCAAGCACAGGCGTCGAAGAGCTCCCTGTCGAGAGATTCTTGAGACATAAGACGAATGTTCAGAGTATAAGAGAGAAGTGACGAAAACCAGGCAATCAGCCTCACGCACGAGACAAAGCCTCAACATGCATTAAACGGAATAGAGATACGGGATTCATAGAGTAGAAAAATCTGCAGGATCAGGAAATTGGTAGTTGTACTGCAGACGCAGCGTGTATACCACAAATCTACTTTTCAGTCAAGGGAAATCACACAACTAAACAATTGCCCGCAAGCCACATATAGCGGGTTGCGGGCTGAATGCGAGGACAATTTCTATTGCCTTACCACTGGTTGTTAAGGCTCTTCGTCTCCTTGTGCACCTCCATATTGCGCTCAGCCTTGCCGGAGATGGCGGGAGGCGTGTCGGTGGTCATGAAAAGGTCGAGAATCTCGATAGTGTTGGTGCCCTGCTTCAGGAATTCCCCGGGGCAATAGAGACGCTCCTGCGGACCGACATTCCAGTAGCGCCCCAGCAAGTGGCCATTTACCCACACGTAGCCCTTCGCCCAGTCTTTCATATCCAGGAAGGTATCTATGAGATTCTGCAGCTCCACCTCAGCAAGATAGTAGGCACCCTTCTCTGTTCCCCTGGCTCGTGAGGCACGGCGGGGGCTCTGATTCTCCAGGTCGATTCGTTCCACCCGCCAGTCTTTAAGCTCCTTATCTCCCAATCTTACAGAGCCGATAATACCCTTGCGATCTTTTTCCATGAACTTTGAGAAGTTCACGTGGCCGAAAGTATCCACCACAATCTTAAGCGTAGTCTCCTTCTGGCGCGCAGGCAGTTCTATTTTCGTCTGGTTCTGGCGGCGATCCAGCGTTCCAATAAACGCTTCGCCCATATATACCTGGGCAAAGTCATGAGCCTGGCATTGCAGCGTAGCAGCCGGGCCGGAAGGAATGCGCGTTGTATAGATACCAATACCCTGGTTCTGCCCCAGGCTCTCCAGCGTGGGTGGTGTATTAAAATGCTTCTTCAGTCGCTTACCACGCAAGTCGTGGAAATTGCATACCAGCTCAGGGCGGAATTCCGGAATTTCCATAGACTCCGGCTGCACCGGCTCCGGTACATCCGCCCCGGCGGGCAGTGCAGATTTGATAATATCGCGATATTCGAAATACTCCTTCGTAAGATTGCCGTTCTCACCAATGGGAGACCCATAGTCATAGCTGGTGAGGTCGGGCTCGAATTTGCTGCCATCCGGGTTTGTATTGGCACCAGCCGTAAGGCCGAAATTGGTGCCGCCATGCAGCACAAAGATATTGAAGGACACACCATCCTTCATATACCAGCGCACGGAGTTCAGCGTGTTGCGGGTGGGAGTCCAGTTACCCTCACCCCAGTGGCGCAGCCAGCCTGGGTACGTTTCACTGCTGAATACCGGCACACCGGGCGCAATGCGCAGTGCGTTCTGCATCTGCCAGGCATTATCGGCAGGATCCAGCCCCACAGCCACCCCCTGCGGCACAAAGCGTAAATGGTGCGGAGCGCTACCTTCTGAAAGGTAAAAGGGCCCGGCTCCTTTCTTTGTCCAGAATTTCCTGAGCCATTCGATATAGGCCAGCTCATCGTGCTCACTCTTGTAACTGCCGTATTCGTTTTCCAGCTGCACCATGAGAATGGGGCCACCTTTTTTACTGAGCCGGGGCACTGCAATCTCCGCCATCTTTTCCAGATAACGGGTCTGGGCTTTCATGAACTGCTTATTGCCCGTGTATCGCAGCGGGGTGACGTCATCCTTAATAAGATAGGTAGGCAGGCCGCCCAGGTCCCATTCACCGCACACATAGGGGCCGGGACGGAACAGCACCCACATGCCCTCCTGCTGGCAGAGGTCGATAAAGGCGGCAATATCATTGCGCCCAGTGAAATCCCAGCTGCCGTCCTCCTGCTCCAGCGCATTCCAGAACACATAGAACGCAATCGTGTTCAGCCCCATGGCCTTGGCCGCGCGGATGCGGTGCTGCCAGTGCTCGCGCGGTACGCGCTGCGGATGAATCTCGCCGGAGCGAATCTGGAATGGTTTGCCATCCAGCATGAACTCGCGCCCCCCCTCGCCGCCGAAAGAAAGCACCGCCGGAGTTCCCGTCTGCGGTTTCTGCAGATTCTTCATCGCCTCCACTCCGGCGTCTGCACTGAGCGCCGCCATTGCCAGCATGCTGAACAACACACGTTTCATAGGCTACTCTCTACCATATTCCACGGCAGAATACGAGAAAAAAAGCATAATTCTTGTGATAGTACTGCTGTTCCGGCACCGTAAATGCCGAACCGGGTTCCGATTCCTCAGAAGCAGCAATGTACACCGGTGCTGCACCGACCTCACCTGCAAGCAGGAACAAGGCCATGGCGCAGCAACGCACGATACAAAAATTACATTGCCTTGAAGTAAGGCGTAATATCAAACCACTGTTCCACGGAATAGTGCTTGCCCTCATGCTCCACATCGATGATGTGCATATCATAATAGCGCCCATTCTCCTCGACGAGAGCCTGCATCTGCCGCTCTCCAAGCCCAAGGCGCCCCAATACCAGATACTCAAAGGAAACAGCGGCCCGGTCCTTGATGAGAATCTTCCATGCTGTTTCCCTGGTGAAGCCGGGGCCTCCCTTCAGCGCCTTCGGAAAATCGGTCTGCGTACGCGTTATGGTCGCCCCGTGCTGCTGAATCAGCGCCTGCTGCAACTCAGCAGGCGCAGGCTGCAGCTCAACAGACTCTTCCGAAGGCACGCTGCTGCACGCAGTCAGCAGCAAACCGACCATACAAAACAATCCCGATTTGATGTCATTCCACTTCATATCTCAATAGTCAATCTATCATAAACAACAGGAGAAATCAAGAGCGCACTTTTAAAACACTACAAATTGCACATGGGACCCAGGCATTTCACAATTAACTGAATTATCAACACCGTTTTGGAGCCTGCCCCCCTCTTTATGCGCTAAAGATTTGTGTGAATGAAACACTGCCCGGCGGAAGCCGGGCAATTTAGACCGGTGATAACCGGATTTAGACCGTCACGATAGTGGCGGATTTCATTGCGGGCCTCTGCCCGCAATTTCACTGCAGGGCATTCTGCCCTGCAAT
>JAFYWX010000030.1 GCA_017546445.1 Akkermansia sp. | reverse complement strand
CTGAACTTCCATGCTACCGAACCGGGGAACATGTACTTTGCCAAAGGTGGAGCTGATGAAGTCTACACCGAGACACTACACTACTCGGACGACGACGGTGAGGAATACTTCGACACCTTGGAAGAGTTCCTCGCGCAGTACTGCGACAAGTACGGGCTGAAAGCTGATGCCACCCTGGACGAAGCCATGGCCGCAGTCAATGCCTCTGAGGATGGACTTCTAGCGCAGATCTCAGAGGAATAATCCTGGTCGTCACCCGGGCTGGAAGTCGATTTCGCTTTTCCCAAGCAACACACAAGAAGTCACCAAGGACTTGCCCCTACCCTACATAACGCATTACCCGCAGCCGGTGGTCTACCGACTGCGGGCGATGATTAAAAACACGTGGCAAACCTGCTTGCTTACGCTCTTCCAACAAGCCCCTAATCCCGCCCTATTTTGCATGGCGTCAAGAAAAAAATGCAAAAAAAGTTGCACGATTTTTACAGTAAAAACAGAGTTTATTACATCGCCAATATGCAAAGCTCGCAGGCAGTATCTATTTTTACAGTAAAAAGAGGATTAAGGAATCCCCAAAAAAGCATAAAAAAAGGAGGGGTGCATATAATAAGGCTACCGCCCGTCGGCATCGTGGGAGCTGGTGCACAAGTTGTACACGATGTCGGCGACATTAATAACACCCGTGAAAAAGCATCACGGGCCCCCCCCAAAAAAATCATGAAGACAACACATACAGCAGACGCGCTGAAACAGGCGCTTCTTATCGCAGCCGGTGACGCTGCTACCAGCCCAGTACTCACCACTGAGGCTTATATCAAAATGCAAACCTGCTTCTGGGCCAACCTGGTTGACATGCTCGATGCGTGGCGACATACACCAGGCTCCGGTGTACAGGTTTATGGCCTCGCCAGCGAATACGCAAAACGCGTAGGGCGCAGTCTGAACACCATAAAGGACTGGCTCCGCCAACTGGAGGCAATGGGGATGATCCATCCTATCGAAGGAGCCCCAAGCAGACCGGGAGCTGTAGGAGATACGCTCTACAACTTTGTGGAGGTCGACAACGCACTGCGTGAAATCCGTCAGCAGCGCTTAGCTAAGAAATCGATCTAAACGCGCAAAACCAGCCCTTCCCAAAGGAGGGGAGGGCTGGTCTACGGAATGAACCTCGGAATACAGCAGTTATAGAAAAGAAATGAAGCGCACGGGCGACAGCAAACTTCACGGCAAGAGAGCGCTAATTGTGATCTCCTTCCTCAACTGGATGATGGGAAGTTTTCTTCTTGCGCCTTTTACGCTTCTCGCGTTTTACTCGTTGATCCCGTAACTGTCCGTTCGGATCTGATTTAAGAAGGCGATTAAGCTCCTTTCTACCATACGATGGCGATGAAGATGTTTCTCCTTGGCGCTCCAAACGAATCTTGCGAATCTCCTCAAGCTCGTTCATGAACGTGGTGGCAACAGTACCACTTAGACCAACATTCCTCATAGCCTGCGACACCTCAGACCCAAGATAAGCATCATGCATACATTTGCCATGCTCCATAAACATATACGCCTCACCGAGCGTATATGGGGCTCCCCCAGAGAGCGGGCGGCGGCAACGATTAATAAATCTTGCCATGAACAAAGCCGCTTTCGAAACAAAATGGGGGAAAGACAATTGTGTCAGGCGAGCCGCGTACTCAACCGAGTTTTCTTCTCTAAGATTACAAGACCCGCAAAGATTCTGTCTTTTAGATTCAAAGGTAATTGTATCGCCATATTGGAATACGGGCTCATAAATAAGGTGACACGTTGGATTAAGCAGTAACGTTTCAATTCTCCTTTTTTTTAGTTCCTCGCGACTCTTTCTTTCTTCTTCCGGTTCTTCCCATGGTACATTCTGCGTTTTCCTCAAACATACACAATCAGGAATCCCTGCCTCACTAGAACAGTCAATGAATAGAAAATCACACTCTTTCTCACATTGTCTCAAATGCTCCTTTGCCTCCTTATCAAAGCCGAGCATTTGTAATCGCTCGTACGTGTTACGAGCATCGTTAAGAAAGCTCATTAATCTTTTACCGTCCGCTGTATTATGTAGTTCAAAATGCACAAACGCGGTCGATGATTGTCCTCCATTGAAATCCATTTCATATTCGTGATCAGGATCATCAGATAGTTCATAGTTAACTATTTCACCTGCAAACTCGTCATCCAGTTCACTGTAGTCTCTGTTTTTTTCCCTACCCATAACGCATACCATATCACAATCTACCTGCATCGTCAATGTACGTGCAGTAAATTGCGATCAAAAAGGCCCAATCTCAAAGAAAATCATACATTTATGTCAAATCAATCTACATTAAAAAGACTTATCCACACCCATTACGAGAAAATCGACCGCCTTCAACAGGTGGAAAAATATTTTAAAGGAAATCCAAAGATTCTCATGGATGTGCTCGGTATCCAATCAGCTAAAAAGGGTACTTACGAATGCACCCGTTGTCATAGCGGGAGAGGCCCCAATAAAACGGGGCTGCATCGCCACACAACTGATAACGGCTACGTCCGCTATCATTGCTTCTCATGCGGGCTTAGTTTTCGACCAGTGGAAGGGACAATGGCCGTTCTTCCTGATTTCTCATTCTCTGAGGCTCTAGACTTCATCATTGACCTCTACGAGTCGGAGAGTGATTATCCCTGTATGAGCACATCGCGACAAGGAGAACGCGATGTGCTATCCAACAACGAACTTAAACCAGCATCTGCGTTAGTGCAGGATGAGAGACTCATCAACACATACCAAAAATCGGTGGAATATCGCTTAGCGTGCCCAGAGTGGCAGGAAAAGGTTGCACACGCATTAGGATTACCCTTCAATGCACTTTCCCGCCCAGATATCGGCAAGGCCTTTGTGGGTAACGACGGGTTCACCCCCACCGCCGGTGACCTGGTAACCTACAATCTCCTCCAAGGGAAACCCCAGTCTCTGAAGGTGCGCCACATACCGGGCATCGGCCTACCTAACCAGATGGCAGCTCTGGATTACAGGACTAACCAATTCCGCTTCGTCTACAATCTGAATGACAAGCGTGCGTTCCGCATGGCTGGCAATTCCGGGGAACTCTGCTTTGGGCACGACACCATCACCGACGCCACATCCACGGTCATCATCACCGAAGGTCAGTCCGATGCCCTCGCAGTATGTGCCGCTGCAGCCGAATGTAACCGCCAAGATATCACCGCCATCGGTCGGGATTCTGCAGCTCATCTTCTCAAACATGTTGATCTCAAAGTCCTCGCCGGCAAGACCGTGGTCTACTGCGAAGATGACGATGACGCAGGCCGCCAGAATACTGTTCGAAACCTCATGCGCTTAAGTCCTATCTGCAAGGTGACCAAATGGAGTGCCTGGAACCTGCACCTTAAGGATGCTCGTGATGTCTACAAGAACCATGGCGCCCTCGCTCTCCTCAATTCAATCTTTTACATTTATTGATTTTATGTCCAAAAACGAAACCGACAACGTAGGTGCAGATGTCGATAACAACCTCCTCGACCATCTGCAGAAGCACACCGTTCTCGTCCAAGGCTCCCACTTCTGGGTGGAAATCGCCTGCTGGCACGACGGTGTAGAATCGGGCAATGCCCGTATGTACACCCGTACCGAGCTGATAGCGGCGCTGAAAGCTCAGGGGCTCAAGCAGCAGGACGCAGCGAAGCTCCTGGCAGAGTTCCAGGGCTCTCCCACCACCCGTCTGGTGCAGCCGGCCAACGACAAGGACAGGCTGCCGCTCCATCCTGCCGGGTATCAGACCATCGACGGTACGCCCTGGTTTATCATGAAGGACTCCTGTCCGCTCGCTGCAGTTAAAGGTGACTGCTCTGCAGTCCTGCGAGAAATCTGTCGCATGTTCGGCAATGAAGCGCCGCTCCTCCTCGGCTGGCTCAAGGGCGCCTACATACGCCAGTTGAACTACGCCGCTGAAGCCCGCGGTAAGGACGCACCGTTCCGCAAGGTGGCCTCCCAGACCTTGGCTATCGCCGGTGCCCCAGGTACGGGTAAGACCCACATCCTCCTGGATATCATCTTTGTCGGCTTGCTCGGGGCTTACACGAACATGCCCACGGCTTGGCTGACCGGTGAGTCACGATTCAATGACTGGGCTCTAAAATCAAATATCTGGGTAGCCGATGACGGAGTGTCATTGCACTCACTGATAAAGCGTAAGGATGCAGCAACAATCCTCAAGAATGCAGGCTACTCGTCTAAGCTGACGATTGAGTGCAAGAACAAGGCTGTCATTAACATGCCTTATCCTTGCGAAAGAATATTCGTGGTAAACTTACAAGAGTACGCGCTACGGGCTCTACCTGCCTATGAGGAAAACCAGGACAAATACCTATTTCTCCACAACTGCGGGCCATCTGGTCTGATGGAAGAGTGGGGTGGTGACTACGACCGCATGCACCAGGAGCTCACCGCCGCCATGCCAGCGTTCGCACATTTCCTTCTTCATGAATACCAACTCCCCGAGTGGACGGTAAGGGATACCTTCCGTCACACGGTCGCTGACTGGGGATACATGTCACCACATGTACTCGCCGCACTAGCTGAGCAAGATGAAGCAGGTATGTTCATGGTTTCTTTGCGTAAGGCCTACATGCGAATCAGGCATAACAGCTACCGAATCGACAGTAAATTTACATTGGAGGAAATCCGAGAGCTTTTGGATCTCCAAGGAAATATATCTCCCTCAAAGATAAATCAGCTGATGAAGTCGTGTATGGAAAGGTGGCCGCATCTCATACAGACACATGAACTCCACGGCTACACGTGCTACAGCTTTGTCAAACACCCAGACTGGGAAAACGCGCAAAGCATGGATATCGATTCCATAGCAATCGCTCAACCCGACCCTGTACTTCTCGAAACTGCCGGTTTCGCCGCCGCCGCCGCCAACAACAACTAATCATCACTCATACCAATGAAAGCAAAAAATATATCTAATATCAAAAGAGACATCATAGCCCTCACCGACACGTTCTTCTCCACGAGCTACCAGGATCCGTATGCGACACACATCTGCGAAGATCCTTCGGAGATTTCTATCGATTATTTATCTCTTCTCCGTAGTCGTCGATGGGCTTTGTTATTCCATCTAGCAAGCACATTAAAAATGCGTAGCCTTGACGGATATTTAACAAAAGAAGGAAAACGCCATGAGACTATCAGTGATCTGCCCCATGGGCAGATCACTGATCAACAACTCGATGACTTTCTGCAGACTAAAGGAATCAGTCATGAGGACGTAGCGTGCTTTAAGGAACAGCTGGAGTACTTCCAGTATCGAAACTTCACATCCAATGACGTAATCCTCAATGCCTGCTGCTACCTACATGATACGTTGCCGTATCACAAGAAAGATTGCTTCGAGTTTACGGAAGCGCACGAACATAACAAGCCCTACCTCTCACCGGCCGATGAATGTGAGCTTCTTGTTCACTTGCTTCGATTCTTCATCTGCATTCGCAGGAAGAAAATATACAGCTTCGCGGAAGCTCCCTTTACTTGGTGCGATAGCAATATGAATGAGAAAGCCATTACTAAAGCACTCTCTTCCGCCGGGGTCAATCCTTCTCGGGTAAGAACCTTTCTAGCTGATCTGATGGAGATTAATAGAATTACAACAATACAAGAAGGAGGAGGAGAAAAAGCACCGTTGCTCATAGTCCCCTAAATGCTCCCAGTCTAGTCCCCGCTGTAGGTCCTTCCGAGCGCCGCAGCGGGGCATTTTTTTTGCGCACAATTAGTAATTCTGGTAATAATAATCTGCATAGGATAGTGCTGCAATAATGCTCACAAACGGCGTCTGATAGTCCGTAAAATCACCTGTAAAGAAAAAGGACATGCACTCTCTCTCACAACAGTACTTATCCCCTTGTGGAGGCATACAGCTACCGCACTGCATATGTGCTTAATCTCAGAACCATAGTTCTTGCCGCAACCACAACACACATTCTCCCCCCTTTAAGGCCACCGATAAGCCTCGCTTGGAATCCGTGCTTACTCCCACGGCTGTACGCATACCGCATTGAACGGCTTCACAACCATCCCGGGCATATGCCAGTCCTTGCCTCTTGTCCCCGGTCCCCTGCCCCCTTGCTTTTCGAAGAGTAAGTTAAGTTGTATTTATTACTAACAATATCTACATAGGTGACTAAGGTGACATTATTTTTACCTTTTTGATGATAAAAATAAAGAAAGATTAGTAGTATAACAGAGAAGTAAGTGATTTTTTTGTCACCTTCGCCACCCTATTAATTCTGTTTCCCTATCCCGGCTGGTACATAATAATTACAGAGTCCGCGGTGCGGGTAACTAAGCGGAGGACTAACTTATCACCTCTATTCTGGCACCAATTTCACAAGATCCGTTCCACCTGTCGTTATTACAGGGGAGCGCCCGCGACGCGGGCGCTCCCAAGTCTATCATCCATGCTAGTGGTAACAACGGTACCGAAGTAGTCAGAAGAGTAACCAGAATAGGAATCAGAGCACCCGATTATTTAAGCTTGCGTACTATCAGGATACCTTTATTCGAGTCTACGCTTCACCAGACATACGTTACCAAGACTATAAGAGGAATGACGCAGCCTCCTCATTACTTACAATTCTGCGAGGAGTTTAGTGTACTGGAGATAGGCTCTGTATCAGACTTCACTAAATCGTAATACGCCCTTATCCCGGTATCATGGAGCATAGCGCTTGTTCACTATGTTCTTTGGCATGTGTTCTGCTTCCAGTCCTAATCCTACTGCATCATGCCGCGCATCAAAGGCATCGCTTAGGCGATCAATAAGCCCTAGCGCAAAGATAACTGCGGTGTAACTACTCATGGACACCCCGGCATCTCCCTTTTCGATGCGGTACAACGTTGCTCTCGATATACGTGCACGCTCCGCCAGTGTTGTCGTTGATATACGCCGGCGACGCCGGGCATCTCGCAAATCATTTCCCACCTTCTTCAGAACTCTCTCTGCTTTCGGGTAAAGTGGCCACCTTTCGTTCATAATATATGATTATGTCTCATATCAGCTTAAAAAACTAAAAATTTCAGTCAGATATGAAACAAAATGTTTCTTTCTATGGCTCAAGATCTTTAGCACTCCCCGCTAAGGAGTGGTAACGCCGACGCGGGGAGTGCTAAACGCAAAATATCAAGCTGTACGTGCAGGATACGGCGGCATTGATGTTTTTTCCGGGGCTGAGATAGCCTGAGCGATAATATCCAATCCTCGCATCTTATCGTCCCGGCTAGCAGTACAGTACTGGCGCTCCACCTCCTCCGAATCATGCCCCACGATTGCACGAGCAAGATCTGCAGTAATAGAGGAATTAGTACGCAATGCAGTCACCACGGAATGACGGAAGGAATGGAAAGACTTGGGCGATACATTCCTACGATTGCCCTTCAGAGCCTTCTTCTCTGTAGAAATCTTGACTATACCCCATGCCTTCAGCAACGATGTGAACTCCGTGGATACGCTCCCGTCCCCACGCATATAGCGACGAGCCATATTAGGAAACACATATTCCTCCTGCCCTCGCTGCTCTGCCTGGATTGCCAGGAGGCGGTCACGCAAAAGAGAATGCATGGGGATATCCATTTCCTTGTCAGTCTTGGCCGTATTGAAGCACAGGGAGCCGGAGACGAAATCAATACAATCCCAGCGCAGACAGCAAATATCACCTATACGCTGCCCCCCTGTCATAGCCGCTACCAGAGACATATCGCACCAGGGTGCCGGGAACTGAGTAACCATAAGACGCAACTCATCGGCAGTAAACGGCAGGCGTTTAATCTTATCACGGCCAAGCTCTGGATTAACCTCCTTGCCTAGTTTCACAAGGTTCAGGCGAGGCATCGGCGATCTCACCAGCAATTCGTCATCCACGGCCTTGTTGAAAGCTGCCGACAGATTAGTACGATGCAACCCCACAGTGCCCACCGACACCAATGTGAGCTCATGCTTGAAATACGCCATGATGTCAGCCTTAGTAAGCATATCCAGACGAATATCAGCTTTCTTATCCGAGTGTTCATCCATCCATGCCAAGAAAGATTTGAATGCCCGGCGACGGTTCTTCTCTGTCTTGGGGCTAGCCTGTCCCTGAAAGTCAGTCAGAAAATCTCGCACAGTAGGCATAGCTACACCCATGCCACTTGCCTGAGCTACTAATCTCAGAGCATCGGCAGCTTGAGTGTATGTAGTCTGCCCCTTAGCGATACGTTCCATGCTATCAGCTACCTGCTGGGCGTACGCTTTTGATTGTTTTGCTGATATTCCATCCCGACCTTTTACTGGCACCTTAGTGCTTTTCTTTTCTGTTGTGCCATTTTGCTTCTTCCATGTGGCGTACCACATGCCGTTTCTTTGTGTGAGTCCTGCCATAATGCGTTTATTTTGGGCTGATATGGAGTCGACACCGGGTGTACACCCAAGGGGCAAAAAGTACACCCATGTACACCCGGTGTGCACCCTTGTGTACACCCACGCTAACACAACACCATGACCGAGCACAAGACGAAAAAGCGCACTGTGAAGGGGTTACATCTTCTACAGTGCGTTATTGACGAAAAAATCTGATCGGGGCGACAGGATTCGAACCTGCGACATCCAGCTCCCAAAGCTGGCGCTCTACCAGGCTGAGCTACGCCCCGTGATGAAGAGCATAAAAAATCGAGATATCAGGGTAAAAAAATAATGGCTCGGGACGGGATCGAACCGCCGACACGCGGATTTTCAATCCGCTGCTCTACCAACTGAGCTACCGAGCCATTCTGCAAGCCCGTCGTTGACGGGGTGCGGGCGAATTATACATCGATTCCGTGCCGATTGCAAGCACAAAATTGCATTTTTTGCTATTTTTTTCAGCACAAATTCTAAAGCACTGATTTTATAGGCTTAGCAAAATTCCTGAAATTGCCTCAGAAGAGTCTTCAGAGAGGCGCAACGGTGGGCGGCCCGGGAAAAATCGGATTATTTGAGCATGCGATTGGGTATTGTTACACGGAAAATACGGATTTTCCGGGTGGCAATGGTTCGGCTTTCGGAAGGCCCAGGCATTGTCGAGCGGCCTCGAAAAGGTCGGGATTAGGCCTATCAGGCTGCCACCAGTCGGGGGGAGGCCATGCACGCTCAGCAGGATTCCTGAAGTTGCTTCAGAAGCGCCTTCAGGGAGGCGCAGCGGTAGGCGGCGCGGGAAAAATCGGAACTTTCGGTCATGCGATTAGGAATCGCCACACAGGGGATACCGGCATTGCGGGCGGCAATGGTGCCGTTTTCCGAGTCTTCCACGATGAGGCATTCCTCTTTCGGAAGGGCCAGGCATTGCTGAGCGGCCTCGAAGAGCGCGGGGTTGGGCTTTACGGCGTAGCCATCTGTGCGGGTGAATACGCCGGCAAAGCGGTCGTATATCTGCAGTTTTTCCAGCCAGCCCTGCACCCAGCGGCGGGAGGATGAGGAAGCCACGGTGAGCCCTATGCCCTGCTCTGCGCACCAATCCATGAGCTCCAGCGCGCCGTCCATAAGCCCCATGCGCTCCAGATCGGCCTCCAGCATGGCCTGGCGGGCGGGCGTCTCCTTCTCCCAGTCATAGGTCTTACCGGTCAGCTTTTCCAGATGCGCGGCGGGGTCCCAGTGGGAATAGCCGGCCCCCAGGCAGGGGGCATAGGTGGCAATGGAGATTTCCTGCCCCTCGCGGGCATACAAATGCACCCAGGATTGGTAGATGGCCCACTCTGTATCGACCAGAACGCCATCAAAATCGAAAATAATCCCCCTGGGGCGCTTCATACCGGTAAAAAGGAATCAGAGTTCACCCTTGAAGCGTGCGCGGCACCATTCCTTGAAGGAGCGGTGTGCCAGGTTCTTGCGGAACAGGTAGATGGCAATGCCGATGTAGAGGAAGTTCGGAATCCAGGCGCTGAGCCAGGCTTGCATGAGGCCCGATTCGCCCAGCGCCGGGAAGACGCGGTACAGGAACAGCAGGAGGGCGGCCAGCAGCACCGCCACGCCGATGCCCTTCATGGTGCCGCGGCGCTGGAAGGTCACCGCGCTGGGAATGGCCAGCAGCACAAGCACCATGCAGGAGAAGATGCGGGCAATGCGCACATGCCACTCCGTGCGTTTCTTGCGGCGGTCCTCGCGGGAGCCGGCGCCGGAGGCTATATACTCATACAGCGCCGATGTGCCCATGGAGTCAATGCTCTTGCTCTGGCTGGGGCTGATAATCTGGTACGGTTTTTCCTGGAATGCCAGGGTGAGCGTCTCCACAAAGTCATCATCCTTGGGGCGGATGCCGGGGGCAGCCATTTCGCGCACATACACCTTCTCAAGGGTCCAGGAGGAGTCCTCCTTATTCCAGGTTGCCTTCTCTGCGCGGTACTGCTTCAGCAGCTTGCCGCGCTGGGCGGGGTCAAACTGGTCGATACTCACCCCAATCATGGGGTCGCCAGGGCTGGTAATGAGCGCGGGGTGCTTGATACGCCAGATGCGAGAGGTGGCATCGCTACGGTAAACGATGGATTTGGGGGTACCATCCGCATTCTTGTTCTTCTTCATCACGATTTCGCGATAAAGCGAACCGCTGGGTGCCCAGTGGAAGCCGCAGATACCATAGGCCAGAGATGCCAGCGCCGCCATCATGAAAACAGGCAGGCAAAGGCGCAGCAGGGAGCGGCCGGACTGCAGCATGCCGGTAATCTCACTGCCGCCGCACAGCTTGCTGAGGCACCAGAGCGTACCCATCAGCAGGGTGTATGGCAGAATCTGGTACAGGAACATGGGCAGCTGGGTGCCATAGAAATGCAGCGCCTGCATCACCGGGTCATCAAAGCGGGAGCGGAAGCGCTCCATGTTATCCGTGAAGTCTGCCAGGATGTAGATGAGGAGCATAATCATCGTACACATCAGGAAGTACGAGACGAAATTGCGGGTCATGTAGCGGTCCATGGTTCCCATGAACATGTACATGAGCGCCCCGACAAACGGCAGGAAGCACAGCACCCCCAGCAGCACCGGGCGGCACAGCTGCTCGATAGGATAGGTTTCCGGCATGCCGGGCACCTCCCACCTCATCTGTTCCAGCTCCACAGGCACCAGATACGAGGCCAGCAGAGCCCCCAGAATAAGCAGGATAATAGCAGGAAGAGAGTTGCGGATGACAGATAACATGGATAGAGAGTGTTCAGAAAACTATAGAAGAGAATTGAATCAGTGGCCGGTTTCCAGACGCTCGGCCAAGTATTCCGGCAGCCCCACGGCCAGCACGGCCTGCTGCGCCCCGGCCACATCGTACACCACACGGCGGAGCCGCACCGTGGCGGCATCGGAATCATAGATAGCGTAACAAGCGCGGGGGTCGCCATCGCGAGGCTGGCCCACAGAGCCTACATTGATGAAATATTTCCGGCCCGATTCCAAATCCAGCTGCACCGTGGTTTCCCCCTCCTGCACCAGCTGCATCCAGTAATCCGTGTGTTCAAAGGCGCGACCGCCCTCCCAGGTGAATACGCGGGCCTGGTGGGTGTGGCCATGAAAGCAGAGCGGCTGGAATTGCCGCAGGAAATTCCCCGTAGCATCATTTGCATTCAGGATATAATTCCAAGCCTGCGGCAAATCCAGGCTGGAGTGCACCATAGTGAATTTCGCGCGGTCGATGCGCTGCAGAGACAGCCTGCGCAGCCAGGTCAGGCTCTCCTCGTCCAGCTGCGCGCGGGTCCATTCCATGGCCATGCGGGCAATGCGATTCATACGCGTGTTCTCCAGGTTCACCACCTCATCATCATGGTTTCCTTTCACCACCGGACACCCCAGCGCACGAATTTCATTCACACATTCCTGAGGATAAGCATTATAGCCCACCACATCCCCCAGGCACACAACGGCATCACACTGCTCACCCTGGAAGTCAGCCATGACTGCATACAGGGCGTGCAGGTTTGCATGAATATCACTGATGACCGCAATTTTCGGCATAGGCAACTACAAATATATACCACACTGACCGCAATCCTGCAAGCACCGAATGAGCTCGCCACCACAATTTCCAAATGTTCACGTACGCTCCCGGGTATCTCTGCAAAATAGATTGCCCTTTCCTTAAACTAGCAACCTCGGTCTGGCGCGCCCAATGCCTCTACAATTTCCTACAGAGAAAACACCCCTCTGTTTTTATCCAAAGGGGTGCTTTTAGCAATGCATAACTTATTCAGCAGAGGCACCAGCCGCTTTTACCATATTGAGAAAATCCGGACCTATCTGCTCCATCATCCAGATAGCGCCAGGGGCAGTCGGATGATTATCATCGCGATAAAGCACTTCCCCTCCTGCGTAGGACGTGTAATTTCCCTCTGCATCAAGGGCGCGGTCAAAGCTGAGCACCTGACACAATCCTTCCTTTTGCAGAGTGTCCAGCATCTTCAGATAATCAGCATGACGCTTCTCATAACGGGCGCGGCTGCACAGGAACGGTTGCATACGATCCGCTGGATTGCGCTTGTGGCGAATACACCACTTGGCATACGTGCGGGGATTTGTCTCATAATCCGGAATCTGATCCATCAGAATCACTTTTTTACCTATTTCTGCCAATTTGGAGGCAAACTGACGCAGAGCATCCGTGTGGGCGGCCATAGATAAATCCGCAGATTTCTTATCCCAATCATACTTATTAACCCGGCAGCGCTGATACCATCGCTGAACCACCACCACATATTCCAGCTGGGGCTGCCCCTTCAGCCATTCCAACAAAGCCAACATCTTATTTCTGTCACAGAAGTATCCATGGCGGTCACGCTGTACTTCATAGTTCCAGAACGGAGACACAACAGTAGGCAGATACACACCCGAAAGCTTATGCTTTCGGCACAGCACATCAACCCCCGGACACATACTGGCAGCATGGCTATCGCCCATCAATACAAAGCTGGGATTAGATGCGGCGGCATCACCAACAAGAAGGAGAGACTCCTCAGGCATACCCTCAGGCTTCGAAGCATCCGCCATGCTGAACACACCGCCCCAATATCCCATATGCTCAAAGACATACCCCCGCATCAGATCCGACTCTCTGGTTACATACTTCCAATCATCGTATGATTTCACCACAATCTCTTCCTGCTCACCTGCCACCATATCATGAATAATGGATGTTTTCTTGGCCATAAGGCAAAGAGACATCGTCACCACATACAAGGGAACCCACACCTTCCAGCTGATACGGCGTTTCTCCACAAGCCACCAGAACAGCACGCCCAATACAGCCGTAATACCAAGCATTGCAATGTATTCCAACAAGGTGGGAGGCACTACAATCCACCCCTTATAGAACACAAACACAGGCATGTGCACAAGATAGAGAGAGAACGAGACTGCCCCGACCCACAAGAGGGGGCGGTTGCTGAACAAACATTCCACCTTGCTTCCACTGGCATATCGGATAATAAGCATGGTACCCAGAACCACAATAATTTCTGCCTGGGCAAGATAAAAAGCAGTGCTGAGACACACAGTTCCCAGCAGGGCAAGAAGGCTCTGCCCCCATTTGTTGCGCACGGGCGGCAGCAGCATTATCGCCCCGCCGGCGAGAATTTCCCAAAGGCGAGGCATGGTATCATAATGGGTAGGTGCGGTAACGGCATCCGAGGCGATACCCACATACGAAAGAAGCCCAAACAACTCCATACGGTACTTCCACACCAACGAAAGAATCCCTATCACAACCAGAGTCCGCATAGTTACCTTGTGGGTGAGCTTCTTGCAAATCACCACACCAAGGGCGAACAGAAGATACACCTGCAACGTAATGCCGATATACCACATATGCAGCAAGGGATTCTGAGCAGCGGTTGTATCAAAGTAGTCGCTCACCACCTTGTTCAGATGGTTATTAGCCATTCCAAACAGAGCATATCGCCCCAGACGCGCAACTGCCTCCAGCATGGTCTTATCCAAAAAATAAATACCAGCCAGCACAGTCAGCAGCACAGCCACGCTCACGGCAGGCAGAATACGCTGTACCTTCTTGAGAGCAAATATCCCCGTAGACCTCCAGGAGCCATCATTGCGATCCAGGCCTAAGAAAAGCAGATACCCTGTTATGACCAGGAACACATCCACGCCATAGTAGCAATTCGGAAAGAAAGCCGGGCACAAATGGAACAGGATAACCAGAAGAATAGCAACGCCACGCAATCCCCCTATGTGTGTGAGAAAGTTTTTGGACATATTAGCAGTTAGTTTAGAATACGCAGAAAAGTCTTTCGGAAGTATATCGCATCAGTAACACGATAGCAAGTTATAAATCCTATCCACGCATAATGGGGGGACGACGAAGTGAGTAACTTGCTGGGGAAACGGCCAATAAAATTCTCGTCGTCAGACGAAATGGTCTCCATTTTCGTAGAATATGAAATAATACACGCTGTAGTGGTTGGTGAAAATCACCGTATTCGTTGGAATACACTTTTTCTCACCCCTTGACAGGCAGGGAGAATTCGCGGGCGGTGCCCGCGAGATTTGGGGACTTGACTTCTCATGGAAGCATAATGTACAATGCGGCGCACCTTATGTTACCCATTGACCAGATTCGCGGAGACATCCTGGAAGCCGTGCGGCAGCCGGGGTTCTGTGTGCTGCTCAGCGCACCCACGGGCAGCGGCAAATCCACCCGGGTGCCGGGCATGCTGCTGGAGGCCGGTCTTGGGGAACAAGGAACCATCATCGTGGTGCAGCCGCGGCGTCTGGCGGCGCGGCTGCTGGCGGGTTATGTGGCGCGGCAGTTTCCCTGCCGGCTCGGCCAGGAGGTGGGCTACACTGTGCGTTTCGATTCCCAGCGCAGCGCTGCCACCCGCATTCTGTTTGTGACCGATGGTATTCTGGAACGCCGCCTGACGGAGGATCCGGAGCTGAAAGGCGTTTCCGCTGTTATTTTCGATGAAGTGCATGAGCGCCGGCTCAGCGGCGATTTGTGCCTGGCCCGCGTACTGGAGCTGCAGCGCCACAGCCGTCCGGAGCTTGGCGTGTTCGTCATGTCGGCCACGCTGGAGCTGGATAAACTGCAGGGCTACCTGCCGCAAGCCACCGTGCTGCGGGCAGAGGGGCGGCTCTTCCCTGTGGAGGTAAGCTACATGCCGCCCGTGCCGGTGCGCAACAAGTTCGGCTATGTGCAGCCCCCGCCCGTGTGGGAACAATGCGCCGCCGCCGTGCGCCAGCTGGTGGAGCATGAGGATTGCGGCGATGTGCTCGTATTCCTGCCGGGGGCATACGAAATCCGCCGCACGGTGGAGATTCTGGAAAATGTGGGCTGGATGCGCGGGCGAGATGTCTTTGCCCTGCATGGCCAGCTCACGCCGGAAGCCCAGGCGCAGGCCGTGGAGCTCGGCTGCCGCCCGCGCGTCATTGTATCCACCAACATTGCGGAAACCTCCCTCACCATCGAGGGCGTGCGCTCGGTGGTGGATAGCGGCACGGCGCGGGAATCCCGCTGGGATCCGCTCCGCGGCATCTCCACGCTGCACGTGGTACCCATTTCCCAGGCCCAGGCAGAGCAGCGCACCGGTCGCGCCGGCCGCCTGGGTCCCGGACGCTGCATCCGCCTGTGGAGCGAGGCCGAGCACCGCCGCCGCGCCCCCTTCCCCGCGCCGGAAATTCACCGGGCCGATATCTCGCAGGCCTTCCTTAATCTGCTGGCCTGGGGCTGCCGCAGCCTGGGCGATATCCGCCACTTCCCCTGGCCGGATGCCCCCACCGAGGCCGAAACCACCCGCGCCTGGCAACTGCTGGAGGAACTGGGCGCCGCAGACTCCCAGGGGCTTACCGCCACCGGGCGGAGCATGCTGCAATTCCCCCTGCCCCCGGTGCTGGCCCGCCTGCTGGTAGCCGGTCTGGATTATGGCTGCCAGGCCGAGATGGCCGCCATTGCCGCTCTGCTGCAGGGCGAATCCATTGCCCTGAACACCGGGCTGAGCGATACCCTGCGCCACGAGGGCGATTTCACCGATTTCCAGGCCGAGTGGCGCGCGCTGGAGGCCGCCATCCAGCTCCATTTCAACCCGGCGGAATGCAACCGCCTGGGCATCATGGCCCGCGCCGCCCGCGAGGTGGCCCAGGCCTTCCGCCAGATGATGCACGGGCACCCCACCGCGCCGGATTTCGCAGCCAACCGCGCTGGTGTGGTGCGGGGTCTGCTGGGCAGTTTCCCCACCCACGTAGCCGCCCGCAACAACACCGCCACCGGCACCGCCCGCCTCTGCCAGCGCCGCGGCGGCAGCATCGCCGCAGACTCCGTGGCCCGGAATGCAGAGATTTTCCTGGCGGCGGATATGACCGAAGTGGGCGGCAGGAATGTGGAGACCCGCCTGGCCCGCTGCACCATTCTCACCGCTGATGACCTGCCGGTGCATGAGGACGACGTGGCCGTGTTCGACCCCGCCCGCAAGCGCGTGCTGAACCACCACAGGCTCCTGTACCGCGATTTGGTGATTGCCGAGCGAGAAACCGGCGATGCCGCACCGGATGCCGCAGCCCCGCTGCTGGCAGAGCAAGTGCTGCGCGGCAACCTGCGGCTGGAGGGGTGGGATGGCCACGTGCTCCAGTGGATTAACCGCCTGAGCTGCCTGCGCGCCGCCATGCCGGAGCTGGAAATGCCCGATTTCGGCGAGGAAGACCGCCTGGTTGCCATCACCATGCTCTGCGAGGGTGCCGTCAGTTACAAGGAGATTCAGAACCGCCCCGTACTGCCGATTCTGGGCGAATGGCTTTCCCCCTGGCAGAAAGAATGCCTGAACCGCTATGCGCCCAAAGCCATCAAACTGAGCAACGGGCGGGAGGTCAAGCTGCTGTACCGCGAGGACGGCACCCCCACCTTCGGGCTCAAGTGCCAGCTGCTTTTCGGCGTGCCGCACACGCCGGTCATTGCGGAGGGGCGCGTGAAATGCCTGGTGGAAATCCTGGCGCCCAACCAGCGCCCCTACCAGATTACCAGCGACCTCGCCTCCTTCTGGCGCAACGGCTACCCCCAGATGAAAAAGGACCTCGCCAGCCGCTACCCCCGCCACGACTGGCCCGATACCGCCCCGGATGCGTGATGCATCAGAAAGTTCAATTGATAATGGGGCAATTCTAATAACTCTGCAAATGGCGATTTGGCGGGGGCTCAAATCTTCGGAGCACGGGACTTCAGTCCCGAAAACTCAAGCGATGAGGGACTAAAGTCCCTTGCTCCGACAAAAACAGCTGCCCGACAAACTCCCATTTGGCGGGCGGCTTCAATATATCAGAAGCACCCAATGGACAAAGGACAACAGCAAAGCTCCAGGGGCTCATGCGGGAAAATGCGGGAAAAACCGCCCATATGGTCAATCGTGCCTTGACTTCACGGCGGCGTCTGGTGTAGACTGACGCTACGTTCTGAGATACGGTACATTCCGTATCCTGCTTTCTCTAACGACTCTCCCCATCATGAGCATTGCTGCAGGTAACAAAAAGCCGTACGATTACCTCATCGTCGGTTCCGGTCTGTTCGGCGCCACCTTTGCCTGCATGGCAACCAGGCAAGGCAAGCGCTGCCTGGTTATCGACAAGCGCCCGCACACCGGCGGCAATATCTACTGCGAGGAGCAGCACGGTATCAATGTACACAAATACGGGTGCCACATTTTCCACACCTCCAGCAAGGCCGTGTGGGATTTCGTGAACAGCCTGGTCTCGTTCAACCGCTTCACCTACACCCCTGTAGCCAATTACGAGGGCAGGCTCTATAACCTGCCCTTCAATATGAACACATTCTACCAGATGTGGGGTTGCACCACCCCGGATGAAGCCGCTGCCATCATCGAATCGCAGAAACAGGATACCCTGACCGCCATGCAGAAGTGCGGTGCCACCGCCCCCCGCAACCTGGAGGAGCAAGCCCTCAGCCTCGTGGGGCGCGATATATACGAGAAACTCATCAAGGGCTACACTGAGAAGCAGTGGGGCCGCGCCTGCACTGAGCTGCCCGCCTTCATCATCCGCCGCCTGCCCGTGCGCCTCGTGTACGATAACAACTACTTCAATGATGCCTACCAGGGCATCCCCATCGGCGGTTACAACAAGCTGACCAATGCCCTGCTGAAGGGCAGCGACTGCCTCTGCAATGAGGATTTCTTTTCCCGCCGCGAATACTGGGAAGCCCAGGCAGATAAGATTGTGTTCACCGGCAAGATTGATGAATTCTACGGCTACCGCTACGGTCAGCTGGAATACCGCACGGTGTATTTCGAGGAAGAAACCCTCGATACCCCCAACTACCAGGGCTGTGCCGTGGTGAACTACACCGAGCGCCAGGTACCCTACACCCGCGTGATTGAGCACAAGCACTTTGAACACTTCGGCGATGCCGTTTATGCCCTGCCCCGGACTGTTGTCACGCACGAATTCTCCACCGAATGGAAGCCGGGCAGCGAGCCCTTCTACCCGGTGAACGATGAGAAAAACAACGCCCTCTATGCACAGTACAAAGCCCTGGCAGAGGCCGAGGAGAATGTCATCTTCGGTGGCCGCCTGGCCGAGTATAAGTACTATGATATGGCGCCCATCATTGAGCGAGTACTGGGCATGTTCGGGAAGGCGTAATCAGGTGCGCCGGCGCCGCCAGTGTATGATTCACCTCGCGGAAATCGCCGCACAGCACGGCATCACCGCTGGCATAAGCAGCAGTGCGGGCGGTGAGGGCGTAGCAAAGCGGCTCCACACGGGGCTATTAGCTGCTGCCCTTCCGGGGCTCAAATAAGGGGGTAAAAAACCGTGCATCGGGAGATTGGTTCCCGGTGCACGGCTTATTATAGGAATTGATTTTCAGGGGAACGATATCCGGCTTCGCCCTGACCAGCCGCCGCAGCCTGACGCCAGCTCCGGCCTGGCAAGCGAAATTCTCGCTGCGCGAGGACTTATGCCCCGCCAGCGTTAGCCATATTCTGCAGCTCCTTGGGCAGGAAGTTCTTGAAACGAGCCTTATCGATGGCCTTCATGTACGCTTCCTCCGGGGAGACGAGGCCCTGCTGGAGCTTCTGCCAGATGGCGTCGTCCATGAACTGCATGCCAAGGCCCTTGCCGCCGGTAATGACGTCTGCCAGCTTCTGGGTGGCGCCTTCGCGGATAATGGCGCTCACAGCGGGAGTGGCGAAGAGGATTTCGTTCACCGCCACACGGCCGGGCTTGTCGCAGCGCTTCATGAGCAGCTGGGCCACCACGCCGCGGAGAGAGCCGGCCAGCATGGTGCGGGCCTGTGACTGCTGCTCTGCCGGGAACACGTCGATGATACGGTCCACGGTCTTGCGGGCGTTGTTGGTGTGCAGCGTACCGAACACGAGCAGGCCCGTCTCTGCAGCGGTGAGGGCGAGGGAGATGGTCTCCAGGTCGCGCATTTCGCCCACCAGCACGATATCAGCATCCTCACGCAAGGAGGCGCGCAGACCATCGGCGAAGGTGGGGCAGTTGTTGGGCACCTCGCGCTGGGTAATGATGCTCTTCTTGCTGGGGTGCACGAATTCGATGGGTTCCTCCACGGTGATGATGTGGCGGGCGTAGTTCGTGTTGATGTAGTCGATAAGAGCTGCCAGGGTGGTGGACTTACCGGAACCGGTGGGGCCGGTCACCAGCACCAGGCCGGAGCGCATCTCGCCGAAGCGCTTAATCTGCTCAGGCACATTGAGCTGCTCGAGGGTGAGAATCTTGGTGGGAATGAGACGGAACACGCAGCAGTAACCGCGCTGCTGCTTCATGAAATTGCAACGGAAACGGGATTTCTCGTCCATTTCATAAGCAAAGTCAGCATCACCGATTTCGCAGAACTCCTTCCAGAGTTTGGGCGGGCAGATGGGCTCCATGAGCTCCACCATCTCCTCGTGGGTAAGCGGTTCCTCGCGGATGGCGGTCACCTCGCCGTGCACGCGCAGCTTCGGCGGCTCGCCCTCGGAAAGGTGAAGGTCAGAACCACCCTGGTCCACCAGGGCCTGGAAAAATACGTCAATCTTATTCTTCATTTTAACAAAAGGGATAAAGGTTCAACTCAGGCCTGGGCGGGGGCGGCGGGTTCGGGGTGTTCGTTCAGGAACTTCTCCATCATCACGCGGTCGGTGGCGCGGCTCAGGCATTCCTCGCCGGCGATGATGCCGTCGAGATACAGCTGCTGCAGGGAGTCATCCATGAGGCGCATACCCTGGTTCTTACCGGTCTGAATGAAGCCGGGAATCATGAAGGTCTTGCCTTCGCGGATGGAGTTGGCCACAGCGGCGTTGTTCACCAGCAGTTCCAGAGCCATCACGCGGCCGGTGCCATCCTTTCGGGGAACAAGCTGCTGGCAGAAGATACCACGCAGGGATTCGGACACCATCACGCGGATGTGGTCCTGCTCTTCCACGGGGAAAGCATCCAGAATACGGTCGATGGTACGGGCGGCGGAACCGGTGTGCAGCGTGCCCAGCACCAGGTGACCCGTTTCTGCAGCGGAAAGCGCCAGGGAAATGGTCTCCAGGTTGCGCATTTCACCCACCATGATGACGTCCGGGTCCTCACGCAGGGCACCACGCAGAGCGCGGGCGAAGGATTCGGTGTGGGTGTGCACCTCACGCTGGTTCACATGGCAGCCCTTGCATTCGAACACCGTTTCGATGGGGTCTTCCATGGTGATGATGTGATCGTGGCGGTCGCTGTTGATGAAATCGATAATGGAAGCCAGCGTGGTGGACTTACCGCAGCCCACCGGGCCCGTCACCAGAATGATACCGTTGGTGAAACGGGTGAGCGGCTCCACATATTCCGTGGGAAGGTTGATTTCCTTCATGGAGAACACGCGGCTGTTGATGATGCGGTAGGCAATATCATAGCCCAGACGCTGGGAAACCACGGAGGTACGGTAGCGGCCATTCGCGTTCTGATAGGCGAAGTCCACGTCGCCCACGTCCTTGAGGCGGGCCCATTCCTTCTCGCCCAGGAAGCTGTTCACCAGGGCAAGCGTATCATCCTTGGTAAGCACGGGGGCACCCTCCCACATAGGCTGCAGGGTGCCGAAACGGCGCCACGAGGGCGGGTTGCAGGACGGCAGGTGAATATCTGAGCACTGGGCATCAATGCCCTGCTTCAGGAAATCGTCCACATGCAGGGAAAGGAGAATCAGCAGCGGGCCTTCTGCCTGGGCATAAATATAGGCATGATACTTACCGCAGGGGCCATCGGCAATGAAATCCACCGTGCCCTTCTCTGCCAGCTCTGCGCGCTGCTCAGGGGTGGTGCAGCTTTCCACCAGTCTGGTGGTGTTCTCCGCCGTAAGCACCCCTGCGGTCTCCGCCACAGGTGCGTAAGCGGCAGCCTGCATCCAGTACGGCTGAAGCCCCGGCCCCAGGTACATGGTGGGGCTGTAGATGGTCTTACCCAGCTTCAGGTACTCGCCAACGTTGTCATAGATATAAGTAGAATCGCTCATGTCGGTTAAGGAGCAGTCTATCACTTTCCGCCCGCCATGGCGAGCAAAAAGCTTGCAAGAAAAAGCATTAACCCGCATTTTGCGCCAAGGCGCCCCCAAAATCAACCGCGCCGCAGGGTGAAAGTCCCCACGGCGCGCATAATTCTGATTAATCCTTAATCCCTAATCCTTAATCCCTCTTCCTGCGTCTGCGGGCAGCCATGGCTGCCAACGCCACCAGGCCCAGGGTGGTTGTTGTGGGCTCGGGCGTCTTGATCTGCAGATAGACCACACCCACATTAGAGTCATACACCAGCATGGTCTGAGAGTCGATATAGTCGCTGCCGGTCAGGTAGCGGTCGGCCTGGGTGTAGTACACGCCGGAATCCCTCGTCGCGGTCACATTGTCATAAACGAACGTAACGCTGCCGACATCACTGAAAAGCACCAGCTGTGCCACATTGACCTCATTCAGCCAGGTGTAATCCAGTGTTGTGTTGAATGTCAGCTGGTTATTCTCCAGAGTATCGAGCTTTAACGAGCCCCCCATCAGGCTGAGGTGGCCTCTGGACGTCTCATAGGTGCAACCACCGGCCAGAGTGAGACCGACATCGGCCTTCACACCAGCGACAGCCTGCTGATTGACGGCAAGGCCCGATTTGAAACGTCCGGTATAATCCGGGATTTCCAAATCCTCGCCCAGTTTATGATAATCACTGTCGCTGATTCCACCAGTATACTCAGGAAGCGCAATCTCTGTCGGAGTAACAGAGACAGCCTTCTCCAGTTCGCTGAGTCCGCTGAGGTCATAGGAGTAATACGTCTCACCACGTCTCACCGAGAGCACAGCATCAGCAGCCACACTGACCTCACCATGCGAAACGAGAACAGCCCCAGTTCCCATACCAGGCGTATCATTCTGATTGGGAACAACGCCCGTAGAACGCAGATACATCGATTCACCGGCAACGATGGACACGTTACCACCAATCTGCACCGAAGCCTGCTGCCCGGCCACCTGGATGCTGCCTTCACTATAGGAACCGTTATCGACATGAATAGAAGACTTATGGCCTTCCACCCGGAAATCGCCGGAATAATTCGTAATCGTATCAAAGGTGGCCGTGGTACCCGAGCCAAGTGCATCAGACACCACCACGGTACCGCTGCCGGTAAGCAGACCGGAGTGGGAGCTTATTCCCTGCCCATCGATGGGCTCACCGCAAAGCAGGAACGTTCCCTTCTCTCCCAGGGTGGTTGTAGCGGCATTGTAGCCATTATCCGCCATGTGCAATACGCGCTCTGTGTACTTAGAGCCGACAATGGATACATCGCCCAGAATTTCATCTCCCACCGTGGCAAGCGTGGTGGCCAGGCGTCCGCCCCCCGAGCCAGGCTCCACGGTCACGTGCAGATCGGCATCCTTCCCGAGCTTGACCGCGCTATTGCCTTTGGCCGTATCACCCAGGCCGAAGGCGCTCTGCACATCCACCACACCACGCGTGATGACGGTACCGCCTGTGTACGAGGAATCACCGCAGAGCACCAGGGTACCTTCGCCGGAATGCAGCACACCGCCGTCTCCATGAATGTTGCCACTCAGGGTAAAGGTCACAGAACGGCCCACTGCGGAAATAAGAGCCGCCGTCAGGCCATCCGTGGCGGAATGGGTCGCACCCGAAGCAGCTTGCGACTCATCCTCTTCAAGCTGAATCGTCCACTGCTTGTCACCGGCGCCGGAAAGCGTCATATTATTGGAAAGCCTGATCGTTTCATCATCTTTCGTCACCGTCTTATCAACATCATAGCCACCGTTATAAGCGAGCATGAGAGAAGCCCCCTTGTCCACCTGAACCTCACCGTAGCCAACGGTACCCCAGCCCCGCAGGCGGAGCGTGCCCGCCCCTACCTGAGTTCTGCCTGTGTAGGTGTTCCTCTGGTCGAGCTCCAGCGTGCCCACACCCACCTTGTGCAGACCTGCAGCCACACTGCTGGAATAATCAGCAAGAATGCCGGAATAGGCAGCCTCATTGTATCCGGTAGCGGATAAACCGGATACAGGCGAGTCCTTCGCAGTCGCCCAGTCGCTCAGCTTCACCAGCAGCATCTTGTTACGGTCAATATCCGTTCCGGCCGCATAGGCTGTGCCATCTGCGTACACAGCCGCCACATCAATGGACTTCAGGTTATGCGTATCGATTTCCACATACTCCACCCCGCCCATCGTCACCGTGCCGTGAATACCGACGAAGTCCTCCAGCACACCACCGGTCACACCTTCCACGCCAATGGTCATGAAACCGCCCTGCGCATCGGTTGTACCCTTGTTGTAGATGCGGGTACCATGCCCCAGATAAAGCTCAGCATCCGCGCTGACCCATTCGATTTTACCCGTGCCGGCCACACCTGCGGCAGTCTTGGACGTATCCTTGGTAAACGTTGATGCCTCGCTGGTACCCAACAGGTAAAGGCGCCCCTCCTGCAACTGGGTACCGCCGGTGTAGGTACTGCTGCTGCCGGAGATATAGTGCACCCAGGTGCCGGTCTTGACAAGCTTGCCCCCCCCCTTGGCATCACTAATCATGCCGCTGAATACCGCATAGCCGAAGCCAGTCGTCTCCGAGAACTGGTCATAGTCCTGAGCATCATTCCGGTATTCATCCGTCATGTATTCACCATAATAATAGGGAGAATAATAGGGAGAATCGGCATCTGTATGCAGCGTCAGCGTGCTGCCGTTCAGCTTCACTGCACCGGCACCGCTCAAGGAACGCAGTGTCAGGTTGGTAGCGCCTCCAGTTTTCAGGCCTGAGGCGTTCAGCTTCAGTTCGCCGTCGGCAGCCAGCACCATATCCGTCTGGGAGGCATCGTCCGTCAGGTCAAAACCAAAGCCACCCTGCTGCACCAGAATGGTACCGGGCGTTATCTTCACCGAGCGGGCAATGAAATCACCTGCGCCCAGCTTGGTGAAGGTATGCTTATTCAACCCCAGATGCGCCGTCCCCTGCGCGTAAGCCCCCCCCTCCTGCTCGCTGGCATTATTCATGAGCAGAGTCTCACCCGCCACCACCTTCACGGAGGCACTGCTGGTTAGCTCCACATTCGGGAGTATAATTCGCTGAAACTTGGGGCTGAACGTTTCTGCCTTCGGGTACCATGAGTCATCATTCTTACCCTTGTAGATGGCACCCTTTCCATCCACGCCATGGCCTGCGATAACCACGTTGAATCCCAGCCCGGCGAAGTCAGAATCACCCGTATACCACTTTTCTCCCGTTTCTCCCGTTTCTCCCGGAACTCCCGGAACACCGGAGAAATCAATGGTCGTACCGTCCGTCACAGTGATGGTGCGATCGTCCGCACTACCTGTCAGGCCGATAACACTGGTTGAAATCTTGAGCGTAGCGCTGTCCTCAAGTCGGATGTCACGCCAGAAGTTACGGGCATTTTCGGTTTTATAGCCGAGTATGGCACCATAATCGCCCAAAATGGGCGCTTCGTATACAAGCCCGTGCCCAATCACCTCCACGACACCCTTACCACTGATTACGAGTTCGGTGCTCGCCCCCTTCTCAGGATCCATATCAGCATCGAACAACCCGAGTCCCAACACCACATGAGCCTTATTCTCCAGCTCAAAACGGTCAAAGCCGGTCACGATAATTGAATCTTCCGAGGTATCACCAATTTTAATTTTCTGATTATCCGAGGTATCACCGACTTCTTTCACCACGGAAGCCAGATCATATACCTTGCCCTCAGCAAAATGAAGGCGGCTATAACACCCATCCTTAGCGATATTGACAAAGTTCGACTTCTCCTTACCGCCATAAAGGCCGGCGTCTACATAAACACCGTCGACAATACCTTGCCCCAGCTCGAACTCACTGTACAGATTTACCGTGATGTCACCATTAATAGTAGCAACGTCATACTCTCTATAACTCCACCCCTTACCAGGAGCCTCGACCTTGGTAGCCCTACCACTGATAAGGTCAAGAACGATATCACCATTCACCGTACCGGCGTTCGAGCCACCTACCAGGATGGAAAGAATATTGGCCGATCCTTCCATGCGCACATAAATATCACCTGTGACAGTGCCATGATCTGCACCGCCGAAAACACGCAGCTGTTCGTTTTCGCCGCCAAGTATTCCGCCGCTGAGCACCATTTTCACGGCGCGATTACCCTCGCCCACATCAAGGGTGGAGAAGAAGCCGCCGGCAAAAATTTCACCGATTCTTCCACCTTCAACATATACATGTGAGGTACCGGTCTGCTTCACATCCCAGATAAGGGTACTCCACCATGATTCATGATATCCTGGCACGATTGGACATGTCTCATGAACACCCTCTTTCTCTCCTTCCTTATACTGATACTCATAGCATGCACCGCTGTAATGACCACCGCACGATGCACCGAAAATATTGTAAATCTCACCCGAGCGCACCGTCACAAAGCTCTCGCCTTCCTGATTACACCAGCGGGAACCAGCAATGACGTACGACTTATCCCAGGAGCGCCAGTCACTAACTTCCAGGTCAGGATTGTTAACATCATAGGCAGAGTCCACCACTATATGGGTGGCGGCATCCTGAAAAGCCCCTGTCCATTGGCCTGACTTATTGTCCAAACCGCCGATAACGCTCCTGATGGCGGAGCGGTCCTCTATCCACACCTCAACATTATTCTTATAGCGCCACCCCTCATACCAGGTACTGCCGATAACATAACCATTCTCAACGAGCCCGCCAACGGCAAAATTTCCAGTTACACCAGGAGCCAGCGTCACCACAATAGCGCCATTTTCCCCATTAACCTTGTCAGCATTATCCTCGCTGACAATGGAACTGTACCTATAATATGTCGTATCCCTAGCGTCACTCTCGTCTAACTCAAGTCCCGCGGCCAAATCAACATAGTCAGCATTACCGGCATACCGGCGGGAGAGGCTGGGGGCATTTTCCACCTTGCCCCAACGCGCATCCCACTGAGGCATACTGACCGTATCATTACCGATACTCAGCGCAAAAGAGCCGTTTCCTCTATCCGAGAAAATAACTCCGACATCTTTCGCCAAACCGGTAGCCAGATTGACACCGTTAATGGAAACCTGGCTGGACTGGAACGATGTTGTCGTCACCGTCCCGGCATCATCAGATTTAACAAATTGATAAACATAAACATATTGAGGATTCTCGTCCGTGGAGGACGAATCTTTTTCATACGAATACGCTATGTTACCAATATCTACGTGAATATCGGACATATCGAACGTGACCGTGCCTCTATTGGAGAGAGCACTATCAAACGTAATATTTCCGGAAAGAGTGTAGGAACCGGACGACTCTACCTCCACCCCCGCGCCAATTACCACATCCCTCAATTTACCAGTAGAGTCCAATGTGACGTCAGACAATGTCACGATACCCTTTGTATCGTCATCGTAACGATTCGTCTCAAAATTTGAAAGAGTAAGATTTGACAGATGGGCAGTTCCCTGAACCAGCAGCTTATCTGCGCTGCTGGCATTTTTACCCGTGCCTCTGATACCGGCAGCATCCATGGTTACACCGCTGAGCGAGGCATCCCCACCAATAGCAGATACACTGTAGGTAATGAACGCCTCATCATCTTTCTCTGCAACCATGGTCAGCCCACCGGAGCCGTCCGTAAGCTTAAGATTGGCATCCTTTTCCACGGTCACAGTACCCTTCACCGCAAGCTCATTGCCCAGAATCAGGCTGCCGGCCTGCACCTCCACGTTCCCGAGAGCAGTATCCTTGGTGGTATTACCAGCCAGGCTCAGAGTTACGTCTGCCTCGCCAGGCTTGTGAATGTGGGTACCGGCAGCCAGGCTGCCGCCATTTGTTTCATCGGAAGCAAGCGTATATTTGGTAGCATCCGCAGTGAAATAAATATCCCCGGGGGTAACCGTACCCTGCACCGTTACCTTTTCTTCTTTCTGAGTCAAGTCACGGAAAACAGCAGCCGTGTATCCAAGGGTTTCATTTTCATTGTACTTCCCTTCGCTCCAGTTAGCAAACCCACCCGTAGAGCTCCAGATTTTGTCACTTTCGCCAGTTCCTTCGCCATTCCACACATTACCCATCATGGTGGTGATGTAGAGCAGACCTGTAGTGGAATCCAGCTCAATCCTGTACTGAGAGGCATCCAGAGCTGCGCCATTGTGCTGTATGTTGAAGCTAAGGTTGTCGATGGAAGACACCCCGGTCATGAGGTTGTAGGTCTTCATCGTGTCCAGCTTTTCAGAGAAGATAAGATTCAACTCTACCTTTTCCCCCGGAGAACCGAAGGTGACAGCCTTCTTACCAACATTCAGTACGGTATACAGGTCCGAGAAATCCTCCGTAGCAACAATGGAGGAAATGTCCAGAGTCGAACCGGTAGAAAAAGTAAGGGCTTTGAGCGTGACCGTATCGGGTGCGTCCAGGGCCAGGGTGGCACCCTCATTCAGAACCACACCGGCATTCAGCAGGGCATCTGTATTCTGCAGGGTCAGCGTAGAGTCCTCCTGCACCGTCACCGTTCCGGAAAAGTCGGTATTAGCGCTGGAAAGCACCACCGAACCGGACCCGGTAAGCTCCATTTCTCCGCTACCGGAGATGTGACCGGAAATCTCCAGAGAACTACCGGCAAGGGTAGAGTTCAGGGTAAAATCCTTCTCCGCGGTCAACTTAGTTTCAATGCTATTACCGGAATCCTTATAGTTTATGATGATTCCGTCACCAAGCGACAGGCCGCCATCAGCCTCGCTCGTGATAGTGGAGGCTCCGGAGAGGAATACCTGATTATTGGCAAACAGGGTCTGGGAGCTCTTGCCGATATCCAGAATGCCGCCATTCTCCAGGCGGACAGCACCGGAACCGGCCGCCATGATATCATTCGTATTCTCACCCAGTTGCAGCTTGCCGTTATTCAGAAACAACTCTCCGTGTACCGCGCCACCTGCATTTTTCACCGTCAGTGTGCCGGTCTCTACTTTCAGGGTGCCCAAATCCCGCATCTCCGTCACCGTGGCGGAGCGGGAGTTCACCTCGATATCCACATCCGTGTAGCTCGAGCTACCGGTGTTATCCTGCTTACCGAAAATCTGCAGGTCTGCGATGGTGCAGCCCTCACCGAAAACCAGTCTGGCAGCATCACTCATCACATTCACCTTGTGGCTGTCATTATAGGTAACGCCGGGAGCATCCAGCGCCAGGGTGCCGTACAAATCAACCTCCGGGAAGACGGAAGAGGACACGTGCACAGCATCCGAGGAAGACCGCACATGCACCGTGGAGCCCTCCCCCACAGTGAGTTTGCCTACCTGGAGATAGCTGAAATACACATCATGTTCCTTCGTATTGACGGTCAGGTTGCCGGCGGTTACAGTGCCGGTGTAATACTGAGCAGCCGTGCCGCCGATGGTAATCGAACCGTTGTCCCTGGCGGTCAGGTTGCCGGATACGTTCACCAGATGCTTGTTATAATCAGGATTTGAGTCGGACGCAGCACCGGCACTCACCGCAAATTCCATCTCCTGCGCCGTCACATTGCCGGTGATTGTGAGGGTACCGGCAGTCGAAGCATCACCGGCTTCTACGGTCAGCTTACCGCCCACAGTCATATCCCCGGCAAAGGTGGTGGTGAGATTCCTGAATACGGCATCCTCAACGATGGTCGCACCGCCCAGCAGCGCTACACTGCCGGAGCCTTCTTCAGCCTGCAGTCCGCCCTGCACCACCAGCTGGTTATTGAAAGTAACAGCACCCTCCTTGTGCTCGAAGGTCGCATCCCCCAGCACAGCCACACGAGCACCGCTGAAGCTGTAGCCGCCATCCGACACGCCGAGATTTGCCACCACCATATCCTGCGTAACGGATATCTCGCGGTCTTCCGCGCCGCCTTCACCAAAATAGACATTGGAAAGAGCGGTGAACACCTCAGATTCTGTGCCGCCCTCGGTACTGCTCCAGTTGGCGGAACTGATGTTCCACATCTTATCGGCAGCACCATTCCAGAACAGGTCATCATCATGATCCTCATCATAATCCCAGGAGAACCCAATCACACCTGGTCCCTTAAAAACCACCGCGTCACTGTTCACCTTCACGCCGCTGTAGACAAAGTGCACATTATACTCATCCCAGTTCACGAGATTGCCACCGTCCTTGACGACGATGAGGGTCTTATCACCCATGGACAGACCGCGCAGGTCAAAGGTAAGGTTCTCCAGAGTCAGAGTACCACCGGCGGCAACACTCATGTCACCCGTGGCCTGAGTCTTCTCAAAGGTGACAAAGCCCGTGAGGGTGCTGTTCCCTGCAAAGGTGATATTATGCAGGGTAGCATATTCCGTGGAGGTACCGGCATAGAGGGTCACATCGCTCATGATGCCGGGATTTGTTCCATCAGCAGAGGAGACAAGGTTGTGCACGGTTACATAGTCTTTCGTGATGGGGCGGAAAATCTCGCCGGTAACCACCATCTGCACATTTTCCAGGCTGCCACCGGATGTTCCACCGGTGACTCGGTTGGCACCCACGTCTATCGATTCACCAGGGGCGAGTTGGACTCCCCCGTCCTGCACCGGCGAATCAGGGGTTTCAGCGTTCTCGACCTCCCCCGCACTCCGCGAGGCATAAGCCATGGAACGCATGGAGAAAGAGCGCAGCGACAACATCGCCGGGGCGGCGGTCTCCGAATCTGCATCGGTCTTCTCCGGATGCACGCTATCCTTCTCTTCCTCCTCGTCCTCAAGCTCTTTCTTCTTATCGGGCAATTCCGGGGCGCTGGCCAGGAAATCAGTGTTGACATCGGGCAGTTCATTCAAGCCTGGAGCTGTAAACTGCTGTCCACTCCCGAATGTAACTGCAGTCTGAGCCGGCGGCTGTGTATTCCCGCTGCCCTCGGTGGTCTGCACCTGCTGAGGGGCCTGGCGATAGTGCGCACCGCCCCCCATGCCCATGCCCCAGGGGGCCCGATACCCCACCAGCGCATGGGTCATAATCTGCCCACGGTGGGTCTTGAACAGAGCATCGCGGTAAGCTCCCATGCTATCTGACTGATGCTGCAAAGCCTCCGCAAAATGCTTCATAACCTCATCATTGGCACCCAGGCTATGTTCGGGGCGGCCATAGCCCTGCTGCCGCAGCTGAGCAGCCAGGCGGCGGAGGAGCTCCTGCCCGGCTTCGCTCTCCAGGCTGTCATCATCCTCCAGCAAGGCCTCCAGCAGCCACTGCTTTTCTTCATCCGTCAGCTCAGGGGTCTCCTTGTCAGAAGCCAGGCGGCGGAGCATATCCTCCAGCCTGGATGAGCCGGCCAGCCAGCCTCCACTCAACCAGCTTCTGCTGTACACCTGAGTCCAGGCTTCCTCATAGGCAACAAGCGGTTCCTTGCCTGCCTCCTGCAGCTGCCGGGCCAGTTCCAGCGCTTCTTTCCGCAGAGCCGTCTGGCGGGCAAGCATAGCCTCCCGAATGGCGGGATTCTGCTTCAACGCTGCCTGAGACTCCTCCGTGTACACCGTTTCATAACGCTCCCCCTTTTCCCCCAGAACGCGAATAACCTGGGGTGCCGGCTCCGCCTTTTCCTCCGGCATCACCCAATGGTAACGCATCAGTTCCTCTTCTGCCACGGCGGTGCCAGCACTGAAAGCAGCCAGAAAATACGGCAGCCAGCTGCGGTGCGCAACAGGCGCACAGACTCTGAAACGAACAGGGGATGATGATTCAGGCATATGAATAACACTATCAGTTTTGCCAGAGTGAGAAGGCGGGTGAATTGTACACTTGTTTCATTTTTTTACAAGCCTTAACATCAGCACACACATAAACTTTCCATCCTCCGGAATCAATAACACCTGGGTTCCGCCCCTTAAGCTGCCGCGACGCATCACAGAACGCCACCTGCACAAAGCATACATACAGCATGTAATGTCTTTATTTTATACGCTTTGCGCAGTTTTTACCCCCTCAAAAAAAAAAAAAAAAAACTTTCACATGTATGACAAATAATTCTCGGCACGGGGGGGCTCAAATCTTTCGGAGCACGGGACTTCAGTCCCGAAAACTCAAGCGATGAGGGACTAAAGTCCCTCGCTCCGACAAAAAACAGCTGCTCGCCAAACTCCCATTTGGCGCAGCAATCTTTGGGACACATGCCAGGCAAAATATGGCACGGCAGATGGAAAAGCATGGACAAACCCGCAGCAACATGCTATAGGGAAAGCATGCCTCACTACCGCCACCACGCCATATCTCTCCTTATTCTGCTGGGAATAGGGGCGGCGCACGCCCGCCAGGGAAGCAAGGACGTGGAAGGCATGTATGTGCAGGCCAAAGCCATGCTGGAAGACCGCTCCATTCAGAATGTGGATACGGTGCCCCTGCTGCTGGAGACCTGCACCCGCGAAGGACACCCCGAAGCCTCCCTTCTGCTGCTGGATGTTTATGAAGGTAAGTTCAAGGGGCTGGATGCCTCCCCTGCCCAGGCCACCCGCTTAGCGCAGGAGCTGGCAGGCTCTGCCGCGCTTGACCGCGCCAGCGGTGGCAACAGCGTGGTACGAACTGAGGCTATGTACCGCCTGGCTATCTACCTGGAAAAAGGCAGCGGCTGCAAAACCAACAAGGAGGAAGCCTATAAGTGGATGCAGAAAGCCGCCCGCCGGGGCATGCCCAAGGCCAAGGTGGAGGAAGCGCGCTACCTGATGAACGGAATCGGCATCAAGCAGAACCCCAGGCTGGCCTGGCAACTGCTGCACAGCCAGGCCAGGGAAAACCCGGACACCCCGCATTTATTTTTCTACATGGGGCACATGTGTGCCCACGGCATCGGCATGCCCCGCAATGCCCGCAAGGCATTTGAATTGTACCGGAGAGGCGCCGTGCAGAATGATGCACGCTGCCTGAACAACCTGGGGGCCATGTTTGAATACGGCTACCCTACCCCGCGAAATACAGAAAATGCGCTGCGCTTGTACCGCAAAGCCGCCAACCAGGGGAACAGAGAAGCCTCTGCCAACATGCAGCGCCTTGCGTTCAAGGAGGGAATCCGCGCGCAGGTGCTCAGCGCCACACCGCCACGCAGGCGGATTGATAACGCCACCCTGCGTATTATTCAGGCTCTGCCGGTGTCTGAGTACACCCGGGAGCGGCTTCGCATGTGGTTAACCTCAACCATTCATGATGATGAGCTCTGATACCGCCGCTCGCCAGGCGCTGGAATACGCTGCAGCCGCGCTGGGGTTCTCGGCGGTCGGCGTGGCAGATGCCCATGCCCCGCAGGGGGACAAGCTGGCTGATTTCATTGCAGAGGGAAAACACGCCGATATGGAGTGGCTGGAGCGCCACCTGCCAGCACGCCAGAATCCGGAGCTGGTGCTGCCGGGAGTAAAGCGGGTTATCATGCTCACCTATGAATACCCCCGCACCGATGCCCGGCACACTGGCGGCAGCATTGCCCGCTACGCCCAGGGGGAGGATTACCACAAGCTGCTGGCCACCAAACTGGCAGATTTAGATGAAACGCTGCAGTTCTACGGCGGCACCCAGCGCTGCTTTACAGACAGCGGGCCGGTAAGCGAGCGATTTTTTGCCGCGCAGGCCGGGCTGGGCTGGATTGGGCGCAATGGGCTTCTCATCCGCCCCCGGGGTGGGTCGTATTGCTTTCTGGCAAGCATACTGACCACACTGGAACTGCCGGTGGATACCCCCATGACCAACCACTGCGGCAACTGCCACCGCTGCGAGCAGAACTGCCCCACCGGTGCGCTTTCCGGCTGCTGCTGCGATGCGCGCCGCTGCCTCGCATTCTGGACGATTGAGGCCAGAAGCCCCATGCCTGCGGATATAGCCAGGCTGCAGGGCAAGCACCTGTACGGCTGCGATGCCTGCCAGGAGGCCTGCCCCTGGAACAGGCGCGATTCCGGGTTGCGGGTGGACCCGCACCTGCTCATGCCCGCCCCCCTTAGCACCCTGTCAGCAGCGGAACTTGCCGGTATGGATGATGCACGCTTCAGCGATTTTTTCACCGGCAGCCCGATTCGCCGAGTCGGCCTTGAGCACATGCGCCGCAATATAAACGATGCTCATTTTTGAACAAATAACTGTTCCACGGTGTCTTTCCCCTCAGTAAAATGATTGCCTACATCCCTATTCTTGCACAAGGTGCCTACTATTACGACAGCCACTACGGCCACTACGGCCAGGGCGGCGGCATGTACAACGGGCTTACCCTCATCGGTCTGGCGCTGGTCGTCATCACCGCCATCATCGGCTATGCCATTCAGGCCGGCCTGAAAAACGCCTTCAACCGCTATGCCCAGGAACCGGCCCCGCTTACCGGTGCCGAGGCCGCCCGCCGCATGCTGCACCAGTATGGGCTGGATCATGTGCAGGTGATTTCCACCCCCGGCCGGCTGACGGACCACTATAACCCGCTGGACCGCACGGTGAACCTGAGCGAGAGCGTGTACAACGAAGCCAGCGTGGCGGCCATTGCCGTAGCGGCGCATGAATGCGGCCACGCCGTGCAGCATGCCCAGGCCTACCACTGGCTGGGGCTGCGCTCTGCCCTGGTGCCCACGGTGAACATAGGCTCCCGCCTGGGCCAGATTGTGCTGATGGCGGGTCTGGGGCTTCTGGCCATGGGCAGCGGCACTACCGTGGCCTGGATTGGCCTGGCGCTGTATGCCACCACCACGCTGTTTGCGCTGGTCACTCTGCCGGTGGAGTTCAATGCCTCCAGCCGCGCCCTGGCCTGGCTGGAGCAAAGCGGGCTTGCCACCCGGGTGATGCACGGCCAGGCAGGCACCGCCCTGCGCTGGGCAGCCATGACCTACGTGGCCGCGGCGCTTTCCTCGCTGGCCATGTTGCTGTACTACGCGCTCATCCTGCTGACCCGCATGAACAATAGCCGGGATTAACGCCCCCCCCCATGAACCGCCAGGGTTTACAGGAACTGGTGCGCCAGAAACTGGGCGGCACCGCCACCCCCATGGCAGCGCAGCTCGCGCTGGATGCCGTGCTGCGCGCCATTGCCGATGGCCTGAACCAGGATTCCGAGGTCAGAATTGCCCGCTTCGGCACTTTCCGCGTGCAGCAGCGTGCCCCCCGCCGCCTCCTCATCCCCGGCACCGGCAAGGAACACATCCTGCCCGAGCGCCGCGTGGTCACCTTCTGCTGCAGAAAGACCAGGGATTAAGGATTAGGGATTAAGGATTAGGGATTAGGGATTAAGGATTAAGGATTAAGGATTAAGGATTAAGGATTAATCGCAATACAGAAAGCAATTCGTAATTCGTAATTCGTAATTCGTTCTGCAACTTGCAGCTTGCCATGTGTTTCTGTTTCTGGTAACATGGAGAGCGTCATGAATTCTCACCTGCAGGAAAACGAGAAAGCCACACTCGCAGAGCTTGAGGCCCGCGCGCGAGAGCTGGAAAGCGAATTGGCCGGCATCCAATCAGCCATAGCCATTCTGCTTTCCCGTATCAACGGAGGACAGCCCCCGGCAGAGGGGAAGGACATGCCGCTGGCCCCCGCCTGGGACATGCCTATTCCTGTATCAGCCCCGCCCCGCAACCATGCCGCAGAAGCTGCGGAGGAAGAAGCCTCGGCCGTTTACCTGCAATCCCTGCAGCCGCACCATGCCCTGCGCAACAAATGGGGGCTGAGCAGTGGTCTGGAGACAGCGGAGAATGGAAGAGCAGACATTCCGTCCAGCGCAACAGTATCTCCGGTTGCCAATGAGTTGAGATTGTTCGGCCTGTTGCCGGATGGTTCTCCGTGGGAGCAGCGTATACCTTTTGCCTTCATTGTATCGGAGAACGGGGTTATCCTGGGGCGCGATGCCAACCTCGCCAATGTGCTTCTGGAGGAAGCCAGCGTATCCCGCGCACACGCACAGATGGCATTGAATGAGCATGGACTTACCGTCAGCGACATGGGCTCTACCAACGGCACCTTGGTGAACGATATTCCGCTTTCACCGTACGACAATTACCGCGCCATTCAGAGCGGTGACACCCTGACCCTGGGCAGCGTTTGCCTGCAGGTTGAATTTATCTGATATTCCAGGTCGCATATGAAGACTTTTTATGCATTAGCATTTATCCTGCCCTGCCTCATGGCCATTCCCGGCAAGGCAGAATCCGCCAAACCCAGCCAGAACTATCTGTGGTATAAACAACCCGCGGTTGTTCAGCCCGCCGCCCTGCCCTGGGCGCAGGGCGAATCCCAGTCCGGTAACCTGCCCGGCAAGAATAATGCAGACCCGTGGGAATCGCAATCGCTCCCGGTGGGCAATGGCCGCGTGGGCGGCACCATTTTCGGCGGCGACAAGCGCGAACGCATCAACCTGAATGAAGTGAGCCTGTGGAGCGGCGGCCCCAACCTGCCCGGCAACGGCAGCGGCTATGCCTACGGCCCCACCACGGGCAAGGACGGATTCGGTTCCTACCAGCCGTTCGGTAATCTGTACATTGATTTCCAGCTGGAGGGCGAGACGAAGGATTACTCACGCTCCCTGGATTTGCGCGATGGCATTGCCCGTATTTCCTTTACCAACGGGGGAGCCGAACACGAGCGCGAATGCTTTGTGAGCGAGCCGGATGACCTGCTGGTCTACATGGCCCGCACCGATTCGCCCAAGGGGATGAACGCCCGCATTGCCCTCACCCCCTACCACACCGTAACCTACAGCAAGCAGAAGAGCGGTCTGGTCATGAGCGGCACGCTGGCCAACGGAGAGAAATTCGAGGGCCAGGTGGTTGTGAAGGTCAAGGGCGGCAGCGTTGCCGCCAAGGGCAAGGGCGGTCTGGCAACCATCAGCGAGTACAAGAATTCCGGCAAGAATAACATGGCACCGGTGGTGCCGACCGGCAACATGCCCTGGCTGGAGGTGAAGGAGGCCGAAAGCATCACGATTTATGTATCGCTGGCCACGGATTACAAGATGGATTACGCCAGCAACTGGGTAGGCAAGGCACCCTCTGCCACCAACAAGAAAATCCTGGCTGCCGCCACAGAGAAGAGCTATGCCGAGCTGAAGAAGGCGCACACCGCTCATTACAAGAGCCTTTTCAACCGACTGAGCATGAGCCTGGGCAAGAGCCCGAAGCATGTGGCCACCCTGCCCACGGATGAACGTATTGCAGCCTACAAAGCAGAGGGGCTCGACCCCGAGCTGGAGGCCACCATCTACCAGTACGGGCGCTATGTGCTCATCAGCGGTTCCCGCCCGGGCAATCTGCCGGTGAACCTGCAGGGCATCTGGAATGACAAGGTGCACGCCGCCTGGGCCAGCGACTACCACAACAACATCAACCTCCAGATGTGCTACTGGGGTGCAGAGGTGGGTAACCTCTCGGAATGCCATATGCCTTTCATTAACTTCATGAAGGCCATGGAAGCCCCGCTCACCAGCATGACCAGCAAGCATTTCGGCCCCACGGCCAAGGGCTGGACAACGCGCATCTCCCAGAATCCCTGGGGCGGCGGCGGCTGGACAGAATGGAACCCGCCGGTGAATGCCTGGTATGCGCTGCATCTCTGGGACCACTACAACTTCACCAACGATAAGGCCTATCTCAAGAATATCGGGTACCCGATTCTGAAGAACATCTGCGCGTTCTGGGAAAGCCACCTCAAGGAGGTAGGCGCCGGCGGCGCTGGCCTCATGTCCGAAGGCAAGCCCCTGAATGTGGCAGACTACCCGGAGCTTAAGAAAATCAAGGCTGGTTCCCTGGTATCGCCCAACAGCTGGTCCCACGAATGGGGCCCGCACGAAGACGGCGTGATGCACGACCAGCAGCTCATCTGGGAGCTCTTTGACAACACGGCCAAGGCCGCCAAGGTGCTCGGCGTGGATGCCGGATACGCCAAGAAGCTCACCGCTCTGCGCGACCGCCTGGTACCCAGCCGCGTGGCAAAGGGCGGCTACCTGCAGGAATGGATTATCGACCGCCCCAACATGGTAACCGGGCATCGTCACACCTCCCACCTGATTGGTGTTTTCCCCGGCTCCTCCATTTCCATGGCCAAGACCCCGGAGCTGGCCCAGGCTGCCATGAAGAGCCTGGAACTGCGCGGCTGCGGTGGCGATAACCGCCGCAGCTGGACCTGGCCGTGGCGCACCGCCCTGTGGGCCCGCTTCGGCAACACCGCGCAAGCCTACGAAATGGTGCAGAGCTATATCCGCTACAATGTGCTCGATAACCTTTTCGGCAACCACCCGCCCATGCAGATGGACGGCACCTACGGCATGACCGGCGGCATGAGCGAAATGCTGGTGCAGAGCCATGCCGGCCAGATTGAACTGCTGCCCACCCTGCCCTCCGCCTGGAGCGATGGTTATGTGAAAGGCATCCGCGCGCGTGGTGATATCACCATCGACATGGAGTGGAAGGATGGCAAGGTGACCAGCTACAAGCTGCGCTCCAAGACCAACTCCGCCCCGGTAAACGTGGTGGTGAATGGCCAGAAGAAGAAGGTCACCCCCGAAAGCCTGGCCGATTCACCTACCAAGGATGACCAGGCAGACACCGATAAGAAGAAAAAGAAGGCCAAGAAAAAGAAGAAGAAGAAGAAAAAGGCCTGATATAGACTTTCAATCGATAACGAACCCGCAGGCATGACGGGTTCGTTTTTTTCCTCCGCTCCGATTGATTTGAGCCCCCGCAAAATGGGAGTTTGGCGGGCAACTGTTTTTATCGGAGCAAGGGACTTTAGTCCCTCATCGCTTGAGTTTTCGGGACTGAAGTCCCGTGCTTCGAAAGATTTGAGCCCCCACACAAATCGCCATCTTTATTGTTCCATAGAAGTGCCCATTTATCATTACGGTCACCCTAAAATCCGCAGAGGGCAGGCAGCGGATTATTACGCGGAATGATGAACCGAGCCCTGCTTTATGCTTGCATACGCAGGGGCAACTTGGTAGGATAGCTGCATGCTTTTTGAGAGGGAAACAGTAACACCGCAGGGCCGGCTTGCCGCCATGGAGGAACTGTTTGCCCGCGTG
Organism: Akkermansia sp.; assembly: GCA_017546445.1. GTDB lineage: Bacteria > Verrucomicrobiota > Verrucomicrobiia > Verrucomicrobiales > Akkermansiaceae > Akkermansia. Next base: position 32,492 of record JAFYWX010000030.1, on the reverse strand, counting down.
GCCGCGCGCAATGATGCGGTGCACGAGCCCGGGCATGTACCCGTGGAGGCTCTGGAGGCCTATGGTGACCTGGAAACGCCCCTGCGCTACATGCTGGAGGCAGCCTCCGCCGGGTGCAAGGACCGCAGCCGGCTGGCGCAGCTGCGAAAGGTGGAAAAATGCCTGAACACCCTGCCGGAAGCCGTGATGACCAGTCTTGCCGCGGGCCCCGGAGAAAACTGGCTCTGCATGTTCCGCCACCTGCTGCAGCTGCATACACTGCTGACGGATGCGGGCATCGGCACGGATGCTGCAGAGTACGCGACGCTGCTGCAGAAGATGGTGGTGCTGGCAGAAAAGGTATCTCAGGCTGCAGCGGTGGAAATCAGCCCGGCTTCCATGTTCACCCTGCTGCTCATGCAGGTGGAAATGCAGCGCATCAATGCCCCGCACCGCCGCCGCAAGGCCGCCAGAAAACGCCGCAAGGCCAAGGCCCGCAGCAGCAAGAAAACCGCCACCCGGAAAGAGGCCTGATTACTCCCCACCGGCAGCCGGTGTTTCAGGGGTAGGTTCCTCCCGGGGTGGTGGAGGATTAGTGAAATCTCCCTTTTCCAGATAATAGGCAGCGGCCCGGCTGCCCTGCTCTGCTGCTTTCAACCACCATTCACGGGCTGCGGCGCGGTCCATCTGCACCCCGGCATCTCCGGAATACAGCAGAAGCCCCATGCGAAGTTGCGCGCGGGCATCTCCCGCCGCTGCAGCCTGCTCCAAATCAGCCCGCATGCGGGCCAGGCGCTCGCGCACCACCTCGGCAGGCGGGTCTTTTTTCTCCTTTTTGGCGGCAGGCGGAGGCGGGTTGATGGTGCGGCCACCTGCTCGCAGCACAAAGGGAGCCAGCGCACTTACCCAGAACAGAACCATCAGCCAGATGACCAGCGGGGGCATCTTCTTGCGGTGTGGCAGAATGGTGAAGCGCCGCCGCGCGACCTTCGGCCGCCCCTCGCGCCCTGCTCCGCGGCGCACAGAAAAACGGGTAACGCGCTGCATGCTGGCCAGCTCCGGCGCATCGGCATAGCGCAGGTTGCGCTCCCGGGCCTCATCATACAAGCGGCGTTCCTCCTCATTGCCCAGAATACGGTAGGCCTCAACAATCAGCTTGAAGCGCTCCTCTGCAGCCGTATCCCCGGGATTCATATCCGGGTGAAATTTCTTTGCCTGGCGGTAATAGGCCAGCTTGAGCTCCGCCTGCGGAACCGTGGGTTCCACATCCAGCAGCTCATAATAATCCACCCGGGAAATCATGCCTCAACCTTCCACTCTCGGGCCAGTTCCTCCACCGTGCAGATGGGTTCCCAGCCCAGCGCAAGCATGCGGGAACAATCCACCCGCATATCCGACACTCCACGCGCCGAGGGCTCCGTGGATTCCGGCTCCCGTTCCAGCCCGAAAATGGATTCCAGGCGGTCATATATCTCCTTCTTCGAAAAACTCTCGCCGCACACATTGTAAAGGCCGTCCTGCAGCCAGGCCTGCGTGCCCAGAAGCATAAGAGCATCGGCAGCGTCCTCCACATGCAGGTAGTTCAGCACGCGGGAATCCTCCCCCGGCAGGCAGGGAAGCCCGTTCATGAAGCGGCGCACGAGTTCACAGCGCTCCGGGCCATAAAGCGGCGCCAGGCGAGCCACCACACCGCCGCCGTTCAGCACCACCTGTTCTGCCTCCAGCAGAATCCTGGCGCGCTCCGAATCAGCCTGCGCGGGAGATGCCTCCGTCACAGTCTCGCCCTTGCGGCCGGCATACACCGAGGTGGAGGAACAGAACACCACGCGGGTGCCGCTGAGCATCCGGTTCAGATTCTGCGCCGGCACCAGATAGGCCTGCCGGTAATCCTCCGGGGTGCCGCCATGAGTGGCCGTGCAGCAGAACACAATATCCGGCACCATGCGGGTCAGGGCGTGCCGCAGCACGGCTTCATCTGCCGCGCTGCCACGCAGATTCGCCACGGCAGCCGGGTCAATCGTGAGCACATGCGCGCCCTCTTCGCGGCACGCCTCTGCCAGCACAGAGCCGAGGAACCCGGCCCCGACCACCCAGATTCTGTGACCACGGAGACTCATACGCGGTGTTTCCAGATAAGTTCAGCCAGCTCCAGATCCCCCGGGAGCGTGATTTTCAGGTTAGCCCCACCCTGCACCAGCCGGGTAGGTACGCCGAGCGCTTCCACAGCGGAAACCTCATCGGTGACCACCAGGGCATTTTCCTTCACATACTGGTATGCCTGCAGAAGAAGCTCCAGCCGGAAAATCTGCGGGGTTTCCATGCCCCACAAATGCTCTCGGCTCACCTTCTCCGGCAGAGACTTGCCGGCGGCATCCGCACGCTTCAGCGTATCCACCACCGGGTGGGCGCAGGTGGCAGCACCGGTCTCCTCCGCCGCGGCCAGACACGCCGCAATGCCCTGCGGCGTAATCAGCGGGCGGGCGCCATCGTGCACCGCCACCATGCGGGTACCCACAGGCAGCGCTGCAAGGCCGGCAGCCACAGAATCCTGCCGCTCCGCGCCGCCATCCACCCGGCTCACCGGCACGGGAAAATCAGCGGCCGCCAGCCCGGTCTCCACCCAGCGGGATTCCGGGCACACCACCACCACCGCAGCCGCACCAGCGGCCACAAAGGCATCCACACTGCGGCGCAGCACCGGCACACCAGCCAGCGGAGCCGCCAGCTTATCGAACCCGGCACGGCGGGAGCTGCCCGCCGCAACAATGACAGCGCAGAACATAACAGTAGTAAAAATCAGTTCAGACGGGAACCAACCAGCTGGGACAGCAGCTTGCCGGGAGCACGCCCCTCCGTACGGGCCTGCATCTCCTTCATCACGCGGCCCATATCCTTCTTGGTGGTAGCGCCCAGTTCGGCAATCACAGCCTCCAGCACGGGCAGAATCTCAGCCTCGGTCATTTCGCTGGGCAGCAGAGCCATGAGCACCTTGATTTCTGCCTGTTCCTTCTCCACCTGCTCGGTGCGGCCAGCCTGGGCATAGAGAGCAATGGCATCCTCGCGCTGCTTAATCTGCTTGCGCACCACGTTCTGCTCCTCGGCAGGAGTCAGCTCGGCATTCACGCTACCCTTTGCCAGGCGGGCAGTCTGCAGAGCAGCCTTCAGCCCACGCAATGCCCCCAGTGCCACGGTATCCTTGGCACGCATAGCCGTCTTCATTCCCTCAGTAATCTGGTCATTCATAGTACCTTAATTAATACCACAACCACACGCGCGCACGCAAGGCTGAAATGCGTCAATTTATCTCGCAAAGCACGCGTATCCCAAGGATTTCACTAATGCCTGAATTATCAACACAGTCCTGGAACAAGCCCCCGCTTTATCCGTCAAATGGCGATTTGTCGAGGATGATGGCTCGCGTCAGCGAGCGGAATTCTAAAGCCCGTGAAACGGGCGACCTATCAATAGCGAGGCGGTGGAGCGCACCGTGCGTCAGCATGGTGCGCGTAACCCCTCGTAAAGAAAAATAAGGAATAGGAACCCGTGGAACGGGTGACAGAGAGGGTTGCTACATATGCGCCTTAATTTCAATACAAATCCTCTATGAAAGAATAGCTATTTGTTCGTTCTGACACGATTGTTAAGCCACGCGTTTCTGTCACCCGTTCCACGGGTTCCAATGACTTTTTACACTAAAACGAGTGGTTTCGCGGCTGACACCGCTGCACCACTCGCTATTGTTATGTCGCCCGTTTCACGGGCTCAATGTTCCGCTCGCTGACGCGAGCCAGCTGCTCGCCAAACTCCAATTTATCGCAGCATTCCATAGGACACATGTGCTCGCAAATCAACACATTCAAATTCCTACCTCCCTACAGGTCCCAGTGGTCAAGCCACTTGAAGGCCGTTACCTTGAAACGTCGACCGAAAACCTGGTTCAGATGGGAGAGCCGGGACGGCTGATTCAAATCGGACGAGAACTCACCTGACTGCGGCGCGTCTGAGGGGTCCACGTAGTCAATGGAGCGCTGCACGACCGCCTCGCACCAGCACTGAGAAAGTATGGCGCCTTCATCATTGCGCACGCAGCCGTAGGCGCGGACGGTGAAGGTATCATCTCTCACGGTCAGGATATTACCGAGGGAAGCCAGCACATCGCTCTGAATCAGGTAGCCGGGGGCTGCAGCATGCAAATCACCCTTTTCAGCATCGGGGAAGCGGTACAGCGAGCCCTTCTGCGGCGTTACCTGCACCTCGCGGAAATCGCGGTTGATATCCGTGCGGTCAATGGCCGCCTGCAGGGCACCTTTCAAGGCATGTTCGCCGCCTTTTTCATCCAGCCGGCGGTTAATGAAATCCGACATGTTGAGGAAGGGGCCGCGTGCACGCACCTGCCGTACCATTTCCTCTGCCAGCTTGGTGATATCTGCCGGTTTGAGCAGGCGCACCTCACTCCAGGCAGCGGTGCCATATGCGGCACCAGAGCGGAAAGCATCCGAGCCCTGCATGGGGCTGTACCGCCCGACGGAATCAGTACTTTTATCCGTAGTCGAAAGCATGAAGCGAGAGAACGCAACATCCGCGGTTTTCTTCCCCGGCTCCACCATGCGCATCCTGCCCCCCTCGCCGGTGACCAGCAGGCGGGAGGCCAGCCCCTGAAGCACCGCATTCCATGCCGCCACAGAGGTGCTGTTCACATTGAAGCCGCCATTCACCATGAGATGCGCGGCGATGATTTTCCAGCCATCGCCATCCATAATGCGCTTCAGCGCAGCCTTCGAATCATAAGCCGTAGCAGAACGCACATAGCGGGAAACCGGCAGGGAGCCCCGCCCCTTCAGGAACTGCTCCAGCGTATATTTCGCCGGGATAACATGCCTGCCATCATCCCCAGGCATATCAGAAATGGAGGAGCAGAACCACCGGTCCCACAGGGCATCGTTAATCAGCAGTGCGTGGTCGTAGAACTCATCCTGCAGCCGGGGTTCCTGGGAGGGGGCCCCCTCCGCCTGCTGCGGGGTATGAAGGCAGCAGACCTTATCAGGCGGCAGGCAGGGATGCGCAAAGGCATTGCCAATGCCCACTCCCGGCACACCGGATTGATTCTGCACGCCCAGCAGCGGGTCTGCTCCAGCCTGCGCAGGCCGGAACCAGCCGGGCTGCAGGCGCATACCGGCAAAGCCCGCCAGAGAAAAGGGCGGGTGCACCGGCAGCTCCGATACCGCCGCAAACGACACCTGTTCCCCGGCATCTGTGATACCGATAACACCATTCCGCCCCACCGAGGCCACGGGAGACGACAGCATGCCGCTGCCCACGGGCAGAATAGCCAGCTGGTAGGGGTGATATTGCCGCTGCTGGTGGTCCGCGGGGCGAAGAGAAGCCCCCCCGAACGCCGGGTTGGAATGCAGCCATTGCCGGGTACGGAAATCGGAATCCGGGAATACCTTGGAATCAACAGACGGATTGGCAGACTTGGCCACCACGCCCATGGACGCGACATAATACGGAGTCTGCCCCATGCTCTGCAAATCTCCCCCCTGCCAATGCAAGGGGTCCGTGATGATTCGATTCGCCCCGTCCTCCCCCGTGCCGTACCAATCCAGCAGGAAGCGCTGTGGCGAATGAAGGTGTTTCCCAACCACTGAACTGTTATCATTCACCGCAGCATCCAGCGGGTGCGGCGAATCCGGAAGTGGAGAAATGCCACCGAAACCATGAGCTACCGTGATGCAATCTGCCATGCCGTTCCCCAGCAGACGGCCATCCGTCAAACGCTCGGGATTATTGCCGAAACGCAGGCCGAACATCGTCTCCCGCCAGACCTGCTCCGGCTCTGCATATTTGCGGTACATAGGCGAATACCAGGAAGCCACAGTATCTGCCCGATACCCCGGCACCCAGGGATTGCTCCCAGGGCCAGTCTCGCCATCGTCATGCGTGCCGAATTTCTTTTTCCCGGGCGTGAATATCAACACCTCACCCGGCTGAAAAACGATATCCTCCTGCGCATTGCCCAGGGAGTTCTGGAAAAACTCACCCGTATCCAGGCAGCTCATGTATCCCAGGCCGGGGCGGGCTTCCCGCACACCGGGCATGATGAATTCATTCTTACGCACCAGGCCATAACCCGACCAGCGCCTGCCGAAGCGGCCTAAATCAGCAAAGGTTTCCAGGGGCATGGTCTTGTAAGGTGCAGCCACTGCCCACATGCTGCGCCCCTTGATACGCATGGGAACATTGTAGGGATTCCACCAGAGGAATATCGGGCTGTAATAAAGAGAAAACTGCTTTTCCCCCTTGTCCAGATTTTCCACGCCCATGGCGATATTGCAGAGATAGGCCAGCATCACGGGCGAACGGGTATACCCCGAGCCGCCGTTTCCATTCTGCCGGGAACGTAAAGCCAGGTATGTTCCCGCAGGGGACTGAAGAGAAGCAGAAACGCCGCCCCCCAGGCGGGTATAATGCTCCGGCACCGAGCCGATGAGACGAGTCGTCATGAGCTCATCCGGCTGAGACGCATTGGGCCAGCAGTTGTAATAAGCATGCATGGTCTGCCAGGAGCCTATGGGGAAACGGAACTTGCGCTCGGGCAGCCAATGCTCCGGCACCAGGGAGGCATCGCTCTCCTCTGTAGCGGCAAATGGCGTATTATCCAGGCTCTCCTTATTCAGCAGCAGGCAGAGGTCCTGCTTCAACCCGCCTTGCGCTGCATTGGTCAGCAGACTGCAGGAGGTGGTTGTGTAATCCGCGAAGCGGGGCTCTTCATCCGCCTTTTCATCCAGCAGGGAGAAACTGGCAGAAGACATGAGCCTGTCCGCATGTTTCAGGGCAGCAGGGTTCCCCTGCTCCACCGGCATGGGCGCCGGGGTATCCCACGTGCGCCGCAGCGCCACCATAGGACTTTTTGTGGCAGGTGGTCGAGGCACAGAAAGCCTGGCCTTCTGGTTCTCACCGGCCACCCACCAGGCATAACCACCGTGGGTACGCTGCCCTAGGGGCATAAACAGCATATCCGCATACACATAATGGCTGCGGGGAGCCTTGCGGCCAAGCGCACCCTCGCCCAGCAGGCAGACTCGTTCCCCTGGCTTGCGGGCGCACAACTGCGCCACCGCATCCATATCGCGAGTCAGGGCGGCATCCCGGCTGGAAATCAGCCAGCGGCGGAACATCTTCCTGCGCCCCGGGGTATAGGTATCCCGTATCTGGCTGCCATCCTTCCGCTTGCCATACAGGGGCGCATCCCAGCTGTTCCATACACCCAGCAGGTGGGGCGGCACCTTTTCCCCGGTCTCATCCAGTATGGATGAACCGGCGGAAATGCGCTGGTCCGGGCCCAGGGCTTCCTGCAGTTCCGCTATCGCCGCATCCAGCCCGATAAGGGCCTGCTGCCGCGCCTGGGTCACCACTACATCATGCACAGAAAAGCGGTTTACCGAGGCAATCTGCGCCAGCATGGCACACGCCAGCAGCGCCAGCAGCACCAGCAGAGTCAACGAAGCCACAAGCGCAAACCCTCGCGGGTATCGCCTGTGGCCTGTCATTCCTCGTTGCCTTGCCAGGAGCATGGGATGCCGTTTTCCTAAAAGACCTGCCGGGCGGGGATTCCTCCCCGCCCGCCAGGTTTATCAGAATAAATCAATTATTTATTAACGCTTTGTCTGCTTGATGACAGAATACATGGCCTTGCCCAGCGACATCTTGTGCGTGAGCTGCACGTCGGTATCATAAGCCCAGATCATCACGCCGCCGTAGCCATTATCCTTCACCCACTTGCACTTATCCTTAATCAGGTTCACGCCGTTGAAGGAATGCATGGTTGTACCATTACCGGTCGTCATGAGAGCCGTATTGACAGACGGGGAAAGATTGGGATAAGCGTTGACCACGCTGTTCCAGCCCACCTGGTCCCAGAGAGCCCTAAAACGATTGGTGTAGAACGGAAGCCCCAGCACAATCTTGCTCTTGGGCATCTTCAGATAATTATGGCATTTGTTAGCATCATTCTGCAGAAGCCACATGGGAGAATGCTCATCTTCCGTCGACAGGTCATAGCTCATGGTGTTAAGGAAGTCCACCTGGTCAGAAACATCGTGCCAGGGCACTATATACCACACCGTCGCAGCAATGCTCACCGAAACGCCGGAACCGGCCAGCTCGTCGCGCAGGTCGGCCAGAAGGAAGGTCATATACTCCCATTCGGAACTATTCTCTGCCGGGTATTCCCAGTCAATGTCAATACCATCATAACCGCTTTCCAGAATATACCTGGCCATATTCTTAGCCATGGTCTTGCGGGCATTGCGGTCCGTATTGTTACGATAGAAAGCGGTCAGGCCATCATCCACATGGCCGAAACCGGCAATGATGCGGGATTTGGCGGAGCCACGCAGGGACTTCAACTTCTCACGGGCACCCTTGGCGTAAGCCATGGGATCGGCCACGCCCGCATGGTACCACTGGTTTGCCACCGTACCATCAGCGTTCAGAGAATAACCGAAATGAATGATATCCGTGAAGCTCTTGAAATGAGTGGCATTCAGGTGGTTGGCATTCCATTCGCTAATCCACACGGTGCGATAATACGGCACAATGCGGTTCTTGAAGGGATACACCGTACCATACACGCGTTCCTTCACATACTCGCCCATCCTGGCCGTGGCCTTCACATCCTTGCCCCCCACCTTCACAGCGGAGCACACGGCATCAATCTTGTTGTTGCCCTTGGCGCTGGAAGCAATGTCGTAGGCCAGCCAGTAATAGCTGGTGCCGGCCGATGCAATGGAGATATCGGTTGCAAAGGTCACCTTGCCACTGCTGGCAGAACCTGTGGCAAGCTCAACAGCGCGACGATTCAGATCACCTGTGTTCAGGGTAAAGGCGTTCTCGGTGCTCTTGTAAAGGCGTGCCTTGGTAATATCCGCAGCCTTGGAGGTCTTACCGGTAGTGAAGCTGAAAGAAGTGATTTTCTTACCCACATCAGCGGCATCGGCATCCACCTTAATCTGCAGGCAGGCCTGCTTTTCAACACCAGCGTAGAACACACCGTGCGTGGCACGGGTTTCCACGGTGAGAGCCTGCAGCGGCAGACTCAGCATGGGGAGAAGATAGAAGTACTTGTTCATATGTCGTATAAGTTTGGTTGTTGAGAAGAATGTTATTTCTGACGGCGGCGGCGCAAGCACAGCGCGCTGAGAGCCAGCAGGCTGAGCGTGGTCGTTGTCGGCTCAGGAATCAGGCCGGACATCTGCTTCACGGCAAAGACCACGTTACCGGCCTCGGTCAGCGTGATGCTGCTCATGTCCTGCAGAATTCCATCAGCATCGTAGAAACCGTATTCCTGCAGATTGTAGTCTGCAAGCAGGGCTACAGTAGCATCATCCAGGGTAAAGGTGAAGCTGCCATCTTCAGCAATTTCGGAGCTATCCAGGCAGAGCGTCAGCACAATATCCACCGCACCACCCTCTGCAGCAGCCAGAGCGCCCGTCAGGAAATCAGCACTCAGGCTGATGGAAAGGTCACCCTCAATGGAGACAAAACCATCCAGCAGGGGCGCCGTGGAAGTGATGCACACAGCATCAGATTCCAGAGTGCCAACCTCCATGACTGAGACATCATTGAAAATATACAGGCTTTCAAAGCTTTCCAGCGTAGCACCTTCGGCCACCAGGGCCAGATCCTGCAGGCAGGCGGAATCCAGGGTCACAGCCGTGCTCACGTTGATGGTGGCGGGGGTACCATCCTCGTTGGAGATACCCACCACGCGGCCCTCCGTAACGCTGAACGAATCCGTGCTGCTGGTGCCGCCCAGCTTGACGGTGGAATCTTCATCCGTGGTAACGTTGATTTCCGCAGCGTTGGTGATGCCACCCTGCAGCTCAAGAGTATAGCCGCTGGAGGCGGAAAGGTCTGCCGAGCCGTAGTACAAATCAATGTCATTAGCCTCGCCATCACCCTGCGTATTGCCGGAGAAGATGATATCCCCTGCATCGGCAGAAATAACCACGCTATCCGCAAAAATAGCGCCGCCACTACCATCTGCGTGGTTGCCCGACATCTCAATGGCGCTGCCACCCAGATACACGGTGCCGTAGCTGTAAATAGCGCCGCCATAGCCGCCAGCCAGGTTGCCAGTCACAGAGATACTGCCGGATTCACCAGCAGTCAGGCTCACATCGCCATCGCTGTAAATGGCACCGCCATCACTCATCGTGGCCATATTGCCAGCAATCACAATGTCGGCAGCAGATACGATTTCCACACTGGAGGCACCATACAGAGCGCCGCCGCTCTCCTCCGCCATGTTACCGCTGATTTCCACGTTACCTTCCTCACTGGTGAGGTAAATGCTCCCCCAGTCGCTCCGGATGGCACCGCCGGAGCATGCGCCATCGGTAGCAGCGTTATCCGTAATGGAAATGCTGGCGGCGGTGATGGTGACATCCCCACTGCCCGCCCAGATGGCACCGGCAGCCGTGGACTGCACAGAGGCGGAGTTGCCGGAGATGGTGACATCCCCCGCAGCCTCAATGCTCACCGAACCGGCAGCACTCAGAGCACCGGCGCGGTGGTAATCCTCCGTCATTCCATCGGTGGCGGCATTATTGCTCAGGGTCACATTGTTGATATCGGAGATAGTGATATCCCCATTCTGAGCACTCACTGCGCCGTAGGCTGTGGTATACCCGTCAATCGTCAGGTCCTCTTCGCCCGAACCGGCCATGGAAACAGAGTCGTCGGCATAGAAGCGGCCCTTGAGCTGGGTGAAATCCATGGCCGCGCATTCCGTATCCTCCGAAAGGCTCACTTCGATGCTGCCGGTCGATGCAATGCTGCTGGAATACTGTGCCAGGGCCTCGGAATCCAGCGCGGTCACGCCATATTCATCCGCACCCAGCATGATGGTGCCGCGGTGGTTAGTGGCATTCAGCAGGGTGCCACCGGCAGAAATATCAATGGTGTTATAGAAAGCATAGCCACCCAGGTCAACTTCTGCACCTTCTTCCAGAACGATGGTACCGTAATAACCTGAAGTAGCATCATCGGAAATGCTGAAGGAGCCCGTGCTGCCAAGGGTGATGTTCATCTCATTGTTCTGGCCGTTCAGCACAGCACCATTCACCGTGACAGCCTGGCCACTGATACCGCCCTTACCGTCCAGGTCCATGGCAGCATCGGCTCCCACAAAGAAGCCATCGCCAGCAGAGGTGATACGGGCGCTATCGCCGAACTTCACCGTGCCGGAATTGATGTTGATGCGTCTTCCGCCATCAAGATTAAGTGTACTGTTGAGCACCAGGGTGCCCGCCCCGTTCTTGTTAATCGAAAGGCCCGTGCCGATATTCTTGCCCAGCGTGAAGGTGGCGCCCTCGCCAGCCTCCAGCACCAGCACACTACCGGCACCATCATGGGTCAGAACCCTGCCATTGGCTGAAGCATTCCACGAAAAATCCTTACCGGCAGCCACGGCAAAGGTGAAATACGCCCCCCAGCCATTCAGGCGGGCACCAATCGTAGCCGTGCCGGATTCCGTGATTTCCACGCGGCCACCACCATTCACCACAAGAGATTCGGTGAAATTCTCCATGCCGATGTTATCATGCAGGTTGCCCAGGCTGCCGCCGTAGTTAAGATACTGCACCTTCAGCGTACCATTCACCGTCACAACCGAAGAAGCATTGTGCCAGCCGTTTGTCAGGAGCTTAGCACCGTTCTTGATTTCAAGAGTAGCGCCGGATGCAATGGTGATATTACCCGTGCTGTTCGGCCTCGATACACCATCGAACACCACGGTACCGCTGTTCACGGTGATATTGCCGCTGCCGCCGATGCTGCCGGAACCGGATACAACGGAGTCGCCATTGAAGGTAATGTTACCTACATTGGCGGTATCTGTCACCGTCACATTTTCGGCAACTATCTGGTCACCAGAGGTAGAGGAATTCCACTCCGCTGCATGAAGAGGAGAGAGCAGCGCAGCCAGAATGAGAGAAAGGGCTAATGTGCGTTTCATAATTGGTATACGAGAGTAATAAAAAAACACGCCAGAACACTGACAGTATAGCGTATCATATACTTTTCACAGGGGGGGGTGTCAAGCTTTTTCTGTGGCAATTTTCAGTATATTTCGAAGCAATTTCTTGAGCCGGAATGCGCGTTTTTCCAGGCTTGACCCAGGGGACGCAAAGGCGTATACTCTGGTGCATGAGTAATTATGCCCTCATTCTCGCCGGTGGCAGCGGCACGCGCTTCTGGCCGCTTTCCCGCAACGCCAAGCCCAAGCAGCTTCTCGACCTTTTCGGCAGCGGCACCATGCTGCGCCAGGCCATCGACCGAGTAAAGGGACTTGTGCCGGCAGAAAACATTTTCATTCTCACCAACCACCTGCAGGAAGCAGAGGTGCGCCGCCAGGCTGCTGAGCTTCCCGCCGCCAACATCGTGGCCGAGCCCGCCCGCCGCGACACCGCGCCCGCCGTGGCGCTGGGCGTGGGCCTCATCGCCGCCCGCGACCCGCAGGCCAACATGATTATCATCCCCAGCGATTCGCTGATTCTGGATGACGATGCCTTCCGCGCCCTGGCAGAAGATGCACTTTCCCTGGCCGGCCGCGAGGCTGCCCTCATCACCATCGGCATCAAACCCACCTGGGCATGCCCGAGCTACGGCTATATTGAGCGCGCCGGCAAGCTGGAGGACGCAGCCCTCACCCACAACTGCTACGAGGTGGTGCGCTTCCGCGAGAAGCCGGATGCCGCCACCGCCGCCGGGTACCTGGCCAGCGGCAATTTCTCCTGGAACGCCGGCATGTTCATCTGGAACGTGGCCCACGTGCGCAGCCAGCTGGCCGCCCACAGCCCGGAGCTGGCCGGCTTCATCGACAAGCTGACCGCCGCCACCGACCTGCCGCAGTTCATCACCGATGAGTTCCCGCAGCTCACCCCCATTTCCATCGACTTTGCCCTGCTGGAGAAGGCCGACCGCGTGCTGAACTTCGAAGCCACCTTCGATTGGGATGACGTGGGCTCCTGGATTTCTGTGGGCAAGTACCTGCCCCAGCAGGAGGGTGGCAACGTGAGCAACAGCCCGCTGAGCCAGGTGCAGGCCGGTAACAACATCGTCTTCACCGATTCCGGTAAGCGCGTGGCCCTGGTGGGAGTGGATGACCTCATCGTGGTTGATACGGGCGATGCCCTGCTCGTAGCCCGCCGCAGCGAGGCAGATAAAATTAAGAACATCGTCTCCGGCCTGCCGGAAAATCTGGTCTGATGCACCCCGCCCTCGGCATAGACTACGGCGAAGCGCGCATCGGCATTGCCGCTACGGATGCCTGCGGTATTCTGGCACACCCGGTGGAAAGCATTCACCTGCAGCGAACCGAGCCGCTGGAGCGCATCGCCACGCTGGTGAAGGAGCGCGGCATCCGCACCCTGGTGCTGGGGCTGCCGCTCCGCATGGATGGCACCGAAGGCACCGCCTGCGCCAAGGTGCGCGCCTTCGGCGAAAAGCTGCGCACCCGCCTGCCCGAGCTGCCGCTCATCTACGTGGATGAATACCTGACCACCACCGTGGCACAGGAAAAGCTGCACCAGGCCGGCAAGAAAGCAAAGAATTTCAAGCCTATCATCGACCAGGCCGCAGCGGTGGAAATCCTGAACAACTGGCTGGATTCCCAGGCGCCGATGCTGGAGGAGTTTTAACCCGCCATGGCAGTAAGTTTCCTTTCCCTAATTGGAATTCTGTTATTACTGGCACTCTGTATTCCGCCATGGCTGGGTTTGCGAACCGTGCCGGACACAGCCAGAAAACGCCCTGTCTGGATGGAAATCGCGCTCAATTTCCTGTGGAGCGGCCTCATTCTCACGCCTCTTATCCTCTTAATATGGAATACTGAGGTAGATATCGCCTTTGCCTGCAGCATCATGCTCTGCTCCGCGCTCATTGCGCCATTCTATGCGACCCGCATCTCATGGGGCCTGCCCTGGCGGCAGGTACTCAAGGCCTGCATGGTATGCCTGGGCTTCTTCCTGCTGGAAGCTGTCCTGTTTTTAGGTGCTTTATACTGCCTGGAAGCGAACTGATACATTGGCATATCAGAGATTCAAGTTTGGCGAAGGAATCCATCGGAGCACGGGACTTCAGTCCCGATAAAAAACGCCATGATTTACGGGACTGAAGTCCCGTGCTTCGAGAAAAAAAATTCCAGCTTCCTCCCGCCGCGAATATAGAGTAAACTCCAGCTTTGTGATACAGGCGTTATCATCGGACACAACGGATAAGCAGCCCAGTATAATCTATCAAAATAGCGCTGCATATGCATGTTAATTATGCAAATTCCTGCAAAACTTCAACAAAATCGGCCAAAGATACTTGCAAATGGCGGGGCTGAGTGTTACAATCACCTGCGGAGCCGCATACCGGCTTTTGAATTTTCAACCAAAACTAATCAACCATGTCACTCAAAACATTCTTCAATCCGAAGAGCATTGCAGTAGTCGGCGTGTCTGCCGATCCCACCAAGCTGGGCGCCGTTGTATTCAACAACATCATCTCTGCTGACTACAAGGGCAACCTCTATGGCATCAACCCCAAGATGGCCGGTCAGGAACTCTGCGGCAAGCCCTGCTACGCCAGCGTGGACGCTCTGCCTGAGCCCATGGACCTGGTGGTTGTGCTGGTGCCCGCCCGTTTCACTGAGGGCGTGATTGACGCCTGCATCACCAACGGCACGAAGAATATCTCCATCATCACCGCCGGTTTCGGCGAAGTGGGCGAGAAGGAGCTCGAGCAGCGCATCGCTCAGAAGTGCATGGACAACGGCATCAACCTGCTTGGCCCGAACTGCCTTGGCCACATCTCCACCTTCGACAACGTGAACGCCTCCTTCGCTGACGGTTTCCCCGCCCGCGGTAACGTGGCCTTTGTGTCTCAGTCCGGCGCATACTGCTCCGCCATCATGGACTGGGCCGCCGGCAAGGGCATCGGCTTCTCTCACTTCATCTCCATCGGCAACAAGGCCGTGATGGGTGAGGACAAGCTGCTGGCCGCTCTGAAGGACGACCCCAACACCAACGCTTTCGTGTTCTACCTGGAGTCCCTCAAGAACGGTAAGGAATTCCTGAAGGTGATTAAGGAAGTTTCCGACACCAAGCCCTGCGTGATCATGGAGCCCGGCAAGAGCGCCAAGGCCCAGGCCGCTTCCCTTTCCCACACCGGGTCTCTGGCTCCGAACTACCGCGTGCTGGAGATGGCCCTGCAGGGTGCCGGCGCAATCCAGGCTTACAACGACCGCGAACTCTTCGGTCTGCTTGAGGTACTGCAGTACTGCAACCACAACCAGTTCGACGGCAAGGTGGCCGTGCTGACCAACGCCGGTGGCGTGGGCGTGCTTACCTCCGACCTCTGCGAAGAGGCTGGTCTGGACCTGGCTCCCCCCAGCGATGAGACCAAGGCTGCCCTGCGCGCCGTGCTTACCCCCGAGGCTTCCCTGGGCAACCCCATCGACGTGGTGGGCGACGCCAAGGCCGACCGCTACGAGGCTGCCCTGAAGGTGCTCTGCGAGAGCGGCGAGTACAAGAACATCCTCGTTCTGCTGACTCCCCAGCGCGTGACCGAATGCCCGGAGACCGCCCAGGCCGTCATCAAGCTGGCTCCCCAGTACCCGAACGTGAACATCTACTGCTCCTTCGTGGGTGGTGCCCGCGTGGACGAAGGCCGCGTGCTGCTCAACGAGGCCAAGATTCTCAACTACGAGTACCCCGCCGACATCGTGCGTCTGCTCGGTCTGCTGAAGGCTCAGATGGCTTTCCGCGGCAAGAAGCTCGCCACCTGCGAGACCGGCGAAGTTCCCGCCGAAATCAAGGCTGCCGTGACCTCCGCCAAGGAAGCCGGCCTCGCCTCCCTGCCCCAGGAGACCGTGAACATGCTCATGGACCACTACGGCATCGATTACCCGAAGTGCGGCAACTTCACCGATAAGGAAGAAGCCCTTGCCTTCTGCAAGACCATCTTCCCGAACGCTGTGGTGCTCAAGCTTTCCGCTCCCGATGCTCTGCACAAGACCGAAATGAAGGGTATCTACCTCAACATCAATGACGAGGCTTCCTTCAACGAGGCCTGGGAAGGTCTGTGGGGTTCCATCACCAAGTTCCAGCTCAAGGGCGCTTCCGTGCTCATCCAGGAGATGATTACCAAGGCCACCGAAACCATCATCGGCGTGAACACCGACAAGAACTTCGGCCGCGTCATGGTATTCGGCACCGGCGGTGTGTACACCGAAGTGATGCGCGACACCACCATGCGCATCCTGCCCACCGATGACTTCTCCGACATGATCAAGGAGACCAAGGTCGGCACCATCCTGAACGGCGTGCGCGGCGAGGCTCCCAAGGCCGTAGGCCCGCTGGCCGATACCCTGGCCAAGGTGCAGAAGCTCGTGCTTGAAATTCCTGAAATCACCGCCATTGACGGCAACCCGGTTCTCGTGACCGCCGACCGCGCTGTGGTGGTAGACTTCAAGATGATTCTCAAGTAATCAGGCCTGATTATACTCCAGCAAAGCCCGTTTCCCCCTGGGAAACGGGCTTTATCGTTTTGACATCACGTCAGTTATCTGGTATTATTCCTCTACCCCCTCTGTTACCCATGGAAATCCTTATCACCATTGCCATCCTCTTCGCCGTTTTCGGCATTCAATACCTGCCCATCTACCTCTCCTATCTGTTTGTATCCCGCAAGCAGGTCACACAGGGGAAAATGCACAAGGTTTCCTTTATGGTGACTGGAATCAGCATAGGATGCGCGCTCATCACCAACCTGCTGAACTGCACCAGCGTGGCTTTTCCTGTAACAGCCGTAATGGTGTACCAGATGGGGCGGAGCATGCTCCAACAGAGCAATAAGCAGGCATGGGCATCCTGCGGCATCTTTATCGGCATCTCCGCGCTGCTGATTGCGATTGTCGTCTACCTCCTGATAACCAACGAGACCTTTCGCATGCTCATGACCGAGGAATAAGCCTCGACATTTCTATGGACAGCTCTTAAAAAGATTACTTTACGAGGGCTGCAAAACATGCCAGCATGCGGCAGTGACCTACTACCTCATTGCCTTGCTGCTCCGTCTCAGCTGTGCCTGGCGCGTACGCCGGCAGCAGCTGGGAAAGCGGCTTCTTCCGTGCAACATTCTGGTTCTGCTGTGTGCGCTGATGTACGCCCCTTATATCCCGCGGTCACTCAACAGCCCTCTTCCCATACACGCCTTCTTTTATAGCGATGGATGCCAGTCCGTTGCTGGCTGCGATTCCCCTCCTGTTCTACAGCAGCCCCGCCGGTGAGATGGGTGAATACCTCCCTCATCTGCGGCAATCCGGTTCTCGTGACCGCCGACCGCGCCGTAATGGTGAACTCCAAGATGATTCTAAAATAATCTTCCTGATTCCGTTTCGATTTGATTTTACAAGAAGTTCATGCTAAACTGACCGCCACACACCACCGTTCACCATGAACATTCTGAGTTTCTTCATCGTCTTAACGGCTGCCATTGGAGGAGAGTTTCTGACCATCTACCTCTCCTACCTCACCGTATCACGCAAAAAAGTAACGCAGAAACAGATGCTGCATGCCTCCTTCGTGGTGACAGCCTACAGCATGATGGCCGGAACCCTGCTCGGATTTGCCGATTTACCCCGCACCATCTCCTTCCTCATCACAGCCATACTGGTACATTTCACAGGTCGCAGAATGCTGCATCAGAACAACAGGCAGGCCTGGGTCTCATGCGTTATCTTCATCGGCCTTGCCCTTGCGGCAGGCTTCACCTTTATCTGGCTCATGCACACAAGCGATGCTTTCCGTGCTCTGATGACGCAGACCTATAAGTAAAAAGGCACTATCGCCGTACATCTTCTGGATACTCCCCGCCACATATCATACTACCTCATCGGACTTTTTCTCAGTCTCAGCTGTGCCTGGCGCGTACGTCGGCAGCAGCAGGGAAAGAGGCTTCTTCCGTGCAACATTCTGGTTCTGCTGTGTGCGCTGATGTATGCCCCTTATATCCTGCGGTCACTCAACGGCCCGCTTCCCATGCACGCCTTCTTTGTAGCGCTGGATGCCTGCCCCCTGCTGGCTGTGTTCCCCCTCCTGTTCTACAGCAGAAGACACCCGGTGAGATGGGCAGTTGCCACCCTCATCTGCGGCATCGTCGCAGCGTTCTTCCTCTGCTACCTGCTCTATGTGCAGCAGATTATCCTGAGCACGCCCTATGGAGCCCCCGTGCCCTTCTGGGTTGAGATATGGCTCCCGGTTTCGCTTCTTCACGTTGAATCTAACAGCTTTACAAAAGTCTTCCCGTGTGATATAACCAGTCTATGAGCAAATGGCAACGCGCTGGCCGCTGGTGCGGCTACACCCTGGGAGGCATCATGCTTACCACCCTGCTGGCAACAGGCTGGGGCTACCTCTGGTTATGTGGATGGACCTGGAAGGGGACGCCGGAATTCCACGAAAGCTGGACAGCGGAGGAACGCGCCGCCCTCACGGAATTTGACCGTTTGCTCCGGGCGCAGATGAACGACTACATTCCTGCGATAATCGAGCTGCGAAGGGGCGGGTCCTTCTTCTCCGCCCCCGTTTCCATCTGGGAGTGTATGGATTACGGCTGCGCCATACGGGATTTTTTTGCAGGCATCAGCAGCCAGCTGCACCAGGCCATAGAAAGCGGCCATGCAGGCGGGGAGGAACAGGTGGACTTCCGGAATCCTTTTGGATGTGCAGTATGCGGCTATACACCGGCCATCGTAGCGGCGCAACATGCGCAGCTGGATGCCATGAAAGCGCTGGTGCAGCATGGCGCCAACCCCAATACCATTGCCATGCAGATAGACGGCGATGCGGATAACACTGAATTCGAAACGCCCCTTACTCCCGTGCTCAATGGACATTTCATCACCGGTGAGAAGATTCCCTGGGAAACGCGCCGGAAATACGCCGAATGGCTGATGGAACAGGGAGGCGATATCAACGGCACCAGACGCATCACGGGCATAGCCTGCGATTTACCGCTGGTGTGCGGTTTTGAGGAAGGTGCTGCCCCCTGGCTCTGGGCGCTGGACCACGGCAAAACCGTGACAGTGGAAAACCTGTGCAACATAGCCGCCAGCCGGGATTCCACCGCCCTGCAGGAACGCATCCTCCAGGAGAAACTGGTGGATATCAATGACGCCAGCTCCACAAAAACCGTACTGCAGGTACTGCTGAACCAGCTGACCGCCAGCGATGAGGAAGATTTTGCCGAACTGGTGAAACGCGACATCGAGCGGAAGCTTGACATGCTGCTGGCCGCAGGTGCGGATCCGAACCTCGTGCCGCTAGCAGCGCAGCCACAGCAGCCGGGTGAAAGCGACGAAGCATACGAGCAGCGCTGCAACACTTCCCACGCCAATACCGCGTACCCGCTGGACATCGCCACCCGCTGGCTCGAGTTCTCCGACTATCCCCCTACCCGGGAATACTGCCAGCGCATCATTGAGAAACTCCGTGCAGCGGGGGCCCGCCCAGGCAGCGAACAGTAAGCACCATCATGGGTGTTCATACAGCCCCATAAAATAAGGCAAATCCGGGTGCTCAGTCTGAAGAATTGCCCAGATAAAGGGGCGATTGAATATAATCTGCGGTGGCAGTTCCGGCAGGGAGGCCCACACAACCACTTGCGCACTGGTGGCAGCGGCGGCAGTCGTTCCCTGCTCATCCACCTTCACATAGCAACTCTGGCGCACATCGCTCACATACATAGGGACATCGGCAAAGCCGCTGAAATCTGCCCCAGGTTGAAAGATGTCACCCACCCCACAGGCTGCCAGCACAGATTTGAACGAAAGCGGCTCTGCCCTGAGCTCAAAACGGGGGAAGCCGAGGTGAATTTCTACATCGCGTTTCTGCTTAAGAGCCTCGCAAATATCCGCAAACTGAGACACGGTGAGGGAGTCCACAAATTGGCGGGCATCGCCCCGGGGCAGGATGGCAACCATGCACACTGGTTTGCCCGACCAATCGCTGATCTGATACGGTAATTTCACCGCCAGCCAATCTACCCCCTGCGCTACGCTCCAGCAGGCATCCTGGTGCATCATCTGCACATGCGGCGTGCTACCATCGGCGCAGTGGAAATCTTCCGTCACCGTTTCCTGCTCAGAGAAAGGAAACAACCATTTGCCCTGCATTGCAATGGCATTCACCGCCAACAAACCGGGTGCATCTGAACCGGCTTGCAGGCTTTCCGGTGTTACCAGCTCCGGGATTCTGCCGGCGGTGCGACCGCACACCCAGTCATTCACCCGCCGGGCAGCCTGCTGTGCATCTGTCACCATCGGCACAGGCATCACATCATGCCTGCGGGCGAATTTCTTGAGTACGGGCACCAGTTTATCATCCACAAACAGCGCATCAGCCTCCTGCATATCAATAGTCGCGCGCAGCAAGGGCAGCGGCAGTTTCAGCGCAGAGAGCCCGGCAGCCGTTTCACCGCGAGCGCCAATCTGGATCATGCGCAGCACAGATACCAGGCTGCTGGGCGAGCAGGTCACATTGCCCTGGGTCTGGCGCACCTGTTGCTGAAAAATCCGCAGCGCAAAATCCGATTGCGCCTTCTCCGGTTCCGGGCTCACCAGTGAATCCGGAATCTCAACCATGGGCAGTTCCTCTGCAGCCCGCAAGGAGGGCAGCAGGAAAACACCGGAAAGCAAGGCTGCATATAAGCGCTTCATCATGGTTCGGAAGTAACTCGGGCATTCGGGGAAAGGCCGTAGACCTGCGGCTCGTACATAAGCTGCGCCTGCGCGGGCGGCGCGGTGGAAGTTCCGGCACGTTTCACACGGGCATAGTAGCGCATGTTCAGCAGGTCGCGTCCCTCCCAGCGAGTGCAGAAACCGCGTACGCGGTCAGCCAGATACTCGCGGTGGTCAAACCAGTAGCTCCACTCCAGGGATTCCAGACCGACGGCCTGCCCCGGCACGGCCGGGTTGATGGCTTCCATGCAGGCAGGCAGATAATCCTCCAGCACCAAATACTTGAGCTCCGGGGCAACCTTGGCGCAGGTGAGCGTCACGCGCACCACATCACCCACCTTGAACGAAGTCGCCGGGCGCCAGATGCCATCAGCCCCCTTTGTCTCATACAGGCGGGTCACCTGCAGACCGCGCTCCGTCACACCGGGGTAATCCGAGGTACGCGGCAGAGCACGCAGGTTCAGCGTGGCATACACCGTGCCCTGCTTCGCGGCCAGGGTGGTGGGCAGCGCCTTCATCTCCTGCCCGGGCTGCCAGGGTAAAGGCACTTCAGTTGCCCCCATGCCCAGCTGGAGCTCCGCTCCATCGTGCAGCACCAGAACAGCCTCTCCGCCTGACTTCCTGCTCAGCTTGATATATTCCGCCAGCGCCAGCAGAGACCAGGCATGCGTCTGCGTGGAACCGTGGCGGTAATCCCGCCCGGCAGTGCGCATCCATTTGCGGAATGCGGCATCTGCCCCGGCCGGATTCTCCAGCATAGCCAGCATAAACTGCATACTGGCCCGGGTTTCACGAGCCCACGAGCCCGGCAGCGGGGCTTCACGCAGCGCATCCATCATCGCCCCGGACCGGCCGCGGACACGCGCAATGCAGAACCGGGCAAGTACAGACAATTTTTCATCATCCGCCTTGCTGAGGTAGTGAATGAGCTCATCCAGCTGCTCCTGCGGCACATTGTACCCCTGCTCCTGCGCCAGTTTGAGCACATAGGCCGCGTGAGCAGATGCCCAGAGACAGGATTCGCGGCGGCCGCCCCAGTATGAAAGGCCACCATCCTCGCACTGCCGCGACAAAATCTCCTGCACCATCTCCTCCACGGTTTCCTTTACCTCCTCTGCCGGGGTCTGCGCCATGAGCGGGCAGAACGGTGCAAGATGCCGGTACAGCAACCAGGGAATCAGCGCAGAGGCGCGCTGCTCGGTGCAGCCGTAGGGGTATGCCAGCAGGAAATCAGCTGCGCCCGCCAGGTGCAGCAGCGGATTGGCCGAGGCCACCAGCTGCATCTGCCCGCGAGAAGCTGCGGCCACCTCGCTTCCCATCAGCGGGGCCAGAGCAACGGCTGCAGCCCCCGGTGACAGTGCCAGGCGGTGCACCTCCTTGAGCACCGGGGCCGGGAAACGCACGGTAAACTCACCCTGCACGGCATCCGACCCGGGCTTGCCCTGCGCCATCCAGCGCAACTTCTGTCCACCCTCAGCCGTGGCGGTGAAATCAAAATACAGCGTGCCGCTCTGCCGGGCGGCCAGGGAGATTTCCTGCGGAGCATCCGCCCCCTCCAGCGTCACGCGCCAGGTGCCGGGCTCATCCGTATTGTTCACAATGGAAAGCGGCAGGCGCAGGGTATCCCCCAGGCTCATGAAGAGCGGCGTGCCGGGAGTCAGCATCACGGGTTGAGCCACCGTAAAATCACCGCTGGCCGAGCCAAAACGCTTACCGCTCTTATCCAGGGCCACAGCAAACACACGGTATGTGGTCAAGGTATCCGGCAAGGTAACCTGGGCCGAGAAACGGCCCTCTGCATCGGTGCGCAGCGCCCCCTTCCACAAGGCAACCGGGGCAAAATCCGTGCGCAGGCGCGGCATTGCAGCCTGCTCTGCGCCAGCACCTGCCACCATGGCAGCAGGAGCTCCCAGGCCGCCACCAGAGGCTCCCAGGTCGCCACCAAAGCCAACCTCCTCCGACATCTCCATATCCACCGCCATGGGCGCATTCCTGCCCGCAGCGCGTTTATAATAACGCCCCTGCACGGGAGCTCCCGCTGTGCTCACAATCACCGAAGGCGGCTCATCGACGTACAGATTGCACCCCTCACCCACCATATCTCCCTGCCATAACCCGGGCAGGAGGGTCAGGATGATTTCCCCTTTCGCACGGTTGTTGCGCATGGGAGAATACGGCAGGGAGAAACTATAAGCCACACTGCCACGGCAGAAATACGATTCAGGGTCGGGGCATTGATAACGCCCGACAGAAAGCATGCCTGCATCGACAGCATACAGGGTGACCTCGGCCTCCGCAGGCTTTCCATCTGCCAGCACCCGCCCGGAAAGGCTTACCGTTTCCGCCGGGCGGCACACCTGCTGCGGCAGTTGCAGTTCCACCCCCAGATGATATCTGGCAACCGGCACGTAACACTGTTCTGAAATGACGATGGGGGCTTCATCAGCCGAGCGCCCCGGCAACACCAGCGTGGCACACACATTCCCCTCCTCTCCCGGCAGCAACGGCACACGCAGCGTCTGCGGGCCAGCCACCACAGGCAGCACCTGGTGGCGGAGTTTCTGCCCACAGCCGATGAACAGGTGAGCCTTCACCGCACGGGGTAAATCCGCTTGCAGAACCAGCTCGCCGTCCTTATGCTCCACCTGCAGCCCGGGAGCAGGAGAATCCGGCCGGAATCGCCATATCGGGCACGAAAGCGTTGTCTCACGCCCCGCCGCATCTCGCCCGCTCAACTTCCATGCCTCCGCGCCGCTATGCTTCTGCAGCAGCTCCAGCGGCATCTCCTGCCCTGTCTGACAATCTGCCGGCACAGTCAGCGAACCGCTCCAGAGTACTTGTTCGCGGAACTTCATGGTACCCAGCCCGTTGGCACCCACCTCGGGGTCGCGTGCCGTGCGCACCAATTTCAGCTCCACCACCTGCTCACGCTTCAATACACCAGAGCCACAGGAATCCATGAGCCGCAGGCGGCCACTCTGCACGGTCATATAAAAATCAGCCGGATAAATGGGCTTATGCACCTGGGGCATCTGCACGTATTCCTCCCGGTCATTGGAAACACTGCCGCGGACGGAAAGACCGTGAGCCTTGCGCATTTCCTCCGTCACCTCGCCCGTGATTTCCGCCTTACCCGCAGCATCCAGCGCAAGCTCCCTTTCCTGCCCGCCGATATTCAGGCTGCAGGCCGCCCCCGCCAGCGGTACGCCGCTGTAATCCTGCGCGGCCACGCGCACGGTGTAATGGCTGGGGGCCACGGGCTCCAGCTCCAGTTCCATATTTACCTTGAACGCATCGCGCCGGAACACCTGGCAATTCACAGTCCCCCGCTGCCGGAACTTTCCACTCTCTACCTGCAGGGAATAATAGCCCGTCACATCATCCTCTCCCTCCGGCAAGGAAAAACTCATCTCGAACGCACCGAATTCCCCCAGGGACACCTCTCTTTTCTCCAGCATTTTGCCATCCGGGCGGGAAATGGTCACCCTGGCGGATTTTTCCATTGGCAAATCGCAGCTGCCATCCGGCAGCTGGCGGCGCAGCACTCCGCGCACATGCACCGTATCCCCCGGGCGGTAAAGCGGCCTGTCCAGCACCAGCAGGGTTGAATATCCCCGGCGATTCGTCCCGGAGCTCCGCCCGCCGCGCGGTGCATCCTTCACCAGCACGGCATCCTCCCCGCAACTCACGCGCAGTGCTCCCTTTGCCCGGAAATCCCCCGGCAACCAGGCCACGCCGTTTTCCACCGCAATCCGGCACTGCTCCCCCGCCGTTGTCTGGTACGTAAGCTCGCCGGATTCCAGCGGCTCACCATCCGAATACCGATTCACCAGCACGGCGCCCTCGCCCGCCATCACGTTCAAATCCGTCACCTGCACGAGCACATCCACCTGCGCATCCAGCAAATCAGGCTCCTGCCCATTCATGCTCATGGCCTCCCGCACCGCAGCCTCCGCCAGCGGCTGCAGTCGGAGCAGATACATCCCCGGAGCCGGAGAACCGCCCACCGCATCATCCAGGCGCAGCAGGCACTCACCGCTCTGCAGCATGCCCCCTGCTCCAGTCCTCACGACCGCACCCGGCAGCGGCTCTGCGCCCTCCAGCACCTGGCGGCTGTGTTTAGCCCGCAATTTTTCTGCCTTAAGCAGATGCTCCATGGATTCCTGCATATCCGCCACGCTTCCCTCCGGCACAGAGAGGCCCTTCCACTGGCGGTCCTTCAGCAGCTCATAGCGTAACTTATGCTGCCGCAGTTGCACCGAATTCACCAGATTGCCTTTCATGGCGAGCTCCATCTTGTCCGGCCGCAAACGCCAGGCGCTCACCTTCACCGCCTCCAGATTCGCAAATGGCAGGCGCAGCACCCGCTCTCCCTGGACCGGCAGTAGTGTTGTTTCGCCATATTTCAACACAGGCATGGCCGGATTCAGCGCAATGCGGTGGCGATGCGCCCGCACCATCTTCCAGCCCAGGTAAGAAGCCGTATCTGACGGCAGCACCACATCCAGCACGGCGGGAGCCGGGGCGCTCACCTCCACCCAGAATCCCCGGGCCCGGTTCTGCGGCTGGTACAGCAGCGATTCTCCACCACGGCGGCCATAGGCATGCACCGGGGGCAATTCCTGCACCCCAGCGTAGCGGAACTCATAGCTACGGTCATGGAGAACAAGCTTCTTCACTCCCTCACCAGCATCCGCTGCCACCTGGTCACCAACAGCCAGCTGCATGCGCTGGAACAAGGCCGGCATCTCCGCGGCATTCATCTCTGCGCCGAATGAAACACGCAGGCGGTACGACTTGTTCTCATGCAGCACCCACTCCACACCGCTGGGCAATTCCTCTGCAAACCGGATATCCCGGCACACCGGCCCGGTTGTAGAAAAACCGGGATTGCTGCCGGGTTCCACCAGCAGATGCCATAACTTACCGGAAGCGAGCGGCTTCACCGGGCGCACCAGGACATGCCCGGGCAGCGGACTATCCGGCGTCAGTTTCTTCCAGACGTCCTCCCCGCGGTCTTCCAGAATATCCAGTGAGCCGGAATCGCTCAAATGTTTCAGCAAGGCGGGTTCCTGAACCGCCTCCACACGGTCGCGGTACGAAACCTCCCCGGTGCGGCGGTGGAAAATCGCCTCCCGGAACACGAAGCGCACCCCGGATTCTGCAGAAAGCTCCCGGCTTTCCCGGGTAATCTGCGCCCGGGCATGCACCACCACCCCCACGCCCCTGGCATCCATGAAGGCCTCACCAGAGAGCATATCCGGCGGGCAACGGAACACTTTTTCCTCCTGCGGGGCAGCAGCACCCCCCAGATAGCAGGTGCCGGGATTCAGTTTGAATCGATATTCCGTGGCGCAGGAAGTCCCCACGGGGAACGAGATATCCAGGGTATCCTGGTCGCTCCACACGGGGATGGGCTTGTGCTGCTCATCACCCGTGATGGTGAAGAAATCACGGCCCAGGTCCTTATCGCTCAGGCGGGTATCTTCATGCTTCCATCCATTCTGCACCGTGGTCTGGCTGACCAGCGGTTCCGGGTATTTGAACTCCACCTGTTGTCTGTATGTATCCGGGCGCAATTCCGGCCAACCGGCCGCTGCCGTTCCCAATACACCTAAGCATATAACAAAACGTTTCATATTCATTCAATACGTTAAAATTCAAGGTTCGCTCACCACTTGAGCATTAGGGGAAAGGCCATACACCTGCGGCTCATACATGAGCTGCGCCTGCGCAGGCGGCGCGGTGGAGGTGCCGGCGCGCTTCACGCGGGCGTAGTAGCGCATGTTGAGCAGGTCTCGCCCTTCCCAGCGGGTGCAGAAGCCGCGCACGCGGTCCGCCAGATACTCTCGGTGGTCAAACCAGTAGCTCCACTCCAGGGATTCCAGGCCTGCAGCCTGCCCCGGCACGTTCGGGTTGATGGCTTCCATGCAGGCGGGCATGTAGTCCTCCAGCACCAGGTACTTGAGCTCCTCTGCCACCTTGGCACAGGTGAGCGTCACGCGCACCACATCCCCCACCTTGAACGAAGTAGCCGGACGCCACACGCCATCTGCCCCCTTGGTTTCATACAGGCGGGTTACCTGCAAGCCGTGTTCGGTCACGCCGGGGTAATCCGTGGTGGGCGGCAGAGCGCGCACCCGCCAGGCGGCATACACCGTGCCCTGCTTTGCAGCCAGTGTGGTGGGCAGAGTCTTCATCTCCTGCCCGGGCTGCCAGGACAGCGGCACCGTCGCAGCCCCCTTGCCCAGCTTGATGGCAGAGCCATCCTGCAGGGCAAGAGTCGCCTCATCCCCCTGCCCCTTCTTGAGCTTCAGGTATTCCACCAGGGCAAAGAGATTCCATGCATTGCCCTGGGTGGTGCCGTGGCGGTAATCCCGCCCGGTGCTGCGCAGCCAGGTACGGAACGCAGCGTCTGCCCCGTCCGGATTCTCCAGCATGCTCAGCATGAACTGCATGCTGGCCTTCGTCTCGCGGTACAGGAAAAGCTTTTCCTCTTCATTCTTCTCCAGCGTCTCGCGCAGAATATCCTTCATCTGCCCGGTCTTGCCACGCGTGCGGGCAATGGCAAAACGGGTGCGGTAGTCTTCCTCGCTGGTAGAAGCCCACCAGAGGTAACGGTAGAGCTTATCCATGGCCTCCTGCGGCACCTCGAAGCCCTGTTCCTGCGCCAGTTTGAGCACATAGCCCGCATGCGCCGTGGCCCACAGGCAGGATTTGTTCCACCCACCCCAGAAGGAAAGCCCGCCGTCCTCGCACTGGCGGGGAAGCAACTCCTCAATCACCTTCTTCACGACCTTCTCCACCTCCTCCGGGCGGGTCTGCGCCATCTTCGGACAGAAAGGTGCCAGGTGCTCATACAACAACCAGGGAATCAGAGCGGAAGCGCGCTGCTCGGTGCAGCCGTATGGGTATTCCAGCAGATAATCTGCAGCCCCGGCCAGGTGAAGCAGCGGATTGGCCGATGCCACCAGCTCCATTTCACCACGGGCGGCGGTGGCCACATCACTGCCCAGCAGCGAGGCCAGATGCACCGGGGCATCACCCGCACTCAGGGTGAGGCGGTGCACCTCTTTGAGCACGGGCGCCGGGAAACGCACGGAGAATTCCCCCTGCACGGCATCTGAGCCCGGCTTGCCCTGCGCCATCCAGCGCAGCTTCTGCTCGCCCTCGGTGGTGGCGGTGAAATCAAAATACAGCGTGCCGCTCTGGCGGGCAGCGAGGGTGATTTCCTGCGGGGCGGCCGCACCTTCCAGCGTCACGCGCCAGGTGCCGGGCTCATCGGTATTGTTCACAATGGAAAGCGGCAGCCGCAGGGTATCCCCCAGACTCATGAAAAGCGGCGTGCCGGGAGTGAGCATCACAGGCTGGTTGACCGTAATGCTGCTGAGAGCACTGCCGAAGCGCGTACCGCTGCGGTCCACCGCCATGGCCACCACGGTGTAGGAAGTCAGGGTATCCGGCAGCTGCACCTCCACCGAGAAGCGGCCTGCAGCATCCGTGCGCAGCGCCCCCCGCCACACCGCCACCGGGGTAAAGTCCGTGCGCAAGTAGGGTCCGCATTCACCTAATGAGGCATCCAGACCTACACCCAGGCTCAACTCTTCGCCCTCCTCATCTTCCCCCTCATCCGAATACATGGAATCGGCCTCCATGAAATACCCACTCCCGGAGCGCAATCCGGCAGTCAGTTTCTTCGATTTGCGATGATAAACGCCCGGCGTCACCACGGGCATCGGCGCAGGCGCGCATTCCTCAACATACTGATACTGAGTCCCCATGCTCAGCAAGCCATCCACAGCATGCACAACACTGCGCCCCATGCGCAACAAAAGGCCTCCGCCAAAGAAGCTGCGCCTTCCCCCTTTGTAAGAGTACCACGTGGGATACGGCGTCAGCGAATACCCCGGCCCCATCAAATCACCACGCCAGAAAGCCGGCAGCATGACACGGGAGAGCGTAAGACCTTCCTTTTTCCCGATACCGGGGCTGATGGGAGAGAAGGAGCGGGCGGTTCCCGCGTAGAAGAACTCCTCCGGCTCCGGGGTGGTGTAATCCCCCACGGAAAGCATGCCGTCATCCACCGCATACAGCGTCACCTCGGCATCTGCAGGCTTACCCGCTGCCCGCACTGCGCCGGAAATCGTTATCGTCTGTGCCGGGCGGCACGCCTCCTCCGGCACTTCTAAATCAAGCTCCAGCTTATACCTGCTGATGGGTACAAACTTCCGGCAGGAGGTGTGCACAGCGGTCTCCCCCGGCTGCCGCCCCGGCAGCACCAGAGAGAATGACAAGGTGCCCTCCTCTCCCGGCTGGAGTTCCACCGGGTATGCATGCTTGCCGGCCTGGACCGGCAGCGTGAGGTGGCGCAGTTTCTGCCGCTGCCCCACAAAAAGATGCGCCGTGCCGTCATACGGCAACTCCGCCCGAAGTTCCACCACGCGCCCCTGAAGATGGGCGCTCATCTCCGCAGAGGAATCGTCCTTGCGGTAATAGGAAACGTATTCAGTATAGCAGACCTCACGACCGGCAGAGTCCTTGCCACTCATTTCCCAATACTCCGCCTGGTCACGCCAGGATTCCGCATCCGGCAGCGGCACGCCGAGCTCGGCATTCGCGGGGATGTGCAGAGTACCGCTCCAGAGCTCCACCTTCTTCTCCTCTTTGAGTCCCAGACCATTGGGGCACAACACCGGCTTTTTCACCACATCCACCAACCGCAGGTCCAATGTCTGGTCACGCCCCAGCACCTTATCGGTGCGGGCATCATACAGCACCACGCGCCCGTTGCGCACGCGGATGTAGAAATCGCCCTTGTGAATATCCTTGCTGTGCGTTTCGATACGCACATATTCCTCGCGGTCATTCGACACACTGCCCCCTACCGCAATGAATCCATGCTCGCGCTGCTGTTTCCAAACCTTGCGGGTGATTTCTGCCTTGCCGGCAGCATCCAGAGTTAAGCGTTCATTCAAGCCATTAATAAGCAACTCACAGGCGGCATTCGCCACCGGCGTACCGCTGTAATCCACAGCAGACACACGCACCGTGAATTCCTCCGGCAGCACCGGGTCCACATCAATTTCCAGCGACACCTTGAACGAATCCCGCCGGAACACCTGGCAATTCACCCCCACGCTCTCGCGGAAATCTCCCGCCTCCACGAGCAGGCGGTAATTCCCCGTCACATCCTCCTCTCCCTCCGGCAGGGTATAGCTGGTTTCAAACGCGCCGAATTCACCCAGTGATACCTCGCGGGTGTCCCATTCGCTGCCGTCCGGGCGGCAGAAGGCGAGTTTCGCGGTTTTCTCTGCAGGCAGGGCACAGCTGCCATCTGCCAGCACGCGGCGAAGCACCCCGCGCACATACACCGTATCGCCCGGCCGGTACAGCGGGCGGTCCAGCACCAGCAGGGTGGATGCCTTCGGCTCCCGCGGATTCAGCATGCTGCGGTAAGAAGAGCGGTACGGCAGCTCCACCATCACCACATCATCGCCGGAGCGCACCCAGGCTTTGGGCGAACCTTCCAGATTCTCCGGCAACCAGGCAATGCCGTTTTCAATGCTCAAATGATGCACTTTCTTCTCTGCATCCAGATACGATACGGTGCCTCTTTCCACCGGGCGGCCATCGGAGTACCGGTTCACCAGCACGGCGTCCTCACCCATGGTGACATTCAAATCCGTTACCTGCACCAGCACATCCTGAGAGGCATCCAGCGATTCCTCTGCCCGCCCCAGGCGGCGGAGTGCAGCACGCACCGGGGCGTTGGCCACCTGCTGCAGCCGCAGCAGATACATTCCCGGAACCGCCGGGCCACCCGTGGCGGCATCCAGTTTCAGTACAGCTTCTCCGCTGCTCAGCATGGCATCACTTCCGGCATTCACCACGCAGCCAGGCAGCGGGGTTGCGCCCTCCAGCACCTTGCGGCTGCGCGCCGCGTTGCGGCGTTCCTTCTTCCGAGCGCTTTCCAATACATTTTCAGCCGAACTCAGCTCGTGCTCCATCACATACATACCGCGGAGCTCCCGGGAGCGCAGCAAATCGTACCGCAATTTAGCCGCAGCAACGCCCATAGCATTGCTCAGACTGTTATCATACGCGGTAGCGGTCATTTCATGAGCCAGACGCCAGGCGCTCACCTTCATGCTGGCAACATTGGCACAGGGCACACGCAGTGTGCGCTCTCCCTTGAGCGGCAACACCACCTGCAGCCCGGGGGCAAGCTCCGGCCACCCGGGGTTGAGCGCAATGCGGTGGCGGTGCTCTCCCTGTGTCCTGAAGCCCAGATACGATGCCGTACCGGCAGGAATCACCACATCCAGCAGCTCAGGGGCTGTGGCCGATACCTCAATGATGAATCCACGGGCCTGCCCCTGCGGGGTATAGGTCAGGATTACATCCTCATCCGAGTCCCGCCAGTCTGAAGACATATCCACGGTTTCCGGCTCCAGCACTCCGGCGTAGCGGAACTCCACCACTCGGTTATTGAAGGTCACTTTCTTTCGCCCGGCACCGGATTTGACCGCCACGGCACCACCGACTTCCAGCTGCATGCGGTCGAACAACGCGGGCATGTCTGCCAGGGACATGGGATGACTGAAGCGCACCTGCAGGCGGTAGCCTTTCTCTGCGTCAGCGTTCCATTCCACACCCGTCCCCATTTCCACCATCGGCGCAGCAGAGGTGCAGACGGCATCGTCATCGCAGAAAACAGGATTTTCCGACGGCGCGAGCAGCAAGTGCCATTCCTTCTCCGGGTCCAGCGGCTGTTTCGGCCGCAGCACCACATGCCCGGGCAAGGGGGTATCCTCGCGCAGCTTCTGCCACACTTCCGCCCCGCGCTCCTGGAGCACTTTCAGGGAGTCCTGGCCGATGCCCTGTTTCAGGAAGGCGGGTTCTGCATCGGCCTCCACTGTGGTGGTATAATAAATATCGCCGGAGAAAAACTTCCGGTGCGCCTCGCGAAATACAAAGCGCGGTGCCGTCTGCGCAGACAGCTGGCGACTTTCCCGGGTTGTCTGGTTACGGGCGCACACCATCACTCCCACCCCGCGGGCATCCATGAATACCGAACCTTCCAGATACCCGGGCGGGCAGCGGAACACCTGCGGCAGGGTCGGCGCCAGTTCCCCGCCCAGATACTTCGTGCCGGGCTTCAGCTGGAACTTATATTCCGTGCGGCAGGAAGTTCCCTGAACAAAGCTGATTTCCAACCTGTCCTGGTCCGTCCAGCAGGCCACAGGCTGGTACTGCGCATCACCGCTGATGGTGAAGATATCAAGCCCCAGGTCGGCAGGGGAAAATTCCTCCTTTTCTTCCGCAGCCTCCTCCTCGACTTCCTCCTCCTCTTCTTCTCCGGAGCGCACCTGCTGCCCGTTTTCCACCACGGTGCGGCTTACCAGCGGCTGGGCAAACTTCAGTGTCACTTTCTGGGTGTAAGCATCCGCCTGTTGTCTCACCTCGGGGACTTGTTCTGTTTTCCCCGGGCAATTCAACACAAACACCATAAAAATCAACAAAAAAGGCTTAAGAAAGCAATCCATGCGACCATTTTACCAGATGCAGACAGCAGGACAAGCAAAATCGTTTTTTTAAATTTTCCATAAAAAAAGGCTTGCGTCCGGCGCAAAGATGAGTATAATAGCCCCGCTTCCACGCTAAACGTGGAAATGCGAACGCGGATGTAGCTCAGTGGTAGAGCGCAACCTTGCCAAGGTTGATG
>JAFYWX010000082.1 GCA_017546445.1 Akkermansia sp. | reverse complement strand
GCAGCCTGGCGGCCGCGCAAAGAAATGAAAATTACCTGAGATTTCTCAGGTAATTTTGTTTACAGGTGCGGCAACCGCCGCACACAAACTCACAATTCTGCATTCTGACTTCTGAAATCTGCATTCGCCAAACTCCCATTTGGCGCAGCATTCTTTGGGACACATGTGGAGCAAATGCAAATATTACACCCCATCATTACTCATTCAAAAAATGAGCCGGGAGAGGCCACACACATGCCCCTCCCGGCCACTTCTCTCTCTATTGGTTTTTGTCTTCTGTTTGTCTGCCTATAGGCTTATTCAGCCCATGTCCAGGAAATCTTCTTTTCTACAGTGGGTGAAAGGGCGGCTCCCACGGGGCAATTCTTCACTGCGGCCTCCAGCACGGCGCGCCCGGCTTCATCCACCGGCTGCGGCACGGTGATGTGGAACTTCAGCGCGGTGATGCCGCTCTTGCCTTCCTCATAACCGGCTTCGATGCGTACCCCCTCGGTGTTGAGATGGCGGCGGGCTCCCATGAAGGCCATCATGCTGGCCATGCAGGATGCCACAGCTGCTGCCAGTAGCTGGGCAGGGGAGGGCTGCTCGCCTTTGCCGCCCAGCGCTGCCCCCACGTCCGTGGTGAATACGGCGTTCCCTTGCGGAAATGTGCTCACGCAGCGCATGCTGCCCTCGTGTACGGTGGTGGATGTATATTCGCTCATCTCTTTGCTTCCTTTCTATCTTGTTCCTTAGAACGAATCTAATTTAGCACAGTGACGCTCGTGTGTCAATAGAAATATCTACCAATTTTGTAGGAAAGTGATTTTTTTTGCAAAATGATGTCAAAACGGTCAGTTGGGGCAAATTCCGGCTTGACAATTTAAGAAAGCATAGTAAAATCTCGCCGCGCTGCGACGGTAACGCAGCCTGTAAGACTATGAAGGCAGACATCCATCCCAAGTACAATCCTGTTGTGTTCGTGGACATCACCACGGGCCGCCGCTTCATCACCCGTTCCACCGCTACTTCCGCCAAGAAGGAAGAAATCGACGGTGTTGAGCACTACGTGATTTCCTGCGGTATCACCTCCGATTCTCACCCCTTCTTCACCGGTAAGAACCAGTTCGTGGACACCGAGGGTCGTATCGACAAGTTCCAGAAGCGCTTCGGTGCTGTGCGTCGTGCCAAGAAGCCGACCCTGGGCTAAAGAATCTGCCCGGACAATTCCTTTCTATTGGTTTGGAAACCCTGGTGCTACGGCACCGGGGTTTTCTGTTTTCCTTAGCCTGCCAAGGCTAAGGAAAACAATCTCGCAGACGCAGTCTGCGAAATTCTCTCTGCAACGCAGAAATTCTCTCGCCGGTAGGCGAAATTCTCTCCGCAAAGCGGAAATTCTCTCAGCCCCCGTCCCGGGGGCTGATGTGGTATAGCAGGGCGGTTTTCCAAACTCTGCAAATGGGAGTTTGGCGGGCAGCTGTTTTTATCGGAGCAAGGGACTTTAGTCCCTCATCGCTTGAGTTTTCGGGACTGAAGTCCCGTGCTCCGATTGATTTCTAACCTCGCCAAATCGGCATTTGTCGGGCCGCTCCTGGAAATTTTGCTGTACATGTGGGCGGAAAACTTGTAAAATCAGCGCGTCGCGGCATATAGAGACTGTCGCGCGCAAGAGACAACCAGTGTACCACAATGGCTGAAGAAAGCACCAAGAACCCCATGGAAGCCCTTGAGGCTTTGTACGGAAGCGATACCTTTGGTATCAAGACAATGGAGAAGTATCTCTCCAAGAGCGCTTTCAAGAAGATGATGCAAACCATCCAGAAGGGTGGCAAGCTTGATATGAGCATTGCGGATGAAGTTGCCCAGGCTATGAAAGTGTGGGCACTTTCCAAGGGTGCAACGCACTACACGCACTGGTTCCAGCCCCTTTCTGATGCCACGGCAGAGAAGCACGACTCCTTTGTGGAGCCGGATGGCAAGGGCGGCATGATTTTCGAGTTCACCGGCAAGAACCTCATCCAGGCTGAGCCGGATGCCTCCTCTTTCCCCAGCGGCGGTATCCGCGCCACCTTCGAGGCCCGCGGCTACACCGCCTGGGACCCCACCAGCCCGGCATTCATCAAGCGCACGGCCAGCACGGTGACCCTCTGCATTCCCACCGCTTTCTGCTCCTACACGGGTGAGGCGCTGGATAAGAAGACCCCGCTGCTGCGCTCCATGGTGGCTGTTGCCCAGCAGACCAAGCGCGTGCTGGCCTGCTTCGGTATCACTCCCAGCACGGTGGAGACCAATCTGGGTGCCGAGCAGGAGTACTTCCTCATCGACCGCGACCTGTACATCCAGCGTCCGGACCTCATCGAGACCGGCCGCACGCTGTTCGGCTGCCTGCCGCCCAAGCACCAGCAGATGGAGGACCACTATTTCGGTTCCATCAAGGAGCGTGTGCTGGAGTTCATGACCTCCGTGGACCACGCACTGTGGGCTCTCGGCGTGCCCTCCAAGACCCGCCACAATGAGGCTGCTCCCGGTCAGTTCGAAATCTGCCCGCTGTTCGAGCCCTGCAACGTGGCTGTTGACCACAATGTCATCATCATGGACGTGCTGGAGCGCCAGGCCCTCAAGTTCAACCTGGTATGCCTGCTGCACGAGAAGCCCTACAGCTCTGTGAACGGCAGCGGCAAGCACAACAACTGGTCCCTTTCCACCCCGGAGCTGGGCTCCCTGTTCTCCCCGGGCAAGACCCCGCACAGCAATGTGCTCTTCCTCACTTTCCTGGCCAGCGTTATTCAGTGCATCGACCGCCACGCTGACCTGCTGCGTGCCTCTATCTCCAAGGCCGGTAACGACCACCGCCTGGGTGCAGCCGAGGCTCCGCCCGCCATCATGAGCATTTTCCTGGGCGATGAGCTCACCGACATTGTGGAGCAGATTATGCACGGCGGTGCCAAGTCCTCCTGCGCCAAGACCACCATGGAGCTGGGCGTGGACACCCTGCCGGAGCTGCCCAAGGATACCACCGACCGCAATCGCACTTCTCCCTTCGCCTTCACCGGCAATAAGTTTGAGTTCCGCGGCGTAGGTTCTTCCCAGACCTGTGCCTGGCCCATGACGGTGCTCAACACCATCATGGCTGAGTCTCTGGATGAGGTGGCTACCCGCCTGGAACCTGTGGCCGGTACCCCCGCTTTCAAGGAGGAAGTGCAGAAGCTCATTGCTGAAATGATTACGGCTCACAGCCGCATCATCTTCAACGGCAACGGCTACTCCGACGAGTGGGTGGAGGAAGCGGCCCGCCGCGGTCTGCCCAATATCAAGTCCACCCCGGAGGCTCTGGAGGTGCTCTCCCGCCCGGATACGCTGGAGCTCATGCAGAAGTACGGCGTGCTTTCCAACGCTGAGCTGCTGGCCCGCAAGGAAATCCAGATTGAGAACTACGAGAAGCTCATCGATATTGAGGCCAAGACCTGCCTCAGCATGCTTCAGACCATCTACATGCCCGCTGTGGCGGAGCAGATGACCCAGATATGCAACACCGTGGCCGCTATTCAGGCCTCCGGCATTTCCGCCGGTCTCAAGGCTGCTACCGGCAAGGCAGAGGCCGTGGGTACTCTGTATGACCTGCTGCCCGACCGCATCGAAGACCTGGCTGCCGCCATTGAGGAGGGCAACCCCGCCCACATGCGCAGCGCCATGGTTGCCGCCCGCGAGGTGGTGGATAAGCTCGAAACCATAGTGGATGCTGACCTGTGGCCGGTGCCCACCTATGCTGAGATGCTCAATATCCACAGCAAGTAAATCATCCATAAACCATTCTTTTGCCGCCATGAGACACCAGCTCTCATGGCGGCCTTTTTTGTTCTCGCTTCTCCCTTCGCGCTGGTGTACAGATTGGAGGTTGCCGGGCAGCTGGCTCGCGTCAGCGAGCGGAACATAAAAGCCCGTGAAACGGGCGACATAACAATAGCGAAGTGGTGCAGCGGCGTCAGCCGCGAAACCACTCGTTTTAGTGTAAAAAGTCGTTAGAACCCGTGGAACGGGTGACAGAAACGCGTGACTTAAAATCGTGTCAGAACGAACAAACAGCTATTCTTTCATAGAGAATTTATATTGAAATTAAGGCGCATAGGTAGCACCCCTCTCTGTCACCCGTTCCACGGGTTCCTATTCCTTATTTTTTTCTTTACGAGG
>JAFYWX010000081.1 GCA_017546445.1 Akkermansia sp. | reverse complement strand
CTCAGCTGCAACTCGTCTACGCGCCGTCAGGCCTAATCGGCCTGCCTGGGCGTAGACAAAAACCGCATCAGGTTTCCTGATGCGGTTTTTACGAAGCCTGGAGCATAGCGGATTCGAACCGCTGACCTTCTCAATGCCATTGAGACGCTCTACCAACTGAGCTAATACCCCGTTCTGTATTGCCCTCTGGTGAGGACGGCGGGAGTATACACAGCGGATGCGCTTTTGGCAAGTAAAAAATCACATTTTCGTGAGAAAAATCTGCAGATTTTTGCCGGAAGGGCGAATTTAGCGGTGTTCCGGGGTGGTTCAGGCGAGGAAAACGGGCAGGGAATCGGCGTTGGCGGCGAGCCAGGATTCGAATTTGCGCAGGGCTTCGCCGCGGTGGGAGATGCTGTTCTTCTCCTCAGCAGAGATTTCGGCCATGGTGCAGTCGTAGCCATCCGGGATGAAGAGGGGGTCATACCCGAAACCGCCGGTGCCACGGGGGGAGAGGGTAATCTGCCCCTCCACGGTGCCGATGAAGCAGGCCAGTTCCTTGCCGCCGCTGGCCACGGAGATGGCGCATACGTAGCGGGCGGTGAAGGGTTTCTCGCTTTCCGGCCTGGCGGCCAGTTCTGCAAGCATCTTGCGGTTGTTTCCTTCATCATCTCCGTGGGTGCCGGCGTAGCGGGCGGAGTACACGCCGGGCATGCCGCCCAGGGCATCCACGCAGATGCCGCTGTCGTCAGACACCACGAGGCCGGGGAACACGGCGGAGATGCTTTCGGCCTTGATGGCGGCGTTGGCGGCAAAGGTGGTGCCGGTCTCCTCAGGGTCCGGTGCGCCGGGGAAATCGGCCAGGGTCTTCAGCTCGAACTGCTCCGGCAGAATGCGGGCGAATTCGCGTGCTTTGTGGGTGTTGCGGGTGGCGATGAGGAGCGGAATGCGTTTGTTCATGAGTGCGTGGCGTTTAGTGTATATTGGAGTCCTTTTTGTGGAACACCCGGGTGAAGAAAAGGAAGATGACGACGTAGGAGAGCAGGGCGCAGAAGACATCTGCCACCATCTGGGAGTACCAGATACCCTCGCCCTGCCACCAGAGCGGCAGCAGCAGCAGGCAGGGGATCAGCACAAGGAACTGGCGCAGAATGTTCAGGAATACGCTCATAATCGGCCTGCCGATGCTCTGGAAGAAGTTGCCGATGATAATCTGCGTGCCCACCAGCGGGAAGGCAAGGCCCATGATGCGCAGGCCGTGCGTGGCGATGGTGATGAGCTGGGTGGAGTTGGCATCCTCTTCCTTCACGAAGGCGCGGATGATGTATTCCGGGCAGAGCTGGATGCCAACCCAGCAGAGCAGGGTGAGCAGGAATGCGGAGACGACGGCGTAGTTGAACACGCGGCGCACGCGGCTGTAGTAGCCTATGCCCAGGTTATAGCCGGCAATGGGCTGCATGCCCTGGGCAATGCCGAGTATGACCATGGCAATGGCCAGCAGCACGCGGTTCACGATGGCGTAGGCGCCCACACCCATGGCGCCTTCATAGCGCAGGAATTGCGTGTTGAACACGATGACCACCAGGCAGCCGCAGAGGTTCATGAGGCAGGGCGGCAGACCCAGCAGGCAGATGCGCCGCATGATGGGCCCGCAGAGTTTCCACATGCGCCCGCGGAAGTGAATGACGCTGCTGCGGCGCAGGAAATGCACCAGCACCCAGAGCATGCCGACGGCCTGCCCGGCGGTGGTGGCCAGGGCCGCGCCGGTCATGCCCCAATCCAGCACATACACGAAGAGGTGGGCGCAGCCGATGTTGACCACCATGGAGATGAGCAGGCTGAACATGGCTTTGTACGGGTAGCCACTGGCGCGCATCACATGGTTCAGGTTCATGAAGGAGAAGGTGAGCGGGCAGGTGAGCATGAGCACCAGCATGAAATCACGCGCCGGCTGCAGGGTGTTCTCATCTGCGCCGAAAAGGCGCAGAATCTCGTCCATCCACGGCAGCGGCAGCCAGCCGCACACGATGCCGAAGGCAAGCCCCAGGATGGTGCAGTGCCCCAGCACTCGGAAGGCGCGCGGAAAGTCCTGCTGTCCCAGGGTGATGGAGGTGGTGGCGGCACCGCCCAGGCCCACCAGCGTGCCCAGTGCCACAAGCAGGTTCATGATGGGGAAGAGCAGCCCCATGGCGGTGATGGCGTATGCCCCGCAGCACTGCCCGATGTAGATGGAATCCACAATGTTGTAGAATGACATTGCGGCCATGCCCACAATGGCGGGAAGTGAGTACTGCGCCAGCAGCAGCCCCATGGGCTTCTGCTCCAGATCTACCAGCTTTTGGTCTTTCTCCATGTTCAGGGGAACTTTACTCCTCTTGGGGTTGCGTGTCAAGCTGCGATTCCAAATCCCCGAGCGCAGCAAGGGGCACATGTGTCCCATAGATTGCTGCGCCAAATGGGAGTTTGTCGGGCAACTGTTTTTTGTCGGAGCAAGGGACTTTAGTCCCTCATCGCTTGAGTTTTCGGGACTGAAGTCCCGTGCTCCGAAAGATTTGAGCCCCCGCCAAATCGCCATCTTTAGCGCATAAAGAGGGCGGGCTGGCTCCAAACGGTGTTGATAATACGGTCAATTGTGAAAACTTTGGGACACGCGTGCAGCAAGGGGATTTGGTCATGTTTCCGGCTTGACAAAGACGGGTTCCTGCAGGTATGATTCTGAGCATGAAACCCGTACTTGTGCTGATGGCTCCCGGCTATGAGGAGATTGAGCTGATTGCGCCCATTGATATTCTGCGCCGTCTGGAGATTCCTGTGGTGACAGCTGGTGTGAAGAGCCGCAGCGTGGAAGGTGCCCATGGAATGACCACCATGGCCGAGATGCTGATGGTGGATGTGAACCCGGAGGACTACAGCGGCATTATTCTGCCCGGTGGCCCTGCTTCCTGGCTGCTGCGCGATACGCCCGGCGTGCTGAGCCTGGTACGCGCCATGCACAAGGAGGAAAAGCTTGTGGCAGCCATCTGTGCGGCTCCCATTGCGCTGGAAGCTGCCGGTGTGCTGGAAGGCCGCCGTGTGACCTGCTATCCTGGTGTGGAGGGTGATTTGAAGTCTGCCGCCGAAGTGCTGGCTGAGCCTGCCGTGACGGATGGTATGCTGGTGACCGGTCGCGGCCCCGGCGCTGCGTTGGAATTCGGCTTTGCGCTGGGTACTGTGCTTGGCAAGGCCGAGCAGGTGGCCGAGCTGCGGGTTGCTATGTGTGTTTAGGTCCGAACGCAGTGAGGATTTCGTCTTGCCGCAGGCAAGATTTCGTCCGGCTTTGCCGGATTTCGTCCAGCCCCTTTGGGGCTGGATTTCGTTTTCCTATGGAGCAATGCTTAATGCATTAAGCGGCGATTGGGAAATCACTTCTTCTTAGCCGTATTGAGGGATGCTATCAGCATAGCCCTGATGTTGCCGCATCGATGCAGTAACGGCGCAATAATCTCGGCAGGCACAATGCCCGCCCGCATGAGCACCTGCATCCAGTATTCCGTTTCATGGCATTCCTTGAGGGAAAGCTGGTACTTTGCGATGAAATCAGCCCCGCTGGAGGCATAAACGCCTTCGTGAATGTTTGCACCAATGCTGGTAGCCGAGCGTATAAGCTGGTTTTTCAATACGGCGTGCCGCTCGATACTGTCACAGAGCCGGACAATTTCCACGGCAAAATCAAGGCTTTGCTCTGCAAGGGGATGGGGTTTCATGATACTGGCATAGTAGCATGCTCCTGGTGTGGCGGCAAGTTATTTCCCAATTAACGCCTGATATATAGGGTTGTTTTCCTCAGGGAAAACGAAATCCCGGTTCCTGCGGAACCGGGACGAAATCCGGCGAGGCCGGACGAAATCTTGCCGTTGGCAAGACGAAATCCTCGCTGCGCGAGGACTTAGATAGTCTTGCCCTCCTTATCCTCAAAGCAGCCCAGCACGATGAGCATCATATCAATCACCTGCCAGATGACGAAACCGCCGACGGTGCAGAACTGGATGATGCCGGTAATGACCTTGCCGGCGTAGATGCGGTGTACGCCGCCGAAGCCGCAGAAAATCAGCAGGCTGAGGAGGAAGGTGACGAAACGGGAACGGGGGGACTGATTACCGGTGCATTTAGGACAGCAGCTCATGGTGTGTTATGTATGGGTTTTTGGGGTTAAAGGAGTTCTTTGGCGCGGGCCAGCTGGGCCTCGCGCGTGTTGGGCAAAATTTCATCCTGCACTTCGGCCAGCAGGGTTTTGAGGATATCGCCCATGGCGGGGCCGGGCTTGGCGCCCAGGCTGATGAGGTCGCGGCCATTGACCTGCAAATCGCCCACAGTGAAGGCGGGCTGTTCGTCCAGCACATCTTCCAGCAGCAGGCGTGCCTCACGCAGCGTAGCCTGCTTCTCCGGGCGCTCGTGGGTGGATTGGGCGGCCATGTCGGCCTGTTTCATCTCCAGCAGCAGCTGCAGGAGCTCCAGCCCCAGGCGGCCAATCAGGCGGCGCATGCCGGGTGCCGTGGTGGGCAGCATGGAATCGTGCTCGCGCACCAGGGTGACCACCGTCTGCAGGGTGGCGGTATCGCTCTTCAGGTGCAGCAGAATGTCGCGTGCCATTTCGGCGCCCTTGGTGCCGTGGTCATAGAAATGTCCTTTGCCGTCTTCACCCTGGGTGAAGGTGGCGGGCTTGGCGATATCGTGCAGCAGCAGAGCCAGGCGCAGCACCTCGTTGGCCGGGGCAGCCTGCACCGCGTGGGCGGTGTGGGTCCACACATCATAGCAGTGGTGCGGGTTGCGCTGGTCGAATCCCACGGCGGGGGCCAGCTCGGGGATGATGATGGTGAAGACATCCGGGAAGGCCTGCATCATGCCCAGCACTCCCTCGCCCATGAGAATGCCCTTCAGTTCGGTGAAGATGCGCTCCACGCTCACATTCTCCAGCAGGTGGCGGTTGCGGTGGATGGAGAAGGCGGTTTCTGTCTCGATGCCGAAGTTGTAGCGCGCGGCAAAGCGCAGGGCGCGCAGAATGCGCAGGCCGTCCTCGTTGAAACGGGCGTCCGGCTCGCCCACGCAGCGGATAGTGCCGGTCTGCAGGTCGCGCTGGCCGTCGAAGGCATCCACCAGGCCGCGGGTAGGGTTGTAGGCCATGGCGTTGATGGTGAAATCGCGGCGTGCCAGGTCTTCCTCCACGCGGCTTACGAAATTCACGCTGTCCGGGTGGCGGTTGTCGGTGTAGTTGCCATCGATGCGGAAGGTGGTCACCTCCACCGGCTCGTGGCTTACCATAACAGTTACTGTGCCGTGCTGCAGACCGGTCTTGATGACATGGAAGCGCTTGAAGACGCGCAGCACTTCCTCCGGCAGAGCATTGGTGCACACGTCCCAGTCCTTCGGCTTGCGCCCCAGCAGTGAATCGCGCACGCAGCCGCCCACCACATAGGCTTCGTAGCCATAGCGTTCCAGGCGTTCGACAACGGTAAGGGCGTGTGCGGGAATTTCAATCATGGGGTGTGCGGGGGTATTGTACTGATGCCCTGACTTTTTGTCAATAGTATTCACTTAGAACACAAATTGAACCAGTAGCATATAACACACTGTGCCGCTGATGACGCTCAGCAGGGTATTGCGCTTCCAGACGTGGAGCACACCCGTCAGCAGACTGGCGATGAT
This sequence comes from Akkermansia sp., assembly GCA_017546445.1. GTDB lineage: Bacteria > Verrucomicrobiota > Verrucomicrobiia > Verrucomicrobiales > Akkermansiaceae > Akkermansia. The sequence goes on along the minus strand of JAFYWX010000081.1, from coordinate 1,258 downwards.
GGCGGGCATATAGCCGGCCATGCCGGAGAAGTGCATATCCTTCATGCAATAGACCACCAGCATGGCAATCACAGCGCTGGGCAGCAGGCGGCCCAGTTTTTCGACCAGCGGCGGGGTGGAGGCTTTGCCCTTGAAGATGAGGAAGGGCAGGAAGCGCAGCAGGGCTGTGATAATCGCCATCACCGCGATGGCATAGAAGGTGTGCGCATTAACCATGGGAAACCTCCTCCTCCTTATGCAGACAGAGTATCAGCAGCAGTACACACATGGCCGGAATCATGAAATTCTCCTTGCCGAACAGCACCAGGCACCCGGCGGTGACTGCTGCGCCCATGAGGGCCGGGAAATGCTTCTTCATGCTCTGCCACTGCTCGATGAGAATGGTGATGAACAGCGCCGTGAGCACAAAATCAATGCCCTGGCTGTTGAAGGAGACCAGGGAGCCCGTCACCGCGCCCAGCGTGCAGCCGGTAATCCAGTAGCAGTGGTCGAAAAAGCAGATGAAGAAGTAGTAGGTCTTCTTCTCCTTCGCCGGCACCTCTGCGTTATCCCGGCACAGCAGGGAATAGGTTTCATCGGTGAGCGCAAATATCATGTAGAGCGTGCGCTTGCCGGTGCTTTTGAACTTATCCAGCAGGGAAATGCCGTAGAACAGGTGGCGTGCATTCACCAGAAAGGTGGTCAGCCCCACGGTGAGCAGGGAGGCCCCGCTGCTCAGCAGCCCCACGGCCACATACTGCATGGCCCCGGCGTACATGGTGATGCTCATCACCGGCGCCAGCCACACGGGGAACCCGCTGGCCTGCAGCAGAATCCCGAAGCCGAAGCCCAGCGCCAGATACCCGGTCAATACGGGTATGGTGTCGATGAAGGCTTGTCGGACGGCGCGGCTCATGGGCCGCCCAGTGTACGAATTTTGCCGCAAAAAGCAAGCTTTTTCACCCGGCAACCCATACAAGAACACATGTGTCCCAAAGATTTCACAATTGACTGCATTATCAACACTGTTTTTTGGAGCCTGCCCCCCCTCTTTATCCGCTAAAGCGATTTGGCGGGGATGATGGCGAGCCATAGGCTCGCGGAATTCAAAAGCCCGTGAAACGGGCGGCCTATCAATAGCGAGGCGGTGGAGCGCACCGTGCGTCAGCATGGTGCGCGGAACCCCTCGTAAAGAAAAAATAAGGAACCGGAACCCGTGGAACGGGTGACAGAGAGGGTTGCTACATATGCGCCTTAATTTCAATATAAATTCTCTATG
>JAFYWX010000080.1 GCA_017546445.1 Akkermansia sp. | reverse complement strand
TGTGCGGCCTATCTGGCGTATGATGTTGCTGCCGGGGCTACTCCCGTTTTGTCTTTTCTCTTTCCTACCGGTGCCGTTCTTCTATTCTGCATCTACATGTTGCTGAAACAACTTCGCTCTAAATAACCATGCCCCCATTCCACAAAATCCTTGCCACCACAGCCCTGTGCCTTGCGGCGATGGTGAGCCAATCTTGCCAAAGCTGCTCTGCCGAAGTGCCGACAGAGCGGTATGTCCGACAAATGCCGTACTCACCCATTCGCGATGCCGAGCTGGAACAATCCAGCCGCGAGCAGTTGGCCGCATTGCAATCGCTGGCGAGTTCGTGCAAGAGCGTTCGCGTGGTTATTAAATGGAGCCTTTTCACCGGACTGATATTGCAAGGAACAGAAGTTCCCTTAACCGAATCAGAAAAAGCCGAATTGCTGAGTCTGATTGGCAGAATTCAGCCGGTCAAGCCGGACTTGTGTGCCTGTGTTACTCCCGCATACGCTCTGAAGTTGCAATTTGTCATGGCTGATGGCAGCATCAAAACAACACCATTTCCTGGAGTTGCCGCTTTAAGCCGCGTCAGTTCAGACGGCTACGCCTTCATGTGCAGCATGGCCTTGCCGGATGCCGAAGCCGAACGTTTGGAAAAACTCACGAAACACGAGTGGGTACAACAAAGAATAAATCAGGCTCGAAGGCATTAACAAAATGCCCGCCGCGAGCGTCTTTTATTAGAAAATCTGCACTTTCTGCCATTTTTTGTTGCGGATTCGGTGCCGGGAAATATTATTATAAGTAAAGGAGATAGAGAATAATGAAAAAAATCTTTTTAACCATATTGTGCTTATGGCTTGCCGTTGGTGGTGAAAGCCCGGCTTTAGATGTAGCCGCAAAGCTTCTGGAAGATTATCAGCAACAGCGGAGAGCCTGCGGGGACGAGGATGAACTTGCGATGCTGCGTCTCAGGGCCGATTTTACATGGCTGAAAGCATGGACTGCGTTGGAAACAGACGATGAGGCTTATGAGCTGGCTAGTGAGGAGCTTCTTGCCTTACGTGAGCAGGCGTATCTCCTTGCAAAAGCCCGGTATGAGCAAGGGCTTGCTTCCCTGCGAGATGTATATGAAACCGGAGCTCAGTTGTACTACATGACGAAGAGTAGCCAAAGGGTACGACCAACTCTGGAGGAGGAGTTGCGAACCATGCGCATGACTCTTCTTCGCGCCGCCAGAGCAACGGGAAACAAGGCAGAAGAGCTCAAAACGGAAATTATCTGGTATAACAATGTAGAATTGATATTGACGGACTTTGATCTTATGTATGGGGAAGAATTGCGAGACCTGTCCCGGGAGCAATATCAACAAGGGCTTATTTCCTATTGGGAGCTCGCGCTAACAGAGATAAACTTGCTGAAGGTGACCAGCGAGGAGCAATATGCAGCCTACGTAGCCGAATTATATAAGGCCATTGAGGCAAATGAAGTCGCTACCAGCAGGAATGACTATCGTATTACGGAGCTTTTGTTCCATGCCAGAGCTAGGCTGGTAGAACATAGAAAATGGGAAAATCTTTCACATTGACCATGCGCACCATCCCCAGAATCCTCGCCACCACAGCCCTGTGCCTTGCGGCGGGGGCTTGCGTGAGCTGTTGTAACGCAGAGACGGAACGAGCAGCGCATCTGGCAAGCCGAGGGAGATCTACTCACGAGGGGGTAAGGCTCAGGCATATAGAGCGAGCCCGGGAAACTCTAGCAAGATGTAAAGCTCGTTTGGATAGCATGCAAGCCGAAGTTGAGGTATACGGATTCGAGCAGGACTCCCCCCGCTATACTGTAAAAGCGGAAGATATCCCGCGCCTGCGGTACATTATCAGTCAGCTACAGGCCAATCCGGAGTTTGCTCCCGTGCGCGTTACGATGCGGCACACGAGCCGCCTGTATTGTCTGAATCTGGATTTCGGCGAAGGCGTAAAGCTGAGTCTGAGGGCCGAGCGTATCACCAGCCCGGACCGCACGGGAATAGGCCATACAGGCGGCCTCTACACCTTGCCCACCTCCGAACAGCTCCGGGAACTCATAGGCATTATCGAACGCGCTCTACCCTCGAAAAAATAAAATTCCGTGCTCACCATGCCTCTCTTCCCCGGCCCCCTTGCCACCACAGCCCTCTGCCTTGCGGCGGGGAAATAACGCACAAAACACCATCTTGCAGCCTAGGATTCCTCCTAGGCTGTTCGCTTGTCAGACCGGCCTCCGTCCATCGCTTGCAAGTGTATTTTTATCCCCTTGCAAGCGATATTTCATTTTAGGTTGCTACTTGGTGAAAAATGGCGGTTAAACTACTGATTCTGTGTAGCTTGCCAGTTCGAAACATCTTTGCTTGTCTCAGAGTTGCTATCGCCCCAAAATTGCCTACCTGTCACGGCGTAGGATTCATCCGAAGACGGAAGCTCACAGAATCAATAGATTGTAGATTCGAAGCCATCTTTAGTGACCCTAAAAGGCTTTAGCGCTTAGAAAAAGGGGCTTAGGCGTGCTTAGGCTTTTTGTTTGGGCTTGACCCGGCATTTGGGGTTAACCCGAAATATTAATTAGCCCCTGTTCACCGCCTGTGGTATGCATCGCGGGTCTGCCCGGCTTCGAGTCTCGCTACCGCTCGCTTTCTGGGGGCTCCGTCCGCCGCGCGTTCTACGCCCACCCGGGGACGCCGAGGCTAGGCTTCTATCGCTTTGGTCTGTAAGACCAAAGCGCCTACACCTGGCGGCAGCCCATTCTGGCCTGCCTGGGCGTAGAAAAACAGCGTATCAGGTGACCTGATACGCTGTTTTACGAAGCCTGGAGCATAGGGGATTCGAACCCCTGACCTGTTGCGTGCGATGCAACCGCTCTACCAACTGAGCTAATGCCCCGGATAATGCGTGGATGCGGAGGCATTTTACTCCTGGGAAATGGGGAGAGCAAGCATTATCTTGGTTTTATTTTGTCAGCGGGGGGGAGAAATGGGCGAATTTCTTTGCGGGGCTTGCTTCGGGGCGGAGAAATCATCTTGCCAGAGGCGGGGGAAATGTGCTAAAAGTAAAAGCACATGGAAAAAACACTTTTTCAGAAGATAGCGGATAAGGAGATTCCCGCCAGCATTGTGTACGAGGATGAGCTCTGCGTGGCTTTCCGCGACATTGCGCCGGCCGCGCCGGTGCATGTGCTGCTGATTCCGCGCAAGCCGATTCCGAGCATTGCCGATGCCACGGCGGAGGATGCCGCGCTGCTGGCACACCTGATGCTGAAGGTGGGCGATATTGCCCGCGCAGAGGGCATTGCCGAGGGTGGTTTCCGCACGGTGCTGAATACCGGCGACGATGGAGGCCAGACAGTGCCCCACCTGCATATCCACATCATCGGCGGGCGCTCGCTGCAGTGGCCTCCCGGTTAGTCTGAGATTGCAGCTTCTGCATGCCTACGCGCCTCAATACCAGTGTGCGCAGTTTCGAGTGGGTGGATCCGCACACGCTCGAGGTTGAGTTGCCGGATACCCGGCTCCGGCTTAGTTTTCTGGAGCAGGGGCTGGTGAGGTGTCGCTATGTGACCCAGGCGGTTTTTGAGAATGTGCCCAGTTATGGCGTGGCTGCGGAGTATGCCCCGCAGCCGCCGGAGCTGGAGGAGGAGGCGGCGCCGGGGTATGTGGCCGTGCGCTCTGCTCGGCTGGAGGTACGCATCCGCCGGCTGGATGGCGGGCTGGAGTTCTATGAGCGCCCGACGGGCCGCCTGCTCTGCGCGGATGCGGAGGGCATGGGGCACCGCCGCTCCCAACACACGGGAGATGACCTGGTGTGGGTGCTGAAGCATATGCCGCCCAAGGCGCATTTCTTCGGGCTGGGGGATAAGCCCTGCGCGCTGAATCTGCGCGGCCGCCGCCTGGAGATGTGGGGGGCAGACCACTACAAGTTCACCCCGGAGAGCGACCCGCTCTACAAGAGCATCCCGTTCTTCCTGTGCCTGAACCAGGGCGCCCAGTACGGCATTTTCTTTGATAACACCATGCGCTCGTACTTCGATTTCGGGCGCGAGCGTGAGGACCGCCTGCTGTTCGGCGCGGATGGCGGGCACATGGATTACTACTTCATTGCCGGTACCGATGCGCTGGACACGGTGGCGAGTTACACGCGGCTCACCGGGCTGCCGCCCCTGCCCCCGCTCTGGGCGCTGGGCTACCACCAGAGCAAATGGAGCTACTACCCGGAATCCAATGTGATGAGCCTGGCCAGCCAGATGCGCAAGCACAAGATTCCCTGCGATGCGATTCACCTGGATATCCACCACATGGAGGATTACCAGTCGCTCACCTGGAGCCGGGAGCATTTCCCCGACCCCGCCGGCATGGTGAAGCGCCTGGGGGATGACGGTTTCAAGGTGGTGACGATTGCTGACCCGGGCATCAAGATTAACCCGGATAATTTTGTGTGGCGCAGCGGGTTTGAGCGCAATGTGTTCTGCCGCCGGCATGACGGTGCCCTGCTGGAGGGCGATGTGTGGCCCGGCCTGTGCACCTTCCCGGATTTCACCTCGCCGGATACGCGCGACTGGTGGGCGGGGCTGCTGAAGCGGCAGATGGCCGATATCGGCGTGCGCGGTATGTGGGTGGATATGAATGAGCCCGCCATTTTCCCGGACCGCACCTTCCCGGATGACACCCGCCACGCATTCGACGGCTATTCATGCTCCCACCTCAAGGCGCACAATATCTACGGCCAGTGCATGGCCCGCGCCACGCGCAAGGGCATGCTGATGCACGCGCCTGGGCGGCGTCCGTTTGTGCTCTCGCGTGCCGGGTTCTCCGGGCTGCAGCGCTATGCCGCCACCTGGACCGGCGACAACAATTCTGACTGGGAGAACCTGAAGATGGCCAACCTGATGGTGCAGCGTCTCTCCACCAGCGGGGTATCCTTCTGCGGGGCAGACACGGGCGGTTTCCTGGGCCACCCCACGCCGGAGCTCTTCTGCCGCTGGATGCAGATGGCCGCGTTCCATCCCTTCTTCCGCAACCATTCCAACGGCGAATACGGCGGCCAGGAGCCCTGGTGCTTCGGCCCCAGGGTGGAGCAGCACGTGCGCCTGGCCATCATGGAGCGCTACCGCCTGCTCCCCTACCTGTACACGCAGTTCTACCTTTTCCACGCGCAGGGGCTTCCCATCATCCGCTCCCTGGCCATCATGTTCCCGGAAAACCCGGATATGTACTGGCGCAGCAGTGAATTCTTCCTGGGCGATTCGCTCTACATTGTGCCGGTGCACCACCCCGGGGAAGCCGGCCGCTTCCTCTACATGCCCCCCGGCCACTGGTATTCCCTGTGGACAGATGCCCCGGCGCCCTCTGCAGATGAAGAGGTGTGGGTCTCCACCCCGCCGAACCGCATTCCGGTCTTTGTGCGCGGCGGGCACCTCATTCCCCGCTGGCCGGTGCAGCAGTATACCGGGCAGATTGCCGCCCCGCATGTGACCTATGACCTCTGGTGGGCGCCGGAGTGCAGCACCACCTCCTGCCACTACGAGGATGCCGGCGAGGGGCATGCCCACCGCATCGGCATGTACCGCCTGCACCGCTTCCACTACTCCGCCACCCGCCGCAGCATCACCATTGTGCGCGAGGGCGAGGGCAATCTGGAGGCAAGCGAGGACACCGCCACCCTGGCGCTGCATGCCCTGCCCATCGGCGCGCAGCCCAGGGTCACGGCAGATGGCGCCCCCTGCCCCGGCAGCTATGATGCGCGCCGCGTCTACCGCGCGGAGATTCCCACCTACTCCAACCGTGTTGAAATCACCTTATGAAGCAGGATACGCTCGATAAACTCGTTACCCGACTCGACCACCTTGCCCCGGAGGAACTGCGCAGCGTGTTCATGCGCCTGGTTTCCCAGAAAGGGCTGCTGCAGGATGTGTTCGATGCCCTGCGGGATGGCATCATCCTCTTCGACCCCACCGGCCAGGCGCGCTTTGCCAACCGCGCCGCCACAGAGATATATGGCCGCCCGCTGCGGGATCTGCTCAAGACCCCGTTCGAAACCCTCACCTGCGGCACCTGCCAGTGGGAGGATTTGTACCACAGCGGCATTGCCATCACCCGCGACCTGCAGGTGAACTACCCCGCCCCACGCCATTACCATTTCCACATGAGCCCCATTGCCGATGGCAGTGAGTACCTGCTTCTGGTGCGCGATGATACAGAGCAGCATGCCCGCGGCGAGGAGAATGCCGAGGCGGAGCAGATGAACCTGCTCTCTTTCATGGCCAGCGCCGTGGCGCATGAAATCGGCAACCCGCTCAACTCCATCGGTCTGAATCTGCAGTTGCTTCAGCGCAAGATGGCAAAGCTGACTGAGGCAGACCAGGCAAAGCTGGTTCCGCTGCTGGAAACCGCACTGGATGAAACCAAGCGCCTCGATACCCTGCTGCACCAGTTCCTGCACAGCATGCGCCCCTCCCGCCTGCAGCGGGAGCCGCTCAATATCAACACCCTCATTGAGCGGGTCATCGAAACCCTCGACCCGGAAATCGCGCCGCGCGGCATCAGCGTGCACCTGGAGCTCAGCGATGGCCTGCCCGAGCTCTCTGCCGATGGCAACCAGCTTTTCCAGGCGCTCTACAACCTCATCCGCAACGCCTACCAGTCCATTCCCGGTGATTCCGGCGGCATCTATATACAGACCGCCTACAATGATAACGACGTGCGCGTGGTCATTTCCGATACCGGCACCGGTATCTCCCACGAGGTGATGGGCTCCATGTACGAGCCCTTCCGCACCACCAAGCGCAAGGGCAACGGTCTCGGCCTTCTCATCGTGCGCCGCATCATCAAGGACCACGGCGGCACCCTCGGCTTTGCCTCCAAGGAAGGCACCGGCACCACCGTCACCCTCACCCTGCCCCGCGCAGACCGTGTGGTTCGCCTGCTGCCTGCGTAAAACCAAGGGAAGGCGAATGGGAGTTTGGCGGGCAGCTGTTTTTATCGGAGCAAGAGACTTTAGTCCCTCATCGCTTGAGTTTTCGGGACTGAAGTCCCGTGCTCCGAAAGATTTGAGCCCCCACAAATCGCCATTTGTCTGACTAACCTGATATTAACTTAGAAGGCATGAGCGAGTACTTATACTCCGCTACCGGGAGGAGGAAAAACAGGCGTATACTGGTGCGGGAACCGCGGCGGCGCAGGCGCAGCAGGGGCAGAAAACCCAGCAGATACCAATCCTGCCGGTTCGGCCTGTGCCGGCATACCAGCAGCGGAATGAAATGCAGCAGTTTCAGCGAAAAGCGCTGCCGGGAGATGCCAGTGCCCAGGCAGGGTTTCACCTCTGACCGGCAGCGGCGCACCAGGCCGTGCATCAGCCGGTAGGCTCCCGGCTCCGACTCCGTGTAGGCACGCAGCAATTCCATGGCCACGCGGGGGTGCACTTTGTCCAGCAGGTGAAGAAGAGCAGCCTCATCCAGCACCCCGCGCCGCAGCCGGCAGGCCACCCGCGGCCCCAGGAGCCGGCGGCGTATCTGGTGGCATTCGCGGTGCGAAATCTCCTCGCAGGCCACAGAATAGCCCCCCAGGCGGAAGGAGGTGAAGTTCAACGGCACAAACACACCGGATTCCCCACCCAGCAACAGGCGGAACACCAGGTCATAATCCGCCGCGCTCCGGTACTGCGCCGCATCAAAACCGCCGTAGGCCAGCAGCTGCTCCCGCCGGGTGAACATGGTCTGGTGGCAGAACGGCATCAGCTGCAGAAAGGCGCCCAGCGCAGGAGACTCAGCGCACATAAAGGTGCCATTCTCCTGCACAATGGTGCGAGGCGCGTAGGAGAACGCGGCGTTCCCCTGCTCCAGCGCCGCCACAGAGGCCGATACCGCCCGGCGGTGGTGCCAGTAATCATCACTATTCAGGAAGGCCACATATTTCCCCCCAGCCAGGCGGATACCCTTGTTCATGGCATCATAAATACCTGAATCCGGCTCGGAAACATAGCGAATCCACCCCAGGGCGGCATATTTCTGCAGCAGCTCCAGCGTACCATCCTGCGAGCCGCCATCAATCACCAGGTGCTCCACCTGCGGGTAATCCTGCGCATGCACCGAGCGCAAGCATTGCTCAAATTGCCCGGCCCGGCCATTGCTTACCAGATTAAAACAGACGGTAATCACCGTCACCAGCGGATGTTCCTTCGCTTTCATATACAATCAGCAAACAGGCTGCATAACTCACGATTCAGGCGGGAATACGCGCGACGCTTACCCGGGCCGCAGCTTGCCCACACCGCATACCAGCATCGCTGCAGCCGCAGGCGCTGCAACAACGCGAAACGCTGCACCGGGTTAAGCCCCTGCACCAACTGCCGCACAAAGGCAGCCAGGCGCACCGACTCTGCAGAATAAACCTCCTCTCCGGGTGTAAGCAGCATGCGCTTATTGGCATAGCGGCGCAGGTGCTTCATCATCTGCGCCCCCAGTGCCGGTTTCTGCTTCACCTCTGCGCAGCAAGCGCCTGCAAACTTGAGCATCAGCTCATACACATCGCGGCTGGATTCCGGCGCAGAGGATGCGCCGCCAGCATAAAAACGAGCCGATACTACTGGTACCACCACATACGGCACCCGCGCCACATACAGGCGCCGCATCAAATCCGTATCAGCCCCGATGGGAAAGGCCTCACCAGCAAAACCATCATACCGCATCAGCAATTCCCGGGAACAATACATGCTCTGGTGGCAGTACGGCTGCCGCCAGAGCGCGCGTTCCATTCGCGGACGCAGTAACCTGCTGCGCTTTCCATCAACACACCAGGCCGATGCCACAGCATACTCCGCCGCCCCCTCAAGCACCGGGGTGCAGCAGGCCTCCACTGCAGCGGGCAGAATCTCATCATCGGCGTTGATAAAGACAATCACCCGCCCGCGGGCAAGGTAGATTCCCTTGTTCATAGCATCATAAATACCGCGGTCCGGCTCGCTCACGTAGCGGGTGATAAGCCCGCAGCGCGCAGCATTGGCCAGATACTCCGGCGTGCCATCTGAGGAGGCGCCATCAATCACCAGATGCTCCACCCGCAGGGGTGAACGATACAAGGGCTGCACTGAGGCAATGCAACGGGGCAGCACCGCCAGAGCATTCCGGCAGACACTGATAACAGTAAGGTCGTAGGGTAGTTCCTGTTTCACGCAGCTCCAGCCTAAACCCAACGAACAGAAAACACAAGATGATAGAGCCCCCGACAATCTAATAGATAGGAAGCGGCATATATATCCCAAAGATTTTACAATTGCCCGAATGGCCAACACCGTTGAACCAGCCACTCTCCTTATGGCGAGCCATAGGCTCGCGGAATTCAGAAGCCCGTGAAACGGGCGGCCTATCAATAGCGAGGCGGTTACGCGCACCGTGCGTCAGCATGGTGCGCGTAACCCCTCGTAAAGAAAAAAATAAGGAATAGGAACCCGTGGAACGGGTGACAGAGAGGGGTGCTACATATGCGCCTTAATTTCAATATAAATTCTCTATGAAAGAATAGCTGTTTGTTCGT
>JAFYWX010000003.1 GCA_017546445.1 Akkermansia sp. | reverse complement strand
GTCACCCGTTCCACGGGTTCTAATGACTTTTTACACTAAAACGAGTGGTTTCGCGGCTGACGCCGCTGCACCACTCGCTATTGTTATGTCGCCCGTTTCACGGGCTCAATGTTCCGCTCGCTGACGCGAGCCCGCTGCCCGTCAAACTCCAATTAGGCTTGCGGTAGATGAAAACCTATCGAAGCACTAAGGATTAGTAGTTATGCGGGCGCGCGCCCCGCGGATTCCAAATTCAAAATCCTGCATTCCATAAAAATCTCTCAGGCGCCCCAATGACACCTGAGAGATTTTTCTGTCAATAGCCCCGGCGGGAATCGAACCCACATCTAAGGTACCGGAAACCTTCGTCCTATCCATTGAACGACGGAGCCGCTTAACGCTGCACATGATGCCACAGGCTATGCAGATTGTCAAGGGATGATGACGGACATGCCGCAATTCATCGTGCCAGCGCCTCAATGCGCCACGCGAAAAGCCACGCAAAAATCACTTTTATGGACAAACTGGCGGCTTGCATAATGGGAATTTATATGATAAATTAACCCCGTACAATTATGGCAACACAGCTTGAACAGTTAAAGAAGTATACGACCGTTGTGGCCGACACAGGTGATTTCCGCCAGATGGAAGAGTTCACCCCGCAGGACGCAACCACCAATCCGTCCCTCATTCTGGCAGCCGCCGCAAAGCCTGAATACCGCCCGATTCTTGATGCCGTGGTGGCTGAGTTCAAGGCAACTGTGGCTAATCCTGCAGAAAAGATTGGCGAACTGATGGACCGCGTTATCGTGGCCTTCGGTCTGGAGATTCTGAAGCGCGTACCCGGCCGCGTATCCAGCGAGGTGGATGCCCGCCTCTCCTTCGATACCGAAGCCACCGTGCAGAAGGCCCGCGAAATCATGGCTCTGTATGAGGCTGCCGGCATTCCCCGCGAGCGCGTGCTCATCAAGATTGCCGCCACCTGGGAAGGCATTCAGGCCGCCCGCCAGCTGGAGCAGGAAGGCATTCACTGCAACCTCACGCTGCTGTTCAGCCTGGTGCAGGCTGTGGCCTGTGCAGAGGCCAATGTGCGCCTCATTTCTCCCTTCGTAGGCCGCATTCTGGACTGGTACGTAGCCGCCACCGGCGAGAAGTACACCGCCGAGACCGACCCTGGCGTCATCTCCGTGCGCACCATTTACAACTACTACAAGAAGTTCGGTTACCCGGTGCAGATTATGGGCGCCAGCTTCCGCAACACGGGAGAAATCCTGGCACTTGCCGGCTGCGACCTGCTGACCATTTCTCCCGGTCTGCTCGCAGAACTGGCCGCCAGTGAGGACGAGGTGAAGCCCCTGCTTTCCCCCGAAGCCGCTGCCACCAGCGATATCGAGCGCATCCCCGCCGATGAGAAGAACTTCCGTTTCCTCTTCAACGAAGATGCCATGGCCACCGAAAAAACGGCCGAAGGTATCCGTAAATTCTCCGCGGACATCCGCAAGCTTGAAGCCCTGCTGGCTTCCATGCTGTAATTAATAACGCAATATAAATCATGAAAGTACTCGTTACCGGCGGTGCCGGTTATATTGGGTCCCACACCGTGCGCCAGCTCGTCAAGAGCGGTGCAGACGTTACCGTGCTCGACAGCATGGTCTATGGCCACGAGGCCGCCATTGTGGACGATAGCGTAACACTCGTCAAGGGTGATCTGGGCGACCCCTCCGTGGTGTATCCCCTCATGGTGAACGGCAAGTTCGATGCCGTGGTGCACTTTGCCGCCTTTATCCAGGTGGGAGAGTCCGTGACCGACCCGCTGAAGTATTACGAAAACAACATCGCCAAGCCTCTGGTGCTGCTCCGCGCCATGCTGCTGGCCGGTTGCAAGCGCTTCGTATTCTCCTCCACCTGCGCCACCTATGGTGTACCCACCCAGGTGCCGATTCCTGAGACCGAGAAGCAGGACCCCATCAACCCCTACGGTGGCTCCAAGTACATGCTGGAGAAGGTCTGCAAGGACTGCGACCGCGCCTACGGCCTCAAGAGCGTATTCCTGCGCTACTTCAACGCCTCCGGCTCTTCTGTGGACGGCGCCATCGGCGAAGACCACGAGCCCGAGTCTCACCTCATCCCGGTGATTCTTCAGGCCATCAAGGGCGAGCGCCCCGGCATCACCGTATTCGGCACCGACTACGACACCCCGGACGGCACCTGCATCCGCGACTACATCCATGTGGATGACCTGGCCGATGCTCACCTGCGCGCTCTCGACTACCTGATGAAGGGTGGCGAGACCAACTGGTTCAACCTCGGCACCGGCAACGGCTTCTCCGTGAAGCAGATTATCGAAGCCGCAGAAGAAGTGACCGGCATGAAGGCTCCCGTAACCTACGGTCCCCGCCGTGAGGGCGACCCCGCCCGCCTGATTGCAGACTCCCGCAAGGCTGCCGAAATCCTCGGCTGGATTCCCAAGTACCAGGACGTGAAGGATATTGTGAAAACCGCATGGAAGTGGCACAACGGCCCCCGCGGTGGTCACTATTAAAGCACCCTGCATTCCTTTATCAAAAATGCCCGCATTCAGAAACGAATGCGGGCATTTTTATGCGGGATAAAACACGCCATAGTCGCATCAGAGACGCCGGCGACGTAAGGCAAGAGCAACCAGAGCGGCCAGGCCAAGGCTTGTTGCCAGTCGCGGCGTAGGCGAAGCCGAAGACGGATGGTCGGCTCCCGTCTTTGCCCCCCCTCGCGGGGGCTACGCCGAGGCAAGACTCCGACCGAACCGCTTATTTCCTGCGACGGCGAACTACGAGAGAGGAAAGCGCCAGCATGCTCAGGGCCGTTGTAGTGGGCTCAGGAACATGAACAACGAGCAGTGCGCCAACATCGGCCTTGAAATCAATGTAATAACTCTCATTTCCTGCCAGATTACTGAACACATTCCCCACCCACACGCGGCCGGAATCGCCCGATGTCACCACCTGTGGCAACACCAGGCTCTCAATTCCAGTGAACAGGGTCACGCTTTCTTCCCAGCCTCGCATCTCGTTCAGAATCGCCATCAGGTTCGTCCCCATCTCCACCTTGCCGCCAAAGGTCAGAGCACCGTTGATGGTCACCGCCCCGGCATCCAGGCTCATCATATCCAGCGTGGCACCATCTGCCAGGGTCAGGCTGGCATTCAGCGTGGAACTACCCGCCAGCAGGGCTGCGCCCTGCACCGTCAATTCTGCAGCATCTGCCTGCAGTGTTTCATGAAGGCTCAGCGTCGCCGCCTGCTCCAGCTTGAACAAGCTGTCAGCCAGCAGACTCACATTGCCACGGATGGTACTGTTCCCCGCCACCTCCAATGCCGTTCCGGCATTGAAGGTCAGGTCATACCCCACATGGCTCAGCGTGGCATTCTGCACACGTACCGTGGCGGCAGAGCCCTCCATGGCGGTGATACCATTGCCCTTGTACACAGCCCCCTCTTCCACGCGCAGGCGTCCGCCGTAGAGGTTGGTCAAGGTATTCACCTCCGTTGTTCGGGAATTGAGGATTTCTTCTGCCGTACCGGCTACATTCCCCTTCACGGCGTACAAATCATCCACCGTGGTCGCACCGGTGAAGATGATATCGCCCAGCTGAGCCTTACCCTCGTACGCTTCATTCAGCTTGAAGCTACTGTTACTGTATAAGTTCCAAATGTAGATAGAATCCCGGAAGGTGATACACTTCCCTGCTGCGGCGGAAAGAGATATCACAGCACCACTACCACCTAATGCAAAAATACTGCGCAGACGGTAGGTATTGCCATTCACTACCTCGGCATTCTGGTAGAATTCCACTGAATCATTGTTCCGGATACTCAGGTCGCCTTGTGTATAAATCGCACCGCCGCCGCCGTAGGAAGATGCCGTATTCCCGCTGAAGCTCACATCTCCGTTCCCTGTCATCGTCACAGAGCCATAAATCGCGCCGCCTTTGGCGTATCTGCCAGACACCGTATTCCCGCTAAAGCTCACAGCTCCGTTCCCTGTCATCGTCACAGAGCCCTCAATCGCACCGCCGTAGGCGGAGGAGTCGGAGGACGCAGACTCTGCCGTATTCCCTTCAAATACCACGCTCCCGTTATCGCTCAGCGTGATGTCCTCATCCCCATAAATCGCGCCGCCTTTGGCGTAGGAGGAATCAGACGCCGTATTCCCGCTGAAAGTTATGCTACCTTTGTTATTGCTCAGTGTGATGGTGCCCCCATAAATCGCGCCGCCGTAGGCGTAGGAGGAAGCAGACTCTGCCGTATTCCCGCTGAAAGTTATGCTACCTTTGTTATTGCTCAGTGTGATGGTGCCCCCATAAATCGCGCCGCCGTAGGCGTCGGAGGAAGCAGACGCCGCCGTATTCCCGCTGAAGCTCACATCTCCGTTCCCTGTCATCGTCACAGAGCCATAAATCGCGCCGCCGGAGGCGGCGGAGGAGGAGGAAGATGCCGTATTCCCGCTGAAGGTCACAGCTCCGTTCCCTGTCATCGTCACATACCTATAAATCGCGCCGCCGTAGGCGTAGGAGGAAGCAGACTCTGCCGTATTCCCGCTGAACTCCACGCTCCCGTTATCGCTCAGCGTGATGGTGCCCCCATAAATCGCGCCGCCGTAGGCGTCGGAGGAAGCAGACGCCGTATTCCCGCTGAAGCTCACGCTCCCGTTGTTGCTCAGCGTGATGTTGCTGGAGGAGCCTCCATAAATCGCGCCGCCGTCGGCGTAGGAGGAAGCAGACTCTGCCGTATTCCCGCTGAAAGTTATGCTACCTTTGTTATTGCTCAGTGTGATGAAGCTGCCAGAATCTCCATGAATCGCGCCGCCGTAGGCCCTAGAGGAAGCAGACTCTGCCGTATTCCCGCTGAAAGTTATGCTACCTTTGTTATTGCTCAGTGTGATGTTGCTGGAGGAGCCTCCATAAATCGCGCCGCCGGAGGCGGCGGAGGAAGAAGATGCCGTATTCCCGATGAACTCCACGCTCCCGTTATCGCTCAGCGTGATGGTGCCCCCATAAATCGCGCCGCCGTAGGCGTCGGAGGAAGCAGACGCCGTATTCCCGCTGAACGTCACGCTCCCATTGTTACTCAACCTTATGTCATCCCCATAAATCGCGCCGCCGCAGGCATCGGAACGGGAGGAAGATGCCGTATTCCCGCTGAAGGTCACAGACCCGTTCCCTGTCATCGTCACATCCCCATCAATCGCGCCGCCGTGGGCGACGCCGTAGGAGGAAGATGCCGTATTCCCGCTGAAGCTCACATCTCCGTTCCCTGTCATCGTCACATCCCCATCAATCGCTCCGCCGGTGGCGTAGTAGGAGTAGGAAGACGCCGTGTTCCCGCTGAACGTCACGCTCCCGTTATCGCTCAGCGTGATGGTGCTGGAAGAGTCCCCATAAATCGCGCCGCCGCGGGCGTAGGAAGAGCCGGGCGTATACTCAATATCCGCAAAATGCACGCCCTCATAATATTGGTAATCCACAGAGCCGGTCCGGCGGGTGGAGATAGTCACAGCCGGCTTCACAGCCTCACTGTGGCGGACGAGCCGGAGGATTCCATCTTCGCTCAGTTGCAGAATGGCATCTGCCCAGAACCCGGTGCCGGGCTGGGTGGTATCGAAGTAGTTGGAGATGGCATTATTCGAAGAATCCAGGGTGATGGTATTACCTGCAGCATCTACCAGCCTGGTAATGCCGGTGAGGAGGGTGTAGGTCTTGCCATCGCCGGCAGCGGCGAGGGTGAATGAGGTATTGCCCTGAAGCGTGAGCGCGTTATGATTCAAACTGGCAGCAGCGCCGACCTCAAAGCCGCCCTTGTCTCCCAGAACAAGATTGGAATCCAACACCGCGCTGGCACTCTGCACGGCCAGGGTAGTCCCCTCGCCAATATGAAGCGAATAGCCCATATCAAGCAAGCCGGAAAGCTCGATGCGGTCGACATTGAGCTCGTAGACATCAAGGACGATGGTGACATCGGCACCCTTCTCAATCGCCAGCGTACCGGCGGAGATATCCTCGCAGAGCGTCACAGTGCTTTCGCCGGTGAAGCTTACATTATCCCCCACAGTAAAGGCGGCGGCATTGCCCTCCTCATTCACAAAGGATTCGCTCTGGGTATCCCAGTAGAGGTAGGAACCATGATGGGTGAGGTTCTGTGGCTCTGCCCAGGCGGCACCGCTCCCCACGGTGCAGACGATGAAAGCAGCCAGGCAGCTCAGAAGTGATTTACGGAGAAAAAAAGGCAGATGAAGCTTCATAGCTTGAGAAAATTTTCTTTTGAGATTGAATCTATTTTATGTTTTCGGAATCCGTGAAATTTGACTTAAATGAGCAACACTGTAAATGCTTTGCTTCATTGCCAACTTAGATTTTCACCAACGAGGTGGAACGATGTTCCGGGCTGTTGAATATTCTGTTTTCAGAACGGGTTTCGTGCTTGACTTACGGATTCCGAAAGCAGACTGAACATGAGAATAGAATTAACTGAAAACGATTTTGCAGCTCTGACCTTGCTGAAAAGCACAGGTGTACCATCACTAGCCGCGGCACAGCTTGCCTGCACTGCCCTCAAGATTGGACGAGGAAAAGTAAAACGAGCCTTGAAGTGTCTTACAGCCGGAGATGAAGCTCTACGTCAACAGGAGCGAACGGTGACCTTTGAAAAAGCAGTGGAAGCGGCGCTGGAGGCTCGGAAAGACAGGCGGACACGGACGGTGTACGACTTCCGGTATTTCACACGGCGGTTTATGAAGCGCTGCAAGGGGTTAGCGAAGCGGCGGGTGCGGAGCATCACGCCGCAGGAGTGTGCGGGGTATATTGAGCAGGCATTTGATACGCCCCGGCAGCGGCAGAAGGCGCGGTTAATTCTGAGCGGGGTGTTCGCCACGGCGGTGAAGCGGGGCTGGTGTAATGCGAATCCGGTGGCTCGGGTGGAGGCGCCGCGCGTGGAGGAGCAACCGGTGCCGATTCTCTCACCGCAGGAGATTGAGCAGATTACCACCACGGCAGAGACCTACCAGAGCGGCAGCTGTACGGCGGCGGTGGGCATGATGCTCTACGCCGGCATCCGCCCGCATGAGGTGGCGCGGCTCACCTGGGAGCAGGTGGATCTGCAGGAGCGGGCGATTTATATTCTGCCCCGGCACAGCAAGACGGGCGGCGCGCGCCGGGTGACGATTCACAAACCTCTGCTCAGGATTCTCCGGGCTCACAAGCGGGAGGATGGGGAGAGGATTTGCCCGGCAAACTGGCTGCACCACTGGCGGGAACTGCGCCGGGCGGCGGGATGGGACTCCCCTGCCCACCGCTGGCCGCAGGATGCGCTGCGGCATACCTTTGCGAGTTATCATCTAAGCCACTTCCGCAGCTATGCCGAGCTGCAGCTGGAGATTGGACACAGGGATGCTACGCTGCTGCGCACGCGCTATGTGGACCAGCGAGGAGTCAGAAACGCGCGGGCATTCTGGGAATACCGGGGGCAATTTGCAGCGTAGCATCAAGAATTACGAAGCAAAGGAAGTTCGTGCGCAGCTGAAGCTGCGCAGGAATTTTGGAAAGTAATCAGCCCCCTGAACGGGGGCTGAGAGAATTTCGCCTGCGGCGAGAGAATTTCCACCTGCGGTGGAGAGAATTTCTGCTGATGCAGAGAGAATTTCGCGGGCAAAGCCCGCGAGATTTATAAACCCTGGTCGCGGCGCTGGCGGAGATAGGCCATGCGCTCGGAGATGCGGAGCTCCATGCCGTTGGTGGTGGGATGGTAATAGACCCGGCCCTCGGGCAGATAGGCCTGGGGCACGAAGTTGTCGTCAAAGTCGTGGGCGTATTTGTACTGGGTATTTTCCTCGGCCACGCCGCGGAGCCTGGCGAGCTTCTTGCGGGTGGGTGTGGCCAGGTGGTCGGGCACGGCCAGAGTGCGGCCTTCCTTCACATCCTGCAGGGCGGCATTCACACCGGCATAGGCAGAATTGCTCTTGGGGGCCGTGGCAATATACACCGTGGCATGCGCCAGAGGGATACGAGCCTCGGGCATGCCCAGCATCTCTGCCGCGCGGGCGGCATCCAGCGCCACACGCAGCGCATTGGAATCTGCCAGGCCCACATCCTCACTGGCGCAGATGACCAGGCGGCGGGCAATGAAGCGGATATCCTCGCCGGCATTGAGCATGAAGGCCAGCCAGTAGAGAGCGGCATCCGGATCGCTGCCGCGCATGGATTTGATAAAGGCGGAGATGGTGTCGTAATGCGCATCCCCCATGCGGTCGTATTTCACCGCTTTTTTCTGAATGGATTCCTCTGCCACCGCCAAGGTGACATGCACCAGTCCATCCGCGCCAGGGGCGGTGGACAAGGCTGCCACTTCCAGCGCGGTGAGCGCCTTGCGGGCATCGCCATCGGATTTCACGGCAATGTGTTCCAACGCAGCATCATCCAGCAGCAGGGGAAGCTTGCCCAGGCCGCGGGCTTCATCAGCAGCAGCCCGGCGCAGCAGCGCCACAATCTCCGAATCCGGCACAGGCTCCAGCGGGAAAATCTGCGAGCGGCTGAGCATGGCCGAATTGATGGCGAAATAGGGATTCTCCGTGGTGGCGCCGATGAACCGTACCGTTCCCTTCTCCAGATGCGGCAGGAGCACATCCTGCTGGGCTTTGTTGAAGCGGTGCAGCTCGTCCACAAAGAGAATGGTCTTCTGCCCATGGATGGCCATGCGGGTGCGAGCTTCCTCAATCTTGGCGCGGATTTCGCTCACATTGGACTCCACGCCGTTGAGCATCACGAAGAACGCGCTGGTGCTGCGGGCAATGACATAGGCCAGCGTGGTTTTGCCCACGCCGGGCGGCCCATAGAAAATGAGCGAGGAAAAGCGGTCCGTCTCAATAGCGCGGCGCAGCAATTTGCCCTCTGCCAGCAGGTGCTTCTGCCCGGCCACCTCAGCCAGGGACTCCGGGCGCATGCGCGCCGCCAGGGGCATGAGAAACTGCTCCTCAGCCGGGGGCTGGGGTGTTTCACCATGCGGGGTAAAGAGGTCGTACTGCATGGCGGTTTACACGTGAGGCGCAGCGGAGCGCAGCTGGCGGAAAATCTCGCTCTGGCGCTGCTGCAGCGGCGCAAGAGAGGTTTCATAATCGGCCACGCGCTGGCGGGGGCCGGTATAAAGGCGACGATAAGCAGCCACGCGGGAAACAATCATATCCTGCACCAGCTCGGCCATGTAGGTGGACAGCATCTCATGCAGGGGCTCGGCCTCCCTTCTGACTAACTGGCAGATACGGCGAACCACCAGCAGATGAATCAGCGAACCAAACATCCAGAAGGCAGCTGCAATGCCCAGGAAAAGGAAGGCCAGCGATTCCAGCGCACAGAAGCCCAGAATGCCCGCCACCATGAGGCTCAGGCACACGCAGGAAGTGAAAAAGCGCATCCACTCCACCTGGCACTTGAACAAGGCGGCAAAATGGCTGCGGATTTTAAGGCTGCGGAAAGGCTCGTAGAGAGAACTCTGCAGACGCTGGCGCAGCTGCTCCAGTTCCTTTTCCAAATCAGCGGCCGGGAACTCACCGATTTCGCACTGCAGGGTCTGCTTCATACGGGGGCGCACGCTGCGCCAGTGTCCATTGCAGGAGAGCACAAACTGCTTATCCAGCTCCTCCTGCTGCAGGGTCACATCATCCAGCACCAGGCAGTAGTACAGGTTCTCGGCAGCAGTAGGATAATTCTCCAGACGGATATAGACAACGGGCGAGAGGAACCAGCCCAGGCTGCGGCGCAGGTGCTGCAGCAGGCGGGGCATGCAACGCTGCGCAGAGGCCGCGTAGTTGAGCACGCAGTTGCGCACGCCTTGCATCTGGCGGGCGAGAAAGTTATCAATCTCCTGCTCCACACCCTGCAGGAAACCGCTGTCCGTGCGGGCCACGGCATCACGAGCCTTCAGGATGCTGCCCTGCTTGTAAAGTAAATCAGACCCGCATTTCATCACCTTGCGGATAGCAGCACGCAGGCCACCGGTGGAGCCCTCCATAGCGCTCACCACCTTGTCACCGAATTCATCGGCCAGCGCGGCGTTGGTGGGAGAAATCTGGTACACAGGAAGCACACGGCCCAAGCGCTCGCGGCAAAGCTGGCGCACGGCTTCGCTCAGCGTAACCGTGTGGGCAGCATCCAGCGCATCTGTGTGGGTAAGAGCCACCAGACAAGCGGGGCCGCCTTCCTCCGGCAGTGGTGCAAGCAAGTCCCACACCGGGGAGACATTCACCTCACGAGCATCCACCACAGCCACCACTACATCAGCATCCGGCAGAAGCGGCGCCACGGCCTCTGCCACGGCAGGGTCCTCGCAGCCACGCGTGTTCACCAGCTCCAGGCCAAAGAGATTGGGCTCCGGGATAAAGCGACAATGCTCGGCAGCATCTGCCGTATCACTCATATAGCGCCAGCGCACATAATGGTGCTGCGGCGGCACTTTAGCCAGCACCGGGCAGCCTACCATGCCACCCAGCAGCGCGGATTTACCACACCCGCTGGCGCCGATAACCACCACACGGCGGTCATTTCCCATGAGCTCAATGGCAGCAAGCAAGGCTTCCTTTGGCTCCTCAAGTGATTCATCATCAATATCTGCACACAGTTCAACGGCCTGATGCGCCCAATAGCGCACCTGGCTCTCCTGCACTCTGTAACAGCGTTTCAACATGAGGACAGGCAATTATAACCACCACAGCCCCGCTTGTCCATACAAAAACACGTCCGATACAAATCGGAAGCAATAATTCAGACAGCAGGAGTTGAATATATCGGCGCGGGTATGGCTTCCAGCTCAGCCTTGGGGGCAGGAAGCTCCACCGGTGCCGGTATGGGCCCCGGGGCAGGAAGCGACTCCTGAGCCGGCTGCACAGGCGGCAGTGTATCCTCAAACGCAGCCGGGAAGAATGCCCGGGCGCGCTCGCGGGCCTCGGTAATGCCCTGCGCCGTGGGCTTGATGCCGGGCACATCATCAAAATTGACCGCGCGGCGGAAAATGCGAGGGTCTGTGCCAAACACCATGTAGCGATGCACCTGCAGCGGGTCCTCAAGCGTTGTCACCTTCTTTTCCAGCACTGTGAAGGCCACCTGGATGCCACAGGCACGCAGCGCCTCCAGCATAGGCGGCGTATGATAACCGCCCGGATAGCAATAGGTACTGCAATTTCCGAACATCTTCTTGATGTACTCCACAGAATCCGGCAGTTCCTGCTGCAGCTGCGCAGCATACTCCGGCGAATCCTCAGCATAGCGCTTCCACTGGCTGGGGTAGAGATGCGTGGTGGAATGGCTGCCGATGGTGGCACCATTGGCCATCATCTCCCGCACCATATCCGGATTCATCGACTGACCCTTGCCGCTCAAGTAGGTGGTATACAGGAAGAGAGTGAAAGGATAACCATACGCCTTGAGCACCGGGTAGGCATCTGTGTAGACACTGCGCCAGCCGTCATCAATGGTGATGAGCACGCAGCGCTCCGGCAGGCAGCGCTCACCCAGCAGCCAGTCCAGGAAATCCTGCATGGTGATGACGGTGAGGCCTGCATCGCGGATATACTGCATCTGCTGGCAGAACTCCGAGGTACGCATGAGCATATCGCTCACGGTCCTGGTATTGCTGAAATTGTGATATCCCAGCACCGCCACGCGCGTCTGTTCGCGGGGCACAACCGGCTGAGGGAATTCCTGAGTCACCCAATCCGCATCAGGAGTACGGCGGATCAGCACACCGGCTGCTGGTTTGGTGCTGAATGGGCGCGGCGCAAAAGCAGCCGCCGTCAAGGTCTCAATGGGGATATCCTCTACCACCGGTGCAGGTATGGGGCCCTGCCCGCCCGTTGTTTCCTCACCAGGCTGGCCGGTAAGCGGGTCCACCACCGGCGGAAGCGGGGTCTGCGGCAGCGCCACATCATCCCGGGATTCCATATAGGAAGGATACGGCACAGCATCCACAGCGGCCACCTCTGTAGGCTGAGAAACAGGCAGATGCTTGGCGGCTTCTGCATGCACCCGCTGCAGGATTTTCTCATCATCCGCCGCAGCACCAAAGTTCACCGCCCGGGCAAACGAGGGCATATCCTGAACCGCATAGCGATTTATCATGTAGGCAGGCGTCTGGCGGTCCACCTTGCCCGCCTGCAGACCGAAAGCCAGCTTGTAGCCATACACCGGCAGATTCTCCACCATGTTGGCACAGGCATAGCCACGGGGGTACGCAAAGGCCACGCAGGAGCCGAAGGCACTGGTAACCAGCTGCGCAGAAAGCCCCAGCTCACGCTCTGCCATTTTCAGCGCGGCATCCGGCCCGGAAAGGCCGGCATGCTGCCAATCATAAGAGAGCGGACGCGTCATGCTGCGGCTGCCGATAGCGGCACCGCCCTGCTGCATTTCCCGGAGCTTGTCCTGGTTCAGCGCCACCGCGCTATCCTGAAAACTACGGCCATCCGCAAAAACCACATAGGGAAAGCCGAACTCACGCAGCACCGGGAAAGCCACGGCATAGGCTGCGGCGTCGGCCTCGTCCAGCGTAATCAACACAGCCGGCCCGGATATGGTCAGGCGCCCCTGATGCCAGTCCAGAAACTGCTGCAGGGAAAGTGGGGCAATCCCCTGCTCCCGCAGATACGTCATCTGGCTCCTGAAAGCCGCTGCAGATAAACCACTTGCCCCTTCCGTGGCAGCAAAGGCGCTATAACAAAGCACCGCCACCTGGGGAGCCTCCGCAACCGGCTGCTGCGCACCAGGCGGCACCTGCTCTGCGGGTGCAGTCTCCTGCGCCCCGAGCGGCCCACAAACAGCTGCCAGGCAGGAAAGAATCAGCCAGGAAAATCTCCGAATCATGCAGCCTCTAGACTACCACACCCGGCAAATTTTGCAAGGCTTTTCCGCGCCGAGAGATGCACATAGAACCCGGGAGCGCCCGAGAAATGGCGATTTGGCGAGGGCTCAAATCCTTCGGAGCTCGGGACTTTTAGTCCCGAAAACATAACCGATGAAGGACTAAAGTCCCCCGCTCCGACAAAAACAGTTGCTCGACAAACACCATTCCGCTCATGGACAGGTACGGGCTTAACGGCCGGGCACCATTTCAAAGGTAAAGCCCTTCAGGTACTCCGTCTCCGGGATGTTGAGGAGGATGGGGTGGTCCGGGCTCTGGCCGTGCACATGCGTCTGGCGCAGCGTGCAGTGGCCGTCCACAGCGGCCTCGCCGATGGTCTGCTTGAACAAATCGGCACTGATGTGGTGAGAGCAGCTGAAGGTGGAAAGCACACCGCCCACCGGCAGCATCTGCATGGCGCGCAGGTGAATTTCCTTGTAACCGCGCAGGGCGCCATTCAGGCTCTTCTTGTTGCGGGTGAAGCTGGGCGGGTCGAGAATGATGAGGTCCCACTTCGGGTCGGCACCATTGCGCACCTTATCACTCTCACGCTTCAGGAAGTCGAAAGCGTTCTCTGCAATGGCCTCAATCTGCAGGCCGTTCAGCTCAGCATTCTTGCGCACGGAAGCGATTGCATCCTCAGAAATATCCACAGCCGTTACGCTGGCGGCACCGGCCTTGGCGCAGGCCAGCGCAAAGCCACCCTGGTTGCAGAAGCAATCCAGCACACGGCGGCCGCGTGCCAGCTGGGCCACCTCCTGGTAATTCTGCAGCTGGTCGAGGTAAAGACCGGTCTTCTGGCCGGTGGCCAGGTCAATCATGAACTTGATACCGCGGCCACTGGCCACAAAGGGCTCCGGCTGCTCACCATGGACCACATATGTTTCCTGCTCAATGCCCTCTGCCACCAGCATAGGGGAGTCATTGCGCACAATGATGCTGCGAGGGTTGAACAAATCGCCCAGAATGTCCTTGATGAGACCCAGGCGCTGGTACATGGCCATGGTCAGCGTCTGCACCACCAGCACATCGGCATAGCGGTCGATGATAAGACCGGGCAGGCCATCGCTCTCGCTCCACACCAGGCGCATCATCTCCTCACCCGGCAGCCAGCGCTCGCGCAGCATGGCAGCCTGGGAAATGCGGCGGGCAAAGAAATCGCGGTCCAGGTCCTGCTTGCGGCGGGAGAAGCGGCGGGCCACAATCTGGGAATGCGGATTATACATGGCAGAGCCCAGATAACGGTCGCGCTGATCTTTCAACAACACCACATCACCGGGCTTCGGGTTTCCGAATACCGTGCGAACCTCTGTGCCATACACCCAGTCGTGACCGTGGAAAATACGCGCCTTGGGCGCAATGATGAGACCTGCCATAACGCGCGCTACCATAGCGCAAATACTCCACCATGTCAAGATTTTCTCATTCCACGCGCGTGCGATGATGCGGGTGTGTCAGCATAGCCCCCTTTTCTATGTCACATACAGAAATTTGGCTTGCCTGAAATACGGGGCGGGAGTATAGTTTCGCCCCGAAATGAAAGCCCTCGTCAAAACTGTAGCCGGACCCGGCCTGGAGCTGATGGATGTGCCGATGCCTGAAGTCGGTGCAAATGATGTTCTCATCAAGATTTACAAGACCGCCATCTGCGGCACGGACCTGCACATCTGGAACTGGGACGCCTGGGCCCAGCAGACTATCCCCGTAGGTATGCACGTGGGCCACGAGTTCTGCGGTGTCATCGAGCGCGTGGGCTCTGCCGTGACCGAGTACAAGCCGGGTGATGTGGTTTCCGGCGAGGGTCACATTGTGTGCGGTCACTGCCGCAACTGCCGCAAGGGGCTCTTCCACCTCTGCCCGAACACCCAGGGCGTGGGCGTGAACCGCGCCGGCTGCTTTGCCGAGTATCTTTCCATTCCCCAGAGCAATGTCATCCGCATCCACAAGGATATGCCCATGGAGATTGCTTCCATCCTGGACCCGCTGGGCAACGCCACCCACACCGCCCTTTCCTGGGACCTGGTGGGTGAGGACGTGCTGATTACCGGCGCTGGTCTCATCGGCTCCATGGCTGCCGCCGTGTGCAAAAAGGCCGGTGCCCGCACCGTCACCATCACCGACGTGAGCGACTTCAAGCTGAACCTGGCCAAGACCATGGGTGCAGACCGCACCGTGAACGTACTCAACGACAGCATTGCTGCTGCCCGCGAGGACCTCGAGATTACCGAAGGCTACGGCGTGTGCCTTGAGATGAGCGGTGCCCCCGCCTGCCTTAAGGACATCATCACCCACTCCGCCTATGGTGCCAATATCTCCCTGCTCGGTATCCAGCCCGGCGGCTCCGGCATCGACTGGAACACCTTCGTGTGGAAGGGGCTCAAGATGAAGGGTATCTACGGCCGCGAAATGTACGGCACCTGGCAGAAGATGGATGCCATGCTGCGCAGTGGTCTGGATGTTTCCCCCATCATCACCCACCGTATGCATTACACCGACTTCAAGAAGGGCTTTGAGGTCATGGCCTCCGGTCAGTCCGGCAAGGTGGTGCTCACCTGGGCAGAGTAAAAATAAGCTTCATTTTCAGAGAACCGCGCTTCCATGGCCATGGAAGCGCGGTTTTCTTTGACATTCGGCCAGCGTACTGGTAAAATCCGGCATCCAACATTACACTTGCGCGCCGTGAATAACGAAAACAACACCGATATCCCCTGCCTTACCCACAGCCGCGGGCTGTGGATTCTCAGTCCCCTGGCTGTATTCTTCCTGCTGTATGTCACCACCTCCGTAATTGTGGGAGACTTCTACAAGATGCCGGTCACCGTAGCTTTCATGGCTGCCTGCACCTGGGCTTTTGTAGTATGCAAGCCGCAGAGCTTCAATGAGCGCATTGAGCGCTTCTCCCGTGGAGCGGCACACAGCAACATTTTGATGATGGTGTGGATTTTTGTACTGGCCGGAGCCTTTGCCCAGTCTGCCAAATACATCGGTTCTGTGGATGCCACGGTGAACCTCACGCTTTCCCTGCTTCCGGCCAACATGGTGCTGGCCGGGGTGTTCCTGGCAGCCTGCATCATTTCCCTTTCCATCGGCACCTCGGTGGGCACCATCGTGGCGCTCATGCCGGTGGCCGTGGGGCTGGCAGATAAATCCGGCGCCAACCTGGCGCTCATGGCAGGTGGTGTGATTGGCGGTGCCTTCTTCGGCGATAATCTTTCCTTCATTTCCGATACCACCATTGCAGCCACCCGAACCCAGGGCTGCGCCATGCGCGATAAGTTCCGCGCCAACTTCCGCATCGTCCTTCCCGCCGCCATTCTGGTGCTGCTCATCTATGTAGCCCTGGGCTGGCACCTGGCACCGGTGGAAGTGCCGCAACAGGCAGAATGGCTCAAGGTGCTGCCCTACCTGCTGGTGCTGGGCACTGCCCTCTGCGGTGTGAATGTGATGAAGGTTCTCATTCTGGGCCTGATTTCCACGGGGATTGTGGCCATGGTGGATTCCTCCTGCAAGACGATGGAATGGGTAAGCGCCATGGGCACCGGCATGACCGGCATGGGCGAGCTCATCATCGTGACCTTGCTGGCAGCCGGTATGCTGGAGCTGATTCGCTACAACGGCGGTCTGGCCTACATCATCCGTCACCTTACCTCCCATATTCATGAGCGCTGCGGTGCTGAGCTCAGCATTGGACTCATGGCAGCGCTGGCCAACTTCTGCACGGCTAACAACACCGTGGCCATTGTGGCTGTGGGCGATATCGCCAAGTCTGTAGCACAGAAGTACAATATTTCCCCTTCTCGCTCTGCGAGTCTGCTCGACACAGCATCCTGCGTCATTCAGGGGATTCTTCCCTACGGTGCCCAGATGCTCATGGGCTCTGCTCTCGCCGGCATCACAGCATTTGCCATCATCCCCTATCTCTTCTACCCCTTCGTCATGGGTCTTTCTGCCTTGATATTCATTGTATTCGGGTTGGCGGAGAAGGATTAAGCAAGTTTCAGAATCTCATTCCGAATCCCGGGGAAGTACCTTCCCCGGGATTGTTGTATCGAGGGGTAAAACCAGCTGCAGATGCGCGTCATCGGCCATGGCGGCAGCATCGTGCACCACGGGAAGCAGCAGAACGCGAGAGGCTTCCACATCTCCCGCCTGCACCGGCTGGCGCGAGTGCTCGCCCAGCACAACCACATCCGCCTTAGCCTCCATAAAGGGCTGACAGGCTGCATAAGAGGCATTCCCGATATAGAGCACCCGTCCGACGGAGCTTTCCCACTCGACAACAGGTGGCTGGCCGGGTGTATGACTGCGGGTGTCCGGGTAAATGGAGAAACGCCCGGCCTGTGTCTCAAGCACCAGCCCCTCCGCGGGCAATTCTGCGGCCCGAATGACGGGGAGCTGCGGCCACATGCGCTGCAACACAGCAGCTCCGCCACCATCCCGCACCCGGGAGCTGGTCAGCAACAGCGCCGCCGGCGTATAGCCGGCATGAAAAAGCGTAGGTACGGTTTTCAGCTCTGCCGTTACGTCATTGCCGCAATCAATCAGCAAACCGTGATTCCCCAGCATCGTGAAGCTGCCGCCATAGCCGGTACCCTGCACCAGAAGAGAATGCTCCGGCGCTGGCGGCTGAGCAGGCAGATAGGCATGAGGAAGCTCACCAAACCACGCCACCACCGCCAGAAGCAACGCTGCCGATTTCTGCGCCAGCCAGGCGCAGGCTCCGCCAAGCCAGGGGATGCCTGCCGTGCAAAGGCACAGCAAGCCCAGAAACATCACTACGGGAAGAATCGGCGTGATGGCAATATTGGTCAGAAAACTGCTGGTATTGGCCGAATGGAAGAAATACAGCATGATGGGCACCGACACCAGCCAGGCACTCAGCGATACAATGATATCCCCACGCAGCGCCAGCTCCGCACAACTCCACCGCATTTCCCCGCGGGTGCGCAGGGATACGGGAATATAGTCATCCGGCCCGAACCAGGGCTTTTCCTGCATGCACAGTCGTGTAGCCACACAAATGGCAGCATACACGCCAAAGGAAAGCAGGAAGCCGGCGTTATAAAGCTGGCAGGGTTCCGGCACCAGGAGAATAAGAGCAGCAAAGCTCCAGGTGTTCAGCAGGCTGACCCGCCGCCGGAGAATATGCCCCAGCAGCAGCACCGCCAGCATCACATAGGCGCGGATGGCAGGCACCGCGCAGCCGGTCATCAGCACATATGCCCCTACCAGAACCAGCAGCAGGGGGCGGATGACCACAGGCCGCACCCGCAGCGCACGCAGCAGCAGCCAGAGGATTCCTGATACGAGTCCCACATGCAGACCACTCACAGCAAAAGCATGCAGACACCCACCGTTCCGAAAATCCTCCATAGTCTCCGCTTCAGCCCCGCTCTTATCACCCAGCACCAGGGCGCAGAGCACCTGCCGGGCAGGTTCCTGCTCCGTTCCGGGCGGCATGAGACGCAGCGCCAGCTTTTCGCGGATACAAAGTCCCCAGTACCGAACCGTATGCAGCGAAAGGGGCTTCCCCAGCTTCTGAGACTCCACGATATCCAGAGAAGCGGCAATCCCCTGCCCGCGCATCCAGGCGGCTGAATCAAAAACTCCACGCACCCCTGCCGCACGTGGTTCCTGCCACTGCGCCCGCACCTGCACCTCATCTCCCGGCGTATACAGAGTCTTTCCACGCAGCACCACGCGCACACCGCCCCAGCCCGTGCTCAGCACGCAGCCGCGCTGCAGCGTACGCTCCACCGTGCCACGCAGTTCCACCACCTCATGCAGCTCTGCCAGTTCGCAGAACTCACGGGCCTTTTCGTCCAGCCGCAGCGCATGCAACCCGGCCACAGCCGCGCACAGCAAAGTGCAAATCGCAATCCGCCACAGGCGGCACCCCAGCGCCACCAGCACCGCCGCCACCGCCAGGCCCCACCACCAGGAGCCGGGTATGGCCCCGCATACCGCCACCAAGGGCAGAAACAGCGGTGCGCCCTGCACCCATCGACGAAGCTGCTTCATATCAGAAAGGAATACGGAACTTCCGCAGCAAGAGTTTGTAGTTATCCTGCGCGGTCAGACACGTATCACGCAGGTACTCACGGATGACCGGCCATTGCTGCAAGCCCCGGTAGTAAAACATTTTCAACTCCTCTGTAATAATGAACGGGACATGACCATGAGCCAGACATTCCTTGAACATCAGGAGCCGGCCAACGCGTCCATTTCCATCCTGAAAGGGATGAATGCTCTCAAAACGTTGATGCATATCCAGTATATCATCAAAAGATTTTTCTTTTAATGAGTTGTATTCCTTCAAGAGCTTCTTCATCTCCGCTGCGACTTCCTCTGGCGCCGTTGTATCATTCCCCCCCACCTCATTAGGGAGCCGCTTGTATTCCCCAACCGCGAACCAATCGCGACGGCTATCAGAGGTACCCGCCTTCAGGGTGGCATGCAGTTCCTTGATGAAACGCTCCGTCAACCTCTCTTCAGCGCAGTCGATAACCCTGTCCAGGCAGCGGAAATGGTTAGCAGTCTCTACAATATCATCCACATTCACCACACCATCTCCAAAGCCCAGCGTATTGGTCTCATAGATATGGCGGGTCTGCTCATGGGTCAGGCGACTTCCTTCTATATGATTAGAATTATAGGATAAATCAATCTGCGTCCGGTGATAAATCCCGCCCTTCATACGCATGCTTTTCTGCTCCCGCAGCACCAGAAGCAAGGGAGAAACAGCCTTGCGCCGCCCTCCCCTGGATGGCAAAGAGGCATCCGCCGGAATATTCCAGGTCTTGCCGGTCAGGAAAGCACCGACTATCTTTCCCGTCGCACAATAATTCCGAATGGTACGGGAAGAAACACTGCACTTTTCCGCAAAGGCTGCTACTGATAGATATTCCATTGTTCCTCTATCGGCATGTTTTCTGCCGATTTTCGCCAGGAATATAGCATTTCTTGCCGGTATCGGCAAGAAATTTCCTCATACACCGACAATATGGGAGTCCTGAGATCAGCGATACACCATCACCGGGCCGGTTACGGAGGACTGCACGGAGCGCACCTTGCGAAGGGCCGCAATGAACATGGCAGCGGCGGCATCCACCTCTTCTGCCGTAGTATAGCGGGAAAGGGAGAAGCGCAGCGACTCGCGCACCTGCTTATCAGCCAGGCCCATGGCCAGCAGCACGTGGCTGGGATGCGGCTCGGCACTGGTGCAGGCAGAACCCGTGGAGCACAGAAGCCCCGCCGGTTCCAACAGGAGGAACAGCGATTCTGCCGATACGCCCGGCACACGCATATTCAGCACATGCGGCAGGCGAGGCGCCGCAGCACCATTGATGCAGACCTCAATGCCCTCCGCCATGAGGGCATTCACGAAACGCTCTCGCAGAGCTGCAAGTGAGGCATAAGTCTCAGCCGCCTGCAGGGCCAGTTCAGCCGCCTTGCCGAAGCCGATGATGCCGGGCACATTCTCCGTACCGGCGCGGCGGTAATCCTCCTGCGCGCCACCGGTCAGGAAGGGGGTACAGGGCGTGCCTGTGCGCACATAGAGAGCCCCTACCCCTTTCGGGCCATGCAATTTATGGGCAGAAAGGGAGGCAAAGTCAATGGCATAATCATGCAGTGCGATGGGCAGTTTGCCCGCCGCCTGCACAATATCCACATGCACCCGGGCACCGGCCTGCTGCGCCGCATGCGCCAGCGAACGCACCGGCTGAATGACGCCCGTCTCATGATTGGCCCAGGCAAAACTCACACCATCGTGCCCGGGCAGCAACTCGCGCCACTCCGGCAAATCGGCCTGGCCATTGGCCAGCACCGGCGCGGCCTCACCGCGGGCCGTGCGCAGCGTTGCAGGATGCTCCGTTGCCAGAGTCAGCACATGGTTGAACTGAGACAGCGCAGCATTGGAAGCCTCTGTACCGCCGGAGGTAAAGATAATTTCGGAGGGCTCAGCCCCGACCAATGCGGCCACCTGCTCACGAGCGGCATCTATGGCCTTGCGCACATTCTTACCGGCGGCGTAGGCGGCAGAGGGGTTGTAGAAATTCTCCCGCAGATACGGCAGCATAGCCTCCAGCACCTCGGGTGCCAGCGGGGTGGTCGCGTTATTGTCCCAGTAAATCATGATTTTTTTTCATACTGGCGATGATATTGAACACATTGGCCGGCACACACTCGCGCACCCAGCGCTGCCAGTCCTGCACGCCGACAAAACCACGCACAAAGGACGATGAAATGGCCTCCAGCTCCGGCGGCGGCATGAGGTATACCGTCTGCAAAGCCGGCTCCATGCGGGCATTCATGCGGTCCATGGATTTCTCATACTCAAAATCCACCGTGTTGCGAATACCGCGCAGCAAGTGCGTAGCGCCCAGGCGGCGGGCATAATCCACCAGAAAACCACCACTCATCTTTTCCACGCGCACATTGGCAGGGCCACCTGCCAGCATGCCACGCAGGGCATCCATGCGCTGAGCCTCGCTCAGAAAGCCCTTCTTATCCGGGTTCACTCCCAGCACCACCACCAATTCATCAAAGAGCTGAGCTCCCTGCTGAATCATCCAGAGATGCCCCAGGGTGGGTGGGTCAAAACTGCCCGCATAAATACCGATGCGCTTCATACACCAGGATGATACACCGCCGGTCACTTACTGTCAAGTTTGGTGAATCAATACCGCTGCTCCTGAATCATTCCTTATCGCGATACTGCATGGGCCCCATGTGATACAGAGTTTCAAAGGCGAACACCTCTGCATCATCCAGATGCGGGCGGCTGAGCAGCCAGAGCGGCATATCCGGCTGCCCTGCCTGGTATGCCAGCTGAACATGCGGATGCGATAAGCAGAAGAATCCGCAGGATTCATAAAAAGCCAGTCTCCGCACGGAGGTGGAATCCGCCGCCGGTTCAATTTCCACCACAACCCTGCCTTGCAATAAATCCAGCACCTGGTGCCCAAGCCCCTGCCCCTGGCGCTCCGGTGTTATGGCCAGATGCTCCAGGAATATTGTGTCCTGCCACTGCCAATAGGCCATGATGCCGACAAAACCAGCAGCATCAGACAAATGGATACAGTGGAAATCAGGGTTTGTCAACGCGGCTGCGTGCTGGAACATCGAGCGGCGCTCTGTCACAGGAAAGGCAGTTTCATATAACTGCCACCATTCAGCCATAAGGGGGTGTTGGGACTCAGAAATAGGAGTGGGATTCAACATACGGAGAAAAGAAAACTACACGAATGCCACCGGAGGGGCACATTTGGGATGACCTATCATGAATTCTGCCGGGGCGGTCAACATCCCTACCACCCGGACTGAAACTTTAATAAAACAAACACCAGTGGGAGCACACGCAGAGCACTCCGCCTCCACCTCAACACTGGGTGACGGTTCACTATCAACACTCAGCAGACGACGCCGTTCCGGCACATCGGCCACCTCGTGGGTATCGCGCTTTTCGCGCTCATGAGAATGCTCCGGCAGCTCATAATCATGAGCCACAGCAAAAAGCAGGCGCTGTAACCGATGGGTGGACACCACTTGAACGGAGGGGAATGCCGCCGAGGCACAGCCGCGCAAATCCCCGCTATCATAGCGGTCTGCATCAATGCTGTGAAACAGACAGGCACACACCGCGAATGCCATGAGGAGCCGCAAAAAGCCCCACCCATGGCTCAGGATGTGTCTCACCTGTTCCTTCATGCCGTTCACTGCAATCAAAGCTTACGAACCTTGTCGCGGGTGTAAAGGTACAGAATGCACACGCCGCCCACATACATCACCACCTCGCCCAGTTCCTCGGCAAGGCAATTATGCATCGACTCCATGGCAACACCTGACAGCAGCCCCACAACGGACAGAACAATCTCCCAGGCAGGAATGCGGGTTGTACGCAGAAGCTCCCCAAGCTGCTTCCAGATTTTGCGCCAGATGAAATAAACCACCAGCCACACCATGTACAGCCCCACGCAGAGATGCGCCACCCAGCCGTATTCCATATCCTTCCACTTCGGATACTTGTTGGCATTCTCAGGGTCAGCAAAAATGATGAGGGTACGCCCATAGTTCACTTCACGGGCAAGAATGAAGAAAAGGCAGAGTGAGGCGAATACATACAGATACTTGCGCTCCTTGGCCGAGCAGGTTACGTACAGACCGACCGCCACAATCAGCATCTGCACATTTTCAATGGGGCTGTTCTTGTCCCCGAAAGATTCCGGCAGCACAAAAGCACAGACAAGACACACCAAGGCAGCCACCAGCGTCACCCACGTTGTGGGGCGAAACTGCCAATCCAGATAACGGTTCAGATTCATACTCTCTGTTCTCATGGTTTATCGGAGTCCGCGTGTTACTCTAACAAGCAGGCCACTGTTCCCAGAGTAGCGCGTTGCTCGCGCTATAGCAAGTAAAATCGAGCATCGGGCGGGTAATTTCGCGATAAATTCGCCTTACTCTGCAGCCGCGGGTTCTTCCTCATCATCCAAGGACAGACGGCGGCTGGGAGTGACGCCAAATTCACACAGCTGGTCAATCTGGCGGCAAAGGCTGCCGCGCCCACTCCTGAACTGCCCTTCCACCTGAGTGTAGGCGTTATCCAGGCTGTCAATGGAACGCTTGATTTTCTCCATACCGGCGCTCACCGTGAGGCATTTCTTGTAGAGGGATTCTGCACGGCTGATGATATTCTGCACATTGCGGGACTGGCGTTCCTTCTGCCACAGATTGTAGGCAAGCTGCAGAGCCATGAGCAGATTCGTGGGGCTGATGAGCAGCACACCGCGGGAGTAAGCCTCGCGGATAATCTCCGGGTTTGCCTGCACGGCTGCCACATAAGCCGATTCATTCGGCATGAACATGAGCACATGGCCAATGGAACCGGGAACAATGGAAACGTAGTCCTTCTCCGCCAGCTCCACCACATGGCGCCGCACGGATTCGAGGTGTGCCTTGAGGGCGGCATCGCGCTCCGGCTGAGGCGCATCGGCATCCATTTCGACCCAGCGGGCGTATGCCGTAAGCGACACCTTGGAATCGATGATGATGGTGCGGTTTTCCGGCAGGTTCACCACCACATCCGGGCGGAAGGCGGCACCCTTCTTATCCTTGAAGGTAAGCTGGGTGGAAAACTCCTCGCCGGGGCGCAGGCCGCTGCCCTCCAGCAGGCGGGAGAGCATCATCTCCCCCCAATCACCCTGCACCTTGGAATCGCCCTTCAGGGCGCGGGTAAGGTTGCTGGCATCCTTGCTGATGCCGTCGGCCCGCTCCATGAGCTGCCTGACCAGCGTCTCAATACTGCTGCGGGCAGAAGCATTGCCCGTATTCGTATCTGCCACCGATTTACGAAGCCCCTCCAGCTGCTCCTTCAGCGGCTGAATCACATTGCCAAGCTGCTCTGCACTGCTGGTCTTGAGCTGCGTGGTATTCTGGTCCAGAATACGGCGGGAAAGCTGCTCGAAACGTTCCTCCTGCTGCTGCAGGCGCTCCTGCCAGCGGGCCTCTTCCGCCTCTTTCTGCTGCTGCAGAAAATCCTTCTGTTGCAGCAGCGCTGCCACCTGGGCATCCTTATCCTTGTGGCGAAGCGCTGCAACCAGGTACCCCACCAGGGCACCTGTGCCCAGACCAAGCAGGGCGGTGAGTAAGAAATAAATCTCGTTCATAGGGAAAATCAGGGTTTCGGTCCATCATACGGCTGAGCCTGGGGGGAGGTCAGATCCAAAGCAGGGTTGTAATACTTTGTCTCCAGGCTGAACAAGCCCAACAGCGTATGGAAGAAGTGTTCATGAGCCACCGTAAGCTGAGCATTCCGGCGCAGCTGCCCCAGCCTGGCGGCAAACTGCGGATTCAGCTTCTCAAAGGCCTCATTATACAGCACAAACATGCCTACCTTGCAGCCATCGGTGGCGTGGTAGTTGATATGCTTCTCGCCCAGAGCGGCGCGGCCCCACATACCATCGTGCCCCAGGTATTCGCCATGGTCGCTCACGTACAGATACACAAAGGGGCGGTTGCCCAACAGCTCTGCCACGCGGCGGAAATACTCATCGGTGTAATGAATGGAACTATCGTACGCGTTATTGACCTCGAGCGCCTGAGCTGCGGGGTTCTGGAAATGCGAGGCTACGGGCACAAAGGGCGTATTCTGGCGGTCGTAGTGCTCAAAAGGCGTGTGGCTGCCCTCATTATTCACAAAGAAAAGGAGATTCTGCCCTGCCGGGGTATTCTGCAGCACCTCCAGCATCTGCGGCACAGAGGTCCACGGACTGCCCGGTGCATTGAATTTCTGCCGGGAGCGCCGCGTCAGCACCAGCACCACGCGGTCATATTTGAGTTTCTGAGCACAGCGGCGCCCGAAGAAAGAGTACATTTCAAAGCCATTGGCCGTGAACAAATCCAGCACAGAACCCGTGCTCGGCAGCATTTCCGAGCGCTTCTCGAGAATATCACGGCGGGCGTTTGTAAGCAGTGCAATCTCAGCCTGGCAGGTATCACACGCGGCAGAGATGCAGGTCGGGAAATTAATGAGATTCTTCTGGCTGCGCAGCCAGGGGGTGGTATCGCGCTCGTAGCCATTCAGGCTCATGCGGTCGGCGCGGATACTCTCGCCCACATGCACCACCAGCACCACGCCCTCGCCTCCGCGAAGGGAACGCAGCGCGCTGGGTTCATCTGCAGGAGATGAAAGGCTTTCCACCTGATTGATGGTGGCTTCATTGATGGTGAGCGCCTCGCTCACAGCTCCATACAACAAGGGCAACTCCGGCAGGGGCCAGTAGAAATCCTGTCTCTGCTTGTTAGGCGGCACGCAAAGCCCAAAAAGCAGCGAAAGCCCACCGAACAGGCAGGCCGCGTTGAACAAGGACAAGCTATGCTGC
Organism: Akkermansia sp.; assembly: GCA_017546445.1. Classification (GTDB taxonomy): domain Bacteria; phylum Verrucomicrobiota; class Verrucomicrobiia; order Verrucomicrobiales; family Akkermansiaceae; genus Akkermansia. The sequence goes on along the minus strand of JAFYWX010000003.1, from coordinate 29,781 downwards.
TTGCGCAGGGTGCGCTTCACAGCCCAGCAGAACAAGGCGGAAAGTACCACAGAAAGCCCCAGCATACCCAGATTGATGGGGGTCATGTAGGCCAGAGCCTCCTCCCAGGAGGCCTCGAGCGTTTCCGCCACGACCAGGGAATTGATACGCGAGCCATACTGCAGGTAGGCACAAATCTGCATAACCTCCAGCACCAGGAAAAGCACCCAGAACGCAATGGCGCTGGCCCGGAGAACCGCCCAGACCAACAGCATGAAACCCATGGTCATGAGCACCGAGACATGCAGCTGCCACGGCGCATCATAGGCAAACAGGTTGCACACACTGTCTACCGCAAAAGAAAGAAGAAGCACCACCCACAGCACCCAGGCCGCAGGCAGTGCTTCCTTTCGCAGACGGCGGGCAATCAGCATGCCCGCCCCCCCCAGCACAGGCAGCGCCGCAGCGACATAGCCCCACCAGGGAAACTCAAAATCCACCCGCCAGGTATACGCCCCCTTCCAGGCCATGAATGCCGCCACCAGCAGCACCACAGCCATGAAGAAGATGCGCGATTTTACCCAGCGGAACATGAGTCTGACTTAGTGCTTACCGCACTTGCATTCGTGACCTTCGCCGTGGTTGCCACAGCAATCGTCACCCTTGCCGCACTGGCACTCGTGCTTGCCGCAGGACTCATTGTCGCAATCGCCGCAGTCGCCGTGGCAGCCACCACCGCAGGAGCAGGAGCTCATCTGCTGGGTCATGGACTCAGCCACCTCCTCATCGCTGGGGGCAGCGCCCTTCTCGATGGCAAGGCAAAGGTACTGATTCACCACAGAAAGCATATCATCCAGCAGCTGGCGGGACTCCAGGAAGCCCTTGCACAGCTCATTCTCCACCACGGCAGAGCGCAGCTGGTCAAACTTGTTCAGCTCCTCCTCAGAGGGGGGCATACCCTCCATGTGCTTATTGCGCAGAGTCTCGCCATATTCGCTCACCTTGCGGAAGAGGTCGGTAGCCTCGGGATTCTGGTAGAAAAGACCAATACGGGCCTTGGCGGCCACTACTTTCTGGCTGTTTGCAAAAGCTGCGGCCAGCTCGCCGACCAGCTTTGCCAGTTCAGGGGTAAGGGAAGTATTTGCCATAACGCGCGCAACCTTAGCACGAATCACCCCATTTTGCAATCCCAGAGTTGTAAAAAGTAGATTCCGCACACCGAAATAGTGGGCAAAAACAGGAAAGAAAAAGGCTGCCATCCGGCAGAAAGCCAGCCTTTTGTGATACCCTTGGAGAAGGGTACGAAAATTCGGACCGGAGAGGATTTTTCCATATCCTCACACAGTGCTACCAGCAGTCAACAAAATCTTACTATTAGCGCCGCGTTCTAATAATGATTTACTGCGTCTAAATCATCGTATTCTACGGCATAATATAGGGGCGACCATCCGCTTTCAGCTTTCGCATTGCTGTCTACCCCTTCGACCAGCATTTTATCCAACTTGCTATAATCCTTTGAAAAAAGAGCTTCTAAAAAGTTCCACAAATGAGACAGACCTCCTCTGTGCAGCATTCTTCGAAAATCTATCTTTTCAAGGGATGTCTTCATGTGTCTATGCCTTATAATGATTTTAGTATTAAATTATTAGCATCCAAATATTCAACAAACCTATCAAGCATACGCATCGAGCGGAGAGTAATACTATCCCCGGCAAAGTCTTTGTGACTATCCGCTAACAGCAACAGCTCATGTATCTTAGTCTTTTTGCGTTCTCCCTTACTGCAAACCTGACCTTTGAAGTATTTTGCCTTATCTTCAAAGCGATAGTCAGAGGCTCCAATGTTGATATTGCGCTCGAGCAATGACTTGTTACCCAGGGATTCAAGCTCCCCACCGGTCAGGCCTTTTTCCTTTTTCTGACGATTGCGAGAATATATGTGCTCAATATCAAAGCTGGTATCGAGAGCGAGTAGAGGCTGTTCCTCAAACGAAAATGCCCACCACGTAAGAAGAGACTTTGTGATTGTTCGGAAATTGGAAAAATCGTGGTTAGTAAATATGGCTCGGAATTGCTTCTCATCAAATACTTTGTCGCTGAAGGTTACCGAGGAATCGTTGACTATATTTACCATTTCGGCATATATTGGAGTGCGTAAGGAGTTTACGCCGGGAGTGGTAATAGCGTAAGCGAAAATAAACGCAGTAATCTTATTCAGGAAATCATAGAATTCTTCTTCCGGCAGGTTGCCAGATTCGTCCTTGTTATGCATGAAGTAGACGGAGACTATGTTTGCCCACATATTGTTGGGAGCATAGTTAAGGACGAATAAACGCTTCAAAATGCGCTCAGAAAATTTCTTTTCATCCTGCTTGCTGACAGACTCCCAGAAATCAGCCAAGCACACAAGATTTTGGAGGGTGTTTTCATTTTTGAGGAGCTTGTAATTTTCTTTCTCATAGAATTTACGCAATGCCTCAGTAGTAGACGAAGTAATGGATTGCTTAGCTCGCTCATAGTACATGTAGCGAATGAACAACTCATCCAAGGGAGAACCGGAAGCGGGACGGAAAATGCGAGACGTAACTTCCTCCAGATCTCGCCAGATCCCAATAAACTCATCCTTCCTCCCTTGGGCTGAGTAATACTTGTAGAATTGAGCCTTGAAAATATCGGCATCAGATAGGGGCTTGCCTCTATCGTTAAGGGTAGAAAAGATTCTTAAAGCCGTATCCTGAGACTCTGCCTCAATAGGCAGGAGAACACAGTTCTTAAGGATAATAGAAGGGAACTCTACAAAATAGGGAGCATGCTTGTGCAAGAATTCTTTGACCTTTCCCTCAAAGTATTCAAAATTGATGGCATATCGGCTCTTTTTGTTCTGTACCTGTCCTGTCATCAGAATCTTGATAAACTCCTCTTTGTCGTTATCAGTAGCAACATGAGTACTGATGCGAAGGACTGATTCATCTTTTACCAAGCCATGGCGGTCAGTCTTCCAGATACATTTGATAATATCGTTTCTAGTTGTGTCGGGAATATGCCCATTCATCCCCTGTAGGTGATTGTAAAAAGCACGCATGAGGAGCATGAGCGTAGTTAATCTTTGCTGACCATCAATCACTTCAAGTTTTTGCTGGTCATTCTTGAAGGTTACTATCGGACCTAAGAAATACTCGTCATTATCATTGAAGTTATCGGGATTTTCCTCCGGGAAAGCAAATGCATACAAATCCTCCCACAAGGCCGTACACTCTTCAAGTCCCCAAGCATAGGGACGCTGATAGTCAGGAATTAGGAAATCGTTCTTGCTATCCTGAAAGAGAGCGAGTACTGTTTTCTGGTCGATATTGAGCTTGGACATTCTGGTGAAAATTTGCTTGCAAAAAAATCTACCATTTTCAGCGCATCATGTAAAGAATAAACGGCATAAACGGTATACAAGTATGATTCTGAATTGTTATCATAGGAAATCATTTAACTCCATCCACCGGCATGATGTTTTCCAGAACAGCAAGGATTTTTTGAGGTTCATTAGGATGTGAGGGGGGAGATACTCAGCCTAAGAACCAGGTGCCTTTAATCATTTTGCGAAGCAGCAATACGACTCCCCATGTAGCAAGGAAAGTTACGATGGCTGAGCTCAAGATGACCAAGGGCAGAGGGACATGGAGCGGCATTGACGAGCTTGTTGGCTGAGGCAACGAGGAGATAATGCTCCGAGTAGATACTAAAGCCACAGGTTGTGAGGTTTGCCAAGATGGCGCGGGTACGCAGCCCTGTGGTGTTGAGCCTCACGATTCAAACTCCTTACGTATGGTTTTCCATATCGCCGTACGTGTTTAGCCGGTAATGTGCATGATTAGAACTACCTCCCCAGGGTCAAAACAGGGTCGATGGCTTGGAATCATTGTCCTGCGAGTACAGCCTGCACAAGCTTCCACACATCGCTGCCGGGACTTGGGGAGTCAAAGGAAGAAAGCGGAGATTTAGACGCTACCTTTATTGCATGCTGTATGCTCTGAATGGTGATTTTACCCTTATGACGATCTAGGTCTTTCTTGCGGTCATAACCGGGCAGATATTGTGCTACATAGACATCATGCATAGCATTACTCTTAGTGGGAGAGTTCTCAAAGTGGCAGAGCAGCCAATACTCGAACCGGGGAGCACTTATGGCTATATGATGTTTAGGCGATAGATTTCCCCAGTCCATCAATTTAGCAAACTGATGGGCTAAATGAGAGTCAGAATCTTGGTCAGCCACTACCCATACCTCGTCTTTTTCTTGGGATTTTTGAGCGGATAGAGACTTTGCTTTTTCCAGAATAGATGGTATGGAGGATTTGTCTGCGGGTTGACAGGATATGGCAATCCCATCATCCGGTATATATCCGGCTACTATTTTGAAATAAGAAGGTTCAGTCGTTTTGCCCTCAGTTACGATGTAGTACACCTTTTTGTAAGAGCGGCGCTTACTGCTTCTGATTCTGGAGGTCTTCATAGCTACAGAAAGATTATTGAGCGAGGCGAGGCAAGCCGCCCATGTGTCCGGTTAAATAGCTACGTCTGATGTCTTTATCTTTGCGGATTTCAATAAAATCCTCAAATGATATCAAATGGCTACCTTTATCACGACCTCGTTCGACAGCCCACATTTCATCCCTTCGAAGAAGGGTCTGATCCATGAGCATGACATCATGAGTAGTGAAGATAAGCTGCTGGCGATTCCTTGCTTCTGTTCTGGCAATCTTCAACTGTTGCTCAACAAGATAGCGGGACAAATTGGTATGCAGGCTTCGGTCGAGTTCATCTACAACGTAAACGCGGGGCTTTACCTCGTAATCTATGAGCGTAGGAAGCAGGTGCAACAAGCGACGCGTTCCGTCTGATTCATCCGTGAATAAAAACGGCACCTCATTGCCATTATCGTCATGGTGCATGGAAAGGCAACGGTAGGCATGAATGCCATCCTCTGCTTTAATCAGTACCAATGTAGAATCTTCTTTATTGAAGATAACTTTGGCCTCGCTCTGCTTGAATTTCTCCAGCTCATCCGAGCTAATGTCTAATTGCTCAATGTTTACCTTGGTCAGCTTCAATTCATCAATGCCGGTATCAGCATTGCTTAAGGCGTCGCTATACAATTCCAATCTCCTGATTAGGTCGACACCTAACGCCGCGCGTCTGCTATCCGCTGATACAATGCAGAGTGTGTTTTGGAACCAATCATAGATGGGGAACATAACAGAGTCTATCCCTGCTATGCGATACGTTTGTACTGAGTGCAGGAAAATGGAGCTGGGCGCCAGAGATTCACCAATAAGCTCCAGCTTCTTTCTGCCGTCCTGTGGAATGTCTACAGACTTGTCTATAGAAAAGGTATCGCGAGTGCGGTAGAATACCTGCACCTCTTTTTTATCTTTCACATAGATAAGTGACTCCTCTTCAATTTCCTTGTTGTTGACGGAAAGGGTGTATTCCCACACTCGCTCATCAGCCAATGCGCAAACAACAAACGTAGAAGGAGCATTGCATAACACAGAATCCAGCTTGAAGGTGTCTGTTTCAATTTTGCCACTCAGCACCATCTGTTGCAAGTGGTATAACGCTTTCACGAAATTACTTTTCCCTGAAGCGTTTCCTCCAAAAATAGCGCTAATCGGAAGCACGTTCATGCTGCGAAACCCAGGCATCCTCTGCAATGTTGCTCGGTCAAGCAATCCCTTGCCTGCAATCATCGAGAATTCAGCCTTGTCGCGAAAAGACCTGAAGTTGGAGAATGTAAAGTTAATGAGCATAGTTCACACAGTAATGCATATTCAGCCTACCATAGTTTTTCATTCTGTCAATACACAAGACGCGATAATATCGCAAGTAATGTAACAAATGACGCAGTTTTTGTCTGTAATAGGTGCGATTATGCTCGATAAAGTCGGATTAAATGTTCAAGATATCAATCATCGCGGCTGAAGACGACTCTCAAGCTTCAATTTTGAGCCATATAAGTGGGTGAAAGATAGAAGGCCGGGGTAAGAGCGCGTCAGCGCTCGCAGCCCCGGCTAGGCTAAAAAAGTTTCAGAGCCCGCGGAGCGGGTGACAGCCTGTCTCGGCGTAGGGTGTCAATCCGGAGACGGAAAGCGGTGGCTTAACTCGTTGCGACTGTTCTGTCACCCGCTCCGCGGGCTCCGTCATGTTTTGTTTGTTAGCAGGGGCTTGAGGCTTCGCGTCTCGCTTCGTTCGCTTGCTACGCCCTCACAAGTCGCCCGCTGACGCGGGCTTACCCCTGCCTCTCCTCTATGGCCCCTCCGGGGCTTAAAGTTCCGCAGGCTTCGCCTGCTCGACAAACTCCCATTTGGCGCAGTAATCTTTGGGACACATGTGCAGAATGTGAACCTGATGCAGCTAAATCGAGAGTAACGCACGAATCACCCCATTTTGCAATCCCAGAGTTGTAAAAAGTAGATTCAGGGGCGGTATCCCGAAGATTCAAGCCCTTCCCATTTTTCTATAGCTGGTAGGACTAAGGCTGATTTTTTTCAGAGCCACTATGTCCTGTTGACAGATGATACAGAAGCCGGGAGGCTACGTGCTGTACATCCTCTACGGGGAGCGTGTGGTGGATGCCGACGAAGAATGTTGTGCGCGCTAATTCCTGAGCATTGGGCAAGGCGGCCTGAAGGTGTGAGAATGCGGCTTGCTCGCTGCACACGCCACCCATGAGGGTTCGTATCTCTATGCCTTCTGCCTTGAGCTGCGGGAAAATATCGTTCAGGCTCCGGCCATCTGTCAACTGAATCGGGAATACGAAGGGAGATGCTTCTACCTCCGGCGCCTTCCAGGTGCGGGCGGTGGGAACATGCTGAAGGGTGGAGTAAAGCAAGTTGTAGCGGATTAACCTTGCTTGCTCAATCTGCTCCCACTGTTGTAATTGCCAGCGCCCGAAACAAGCGTTCAGTTCAGACATTTCAACATTCACCCCCAGACGCTCGTATGTGAATTGGTGGGCCGGCCCCTCCGGAACAAGGCATTTGTGCGGGGCAATATGGCAACGGCAGGCTCTTCCCCAATGAGCAACACTATCGGTGAGGATATAGTCCTCCTCTGTAAGGGAAAGCACAGCGCCACCACCATAGGATGAAAGGTGGTGCGGGTGATAAAACGACCAGGAGGTCAGATCTCCATAATGGTGGATGGGGCGGTTCTTTATCTTCATCCCCAGGGTCTCACAGGCATCCTGAAGCACATACGAACCTTTTTCCTTAGCCAGCGCACAGATTTGCTCAATTGCGCAGGGGAAACCCAGGAAATGAGTGATAGCGAGCACGGAGGGGAGCGGGGTCAGATTCTGCAGGGCGTTGGGGTCAATATTGAAGCCGCCCGGCTCCGTATCAACCACAGTGAGGGTAAATCCGGCGAGCAGCAAGGCACTTACAGTAGTAGGAAATGTAAATGCGCTGATAGCAGCAGTAAGAGGCTTGCCTTGTTCTCTCACCTTCTCCGCAAGAGCAAGGGCGGCAACAAGATTAGCCGATGAACCGGAATTGACAAGGGATATCCAGGGGGCATCGAACTGCTGGCCCAGTTCCTGGGCAAAGAGATTGATATTCCGTCTGGGGGTGGTGCATTCCTGCTCCAACCAGGAGCCGAAGCCATTCATGGTGAGATAACCTGTGCAGGGATAACGGTAGTTCATATTTCCAGGGTTTTGTTGAGTGGTGAATAAAAGAGAGAGAAAACAGCGCCTATGTGTTTGAAGCCTTTGGGGGTGATGCGTAATATATCGTCTGGGATTGCTTCCAGTAATCCATTCTCCAGGCAGAACCGGATAGGTTCTGCGTAATATTCTACCGCATTACAGCCAGAAATGCGGCTGGCGGCCGCCAATGAAAATTGCCCGCTGTAGCCAGCCACGGCTATATATTTTGCAGCCAGCTCTGCCGGCGGCAGATGGTAAACGTCCTGGGGTGCATAGCCTGGTGCAGAGACACAGCGCCGAAGCGCAGCCCCATGCAAGCCCTTTCCTGCATTGTAGCATACGCCATCGGTACCCATGCTCTGCGCAGAGACACCAAATCCCCGGTATGGTGTACCGTTGAACATTCTCTTGCGCAGATAAGAGGAGCACCCCTCATCTGCCGGATTCAGGCTGAATGTATTTCTGCCGAAAGGCGCCCGGTAGCCGAGTTCCTGTAATCCTGCATACCAGATATGGTAAGCATTGGTTCGATGCTCTGCGGTAGAGGCCGGCAGATGAATCATGTTTGTACGAAGCTCATACAAAGTTACTTGCTCAGGGGCCAGCTTCTGCACAAGCTCCAGATCGGCCATGATGCTCTCCGTTGATTGTCCGGGGAGGCCGTACATGAAATCAAGATTCACTTTTTGTATACCTGCAGCATGGGCAGAATGCAGTACACGCTGCATGAACTCCACCGTCTCCAGCCGCCGGGCATGATTCCGCAGCAATTCTGTAGAGCTGGATTGAACTCCCAGGGATAATCTCTTGATACCGCCCTGCCCGATGATTTGCAGTTTCTCGTCCGAGGCCGTCTGAAATGTGCTTTCTATGCTTGATTCAAAATCTGCAGCCTTGTTTCTGTTGCCCAGGAATTGCTGGTAACCTTGTACCAGCTGCTCCAGCAATGCCGGGCTGAGAGCCGTGGGCGTACCACCGCCGATATCAAATCCTTCCAGTGTCAGATTGTTATGTTGTTCCCCGAATTCATGGAGCTCTCCCAGCAGGGTTCGTACATAATGCGCCTGCAACTCCACCTCCGGTGTAGCCATACGCGTGTATTCGCAGAATGTACACAACTGGGGACAAAAGGGTATATGCAGGTAAACAGATATTTCTGAACCGTAGTGAAGAGGAGCCGCGGAGCGATAGGGATGCCAGTGTTCCGGACTCAGCGGGTAAGAGGTGTTGTACATTGCCAGTTGGCAACGGGTGGCGTAGGAGGATAGCATTGGGGTGTAATGGGGAGATGGGGGGGTAGTAAAGGGAAAAAGGTTGACTTTCGGTTGAAAATCAGCCTTGATACCCTTTGTGAAGGGTACGTCTTGGAGGACAATGAAGTCTGTGAAATTCTATTGGGCGATGTTACTAACAGTCTCCCTGTTTGAGAAAATCGCTTATTTTACTTCGTATGTGTTTTGTAAAATCTTTAAACTGGGGAGTTTTTGCAAATAGGGAAATAATGCTTTCAATGCCTAAAATTTCAGACAACCCAAGTTTAGCAAATGTCTCTTTGAAATCATCATGGTGATTTTGATGCCCAGAGGAGGCAAATAAAGTCTCTAGCAGTTCATCATGTTCGGACTCGTACAATCTTCTATTTTCTTTTAACACTTCTACAATATATTTTTCAGGTGCTATTCCTTTTGAATTATCATACATTATCAAATGGCTTAAAACATTGTTTTGATTATTTCGAATGGTTCTATCGCATCCAGGAAATAACCTCTGATAAATTTTCTCTAAATCGTCATCATTCTTATAAACATCTCCGTCTAAGACAGCAAGAATAAGTCCAGTATCTAGTTCATCCATCAATTGAAGCGCTCCTAAAATAGTTACTGCATTTTGGGCTGTTCCAAATTTTGTTATTTGAGTCATGTGAGAAATCTTCAGTTCTTTTACAACTTGTTTCAAGATTGCAAATGAGAGATTATCCTCGCATAATAGCTTTATTTTGATATTTCGTCTCCCCATTATTTCGAAAATATTGTAATACATGAAGCCTTGCAGGGCTGTTATACCACTTGAGCATTTCTGCAGACAGACAAAGTTCAAATTGTTTGTATTTTTTATCTCAGGATTATGGCAAGTAAAAACAATTTGGAGATTGTTTTCGTTTGCTTTATAATCTAAAGTCTTGACTAATTTTAATAACGCATTTACATGCAATAGCATGTCCAGTTCTTCTATTAATATCAAAGAGCCTTTTCTTGCGCCAAAAACAGCCATAAGTATTTGGAGGCAACGCTGCGTACCGGCAGATAAACTTAAGGAACAATAATGTTGCGTGGTATCATTATTCTGGGATTTTTTACTAACTCCAATATATTTTTTGTTGCTAGAGTCTTTGTAATGAAACACATCAACATAGTTTTCGCTCATTATTTCATTCAGAGCTTTTTTTATTCCTTCGTCTAGCGATTGTTGTTTGCTTAAACGAATGATACTTTTCCTGCTTTCTCTTTCAATGGATGGGACACCTGTATTGATTCCTAAATAAATTGTATCTCTCCTTCGTTTTTGTTCTCGCCTAGGAAGCCATCTATCTGTTTTAGTAAATAAGCTTTCAGCACCACCATAATAACGAACAATGAATTTACTATCTTGCCACGATGTTCCCGAATAAGGAGTAAAAAATTTACTCATTGGGTACTCTAGCAGATTGTCTTTATCATTCTGCCTTTTGGCCTGATAAACGCATGCCAAAGCGTGCAAAATTGTAGATTTTCCTGTTCCGTTTGCTCCAATAATGCAATTCAGACCAGGGGAGAATGATATGGTTGAATTTCTTAATCCTTTTAAATTAATAAATTCAATCTCCTTAACGGCATTATAATGCTCCTTCTCGATATCTTCTTCAGATTTCATGTTTCTTTCTTTTTCTATTGCGGATATTTTTTTGTCCCACGACTTCCCTGTGTTTGTTTCATATAGTTAAAGCCTCCCTATATTATCTCTTTTCGAGGAGTAATCTTGTATTGTTGCTCATTAGTTATATTGTCTCAATATCTTGTGCAACAGGATGTGCAGATTGCATACTCTTTCTAAGGAATGCAGCTCTCCCTGTTTGGAAATGTAGTTCCATGAGTCAACGTATTCGCTGACAGGAACGGCCGGAGGAACAGTTGAAATGAAGTTGAGAAAATCTGTCGGGGTGTCCCTATACAGCTCATCGAATTGGTCGGAGAGTTTCAGCTTTTCCCTTGTTGTACAATCTTTCTCAATATCATACAAAACGTGTTCCAAGTTGCGCGAGCAATAGTATGCCTCGTAGGGGATGCTTTTGTATGTTGTTCCCATAGTGGCGAGGAGGAGCATGTTTCTACTCTTGGTTGCATTACGTTTCCTTACATCGTCTTTAGCCGGAGCTGTGATACTTGTAGTCGTGTATTGAAATCCACTTGCTGAAGAATCTTCCAAAATGGCAGATTCCGGAACAAACGCGCCATCTGTATCCATCAGATGAACAACCTGCAACAAATCCTTAGGTTGCAGACGATAGGAGGTTACAAACTTTCTTACCAAGTCATTGACCATTGTCTTTACGCTAGTTGTTCCACGTCTCTCCTGCGTTGTCACATCAGCCCCGACCACATGGAAGCGGATTTTCTCATTGCTGAGCAACTTGGCAAGTACTCCCTCCAGAGCAGCGGCATCCGACTGTCCCTCCACTATGAACAATAAAACCTTTCTTGCAGCCATGGCTCTTAATCTCTGGGAATTGTCTTACGAATAGCGCGAGCAATTTCCGTTTTATTGGTTTCTTCATACAGTTCGAGTTCCTGACCTCCGATAAAGATAGACCGAAGATATACATCTCGCAAGTTATTACTTGCTTTGATATTCTTCATGCGAATAAATCGCTGATTCGGATCCACCGTGGTAAACACCACGCTGCGCTTATCGAGCATTTCCAGAGGATGCAAGTTGTGTGCAGTGAAGATAAGCTGTCCTTGGGCATTTTCCTCCCATACAGAAAGAAGCTCACCCAGAAGATATTCAAAAATGCTGGCATCAAGCTCATCCACAATCAAGCAGGAACCCGGCGTATTGGAGACGATAATCCAATACAGCAAAATAGAGATGATTTTTTTAATACCATCAGACTCGAACTTCAGCGGTATCTCCACACCTTGACGGGAAGCCAAAAGCTCCATGCGCATCTGTTCTTCATTAAGCGCACTCAGTTCAAGCCCTAGTTCCCGAACCTGCAATTCGAAGCCGGGAATAATCTTGCACATCACTTGATTCATGTGCGCAAGGGATTGTTTGAACTCCTGATATATGGGAAGCGGCAACGTTGACGGTGCGTTCAGATTAATCAGGCAGGTTCCCACAGCGGAACAATCGCAGTTTGAATCTGTGTGGGAAATAGGTATGGGCTGCAAGTTGACGTTAACCAAGCCAGATTTACTGTGGCCGATGACGAAAAGATTCCGTTCCGCATAGCAACGTACCGCACGAAGAGCCTCGCTACCTTCCGACCCCAGCGTCATCAACAAGGGATACAGCCTTTGGTTGAAAATATATGAGGTGCGCTCCTGATATGCCAATACCTTATTGATGACCAAATCTTGTCTGGAGCTGTTGCCTAAGACTTTACAGAAAGATGCATTAGGTACAAACTCTGCAACCGTTGGTAATTCAGGTTCCGTAAACTCTGCAACGGTGTTGGTTCGAGCTTTGGGGACATTTGCCTTGATGGTAAAGCTCTCTTTCTTGACTCTCGCCCCATCAGCATCATTGCCAATAGTAACCGCATATTGTGCAAAGATGTTGGAATTGTCGCGTTCTATGCTGAATAGAATGGAAACCGAAGCTTCCTTTTCCCCACACGTAATCAATGAAGCAGTGTCTGACTCCAATGGTAAGCCGCAAATAAGTCGTTGCAGCAAAATGAAAGCATTGACTACGGATGTCTTGCCTGAACCATTCTGGCCATAAATGCCCAGCAGCTCTCCTTTTTCTGGCGCATAGCCCGGGAGTCGGTTCGGCATGTCTATTTTCCCATGCCTGACATTTTTTATATTGAAAATCTCAAACGAGCATATACGCACCACGGTTTTCATAACGCGATTATTTTACCATAAAATGCCGTTTTGTCAACAATAGCAGAGAAAAAGACATAAAAAATACCTTTGTTTGTTTTATTGTGTCTAAAAGAGCTGTTTTCGGTTGCTCTATAAAGAAGTGTTAATTGAATGTGGGCACATCGTGATATGAAAATTCAAATTCCACAATATTTGGGGTTGACACTTTTTTTCTCCACCACCGCCGGCACACAAAAAAGCTGACTTCCGGTTGAAAGTCAGCCTTGATACCCTTTGAGAACACACGAGCTTTGTCGAAAAATTACAATATATTCTTGATTAAGCTCTAGCAAATCCTTTAATATAGGTTGTAATTGCGTTTTTTAGCGTTTTTTTCAGTCTCCTCCCCTTGACAAAATTCGTACTACATGTATAATACCCCCAGATAACCTCCCCCGCTTAGGGTTGGAATCCGTTGATTCCTTCAACTGCGCACATGGGGAGGGCGTTTTGTATTGACGATGTACAATTGACGATTGACGAATTGTTCATCCTATCTACGAAGATCCTGCCCGCGCATTGGGAACTCCACCCTCTGTGGAAGTAATTTTAATTTTGAATGAAGTCGCCAAACAACGATGTTACGAACTCACGCCTTGTGCGGATATCGCAATTGGTTAATTTCCTCTTGAAGTTTCTTAAGGAAGCGGCCTGCATGGGCTCCATCCATTTGAGTGTGGTGGAATTGGAAGGAGATGGGCAGCTCATAGTGTAACCATTTGCGGCGGTATTTGCCCCAGATGATAAAAGGATTGTTGAAAATGCCGCTATTCATGCCGACCGCGCCGTCTATCTCGGTATCAACAATGGCAGAGGTTCCGATGACCATACAATCTGTGGAGAGGTCTCTATCCCGGCAATTAAGGGCTACTTCTGCCGTATATTGCAGGTATTCCTTGTTAAATGCTTCTAAATCAGGAGTATACTTAATGTCACAGGAGCTTACTTCGCCCTCTTTATTTTTAACAATGGTGTTGACCGCAATAGAATCATATTGTACCAATTTATTGCCGACAGGAAGGATGTAGAATTCCTTGATGCCCACAGCTGCCCTGCCAATGCAGTAATTCAACAGCATATTGAACTTCAGGTGCTTTTTCCCGGAAAGCTTGATAAGCCGCGTTACATTTAATGTCTTGAAGAACGTAACCATGGAATTCGGAGCTTGCATCCATAGTTCAAAGGCTGCCGCTCTTGTTGTATCGTAAGGTGAGATTTCTTGTGGCATTTGTTTATTGATTGATAAGTTTATAACCCCTGAACTGCGGAGGGACCAGCACTTGTTGTAAGGTGAGAGGTCTGCCGCCTCCCTAGTCCTTTGCAGTCCTGAAGGGGGTGAAAAGCGCGATTTCTGGCCAAAATGGCACGCTGAAAAGGGTGTATGCCGATTCTGCGCAGGGTTGTTAAGTCGCTGATTGTTACTAAAAATCCTCTAACGCATTAAGCGTTAGAGGATTGCGAGGTTTATACACGAGAAGAGATTCGAACTCCTGACCAACTGTGTGTAAGACAGCCGCTCTACCACTGAGCTACTCGTGCGTGTGGCCGCATTTTATCAGACGACCGACCGAATTGCAAGACTAAATTTCATTTTTCTGCATTTTTTTATTTTCGGGGCATGTTTTGCATTTGCGCGGGGAGGTTAAATTGTGGTAAAATGCGGGCGCATGAGCCGCGTTCCTTTCATCATTCTGTTGATTTCCCCTGCCCTGAGCACCGGAGCAGAGGTGGAGCGGAAGCATTGGGATGAATCGGCGTTATCGGTATCGCGCCGCTGCGCGGCCTGCCACCAGAAGGAATACCAGCAATGGGCCGGCAGTGACCACGCCTGGGCCTGGCGCCACACGAATGAGCAGCTGGATGCCGAGGCCTTTGCCGGGCAGCGCATCAGGGCACACGGCATGGAACTGGAAATGACGCGCGACGCGCGCGGGGGATTCCAGATGCGTGATACCGCCACAGGCAAGGTGTACACCGTGGGTGGCGTCATCGGCCGGGAGCCGCTGGTGCAATATCTGCTGCGCTGGAAGGACGGTGGCCTGCAGACCCCGAGCGCCGCCTGGGATGTGGAGAAAAAGGAGTGGTTTGACGTTTTCCGGGATGATGCCTTGCAGCAGGCCCGCGGTGGCGCCCAGCGCAAGCCGGGTGAATGGGGGCACTGGACAGGCCGCGGCATGAACTGGGAATCCCAATGCGCCTGGTGCCACATGAGCGGATTCCGAAAGAATTATGATATAGCAACCGATACCTTTAAGGCAAGCTGGCAGGAGCCCGGCATCACCTGCATCCGCTGCCACAAGGTTTCCGATACTCCCGATGCCCAGGACGGGTGCCTGGTGGCACGGGCAGACCGCAAGCTGACAGCAGCGCAGCATGACGACAACTGCGCCAGCTGCCACGCCCGGCGCGAGGAACTGACCCCGGATTTCTCGGTGGGTGATGCGTTTGACGAGCATTTCCGCCTGGAGCTGCCGAAGATTCCCGGTGTTTTTCACCCGAATGGCCTGCAGCTGGAGGAGGACTACTGCGAGACGAGTTTCCGGCTGCACAAGATGGGCCGCACCGGTGTCACCTGTTATGACTGCCACGACCCGCACTCCGGCGGCGTAAACAAACCCACGGAAAATGACGAGCTTTGCCTGCAGTGCCACGGAACCAACAAGGTAGTCAACGGGGTGCCTGCACCCCAGGTGGGGCATAACAAGCTCTGCGGCGGCAAGGCCATGCCCTGCGTGGAATGCCACATGCCCCGCATGACCTACATGGGCCGCGACCCGCGCCGCGACCACGCCCTGCACTGGCCCGACCCGCGCATGAGCCTGGAGCTGGGGGTGCCGAATGCCTGCCTGAACTGCCACAAGGACAAAGACCACCAGTGGTGCATGGAGTATCTGGAAAAGCGTTATAAGGTGGAGCGCCTGGGCAAATACCGCCAGCGATTCCGCGCGGCGGGGCACGCCATGCAGGGCAAAGGCAGTGTGCAGGAGCTGGTGGCAGCTTATAAGGCAGAGGAAATCCCCGCCTGGCGCGCCACGCTGCTGGGGCTGCTGGCGCAGTTCCCCCTCACCCCGGAGCTGCAGGCGCTGGCGCTGGGTGCCACACAGGATGCCGATGCCCTGGTGCGCGCAGCAGCAGCAGAGCTGCTGGGGGGAGATGCCGCCCGCAAAGCACTGGCAGATAAGACACGCAGCGTGCGCCACGCAGCCGGCTGGCAGCTTTTCCCGAATCTGCCGAAAAACCACCCGGTGCTGCACGAGATGCAGCAGACCGCCTCTCACCAGGCAGACCAGCCCACCGGCGCCATGCAGCTGGCTATGCTGGCCAGCGCTGCAGGTAAAGCAGCCACGGCAGAGTTACAATACCGCCGCGCGGTGGAGCGCGACCCCGCCAGCGCCGTGGCGCGCATGGATTACGCCGTGTTCCTGGCCCGCCAGAACCGCCCCGTGGATGCCCTGCGCCAGATGCTGGAATGCGCAAAGGAACACCCGCAGAATGCCGAGGTGCAATACCGCCTGGGGCTCAGCCTGATTGAGCTCGGCCAATACGCCCCGGCACGCAAGGCCCTGCAGAAAGCCCTTCAGGCAGACCCGAAGCACGCCGCGGCAGCCCAGACGCTGAACCAGCTTCGCCGATTCCAACGCTGATTTTACATACCGACATCATGGACCAAACCCACATTATTCTGACCATACTTGCCATCCTGGCCGTAGCCATCTTCATCTTTTCCCTTATCAAAGGTGTTATCAAGATGGTGCTGCTGGCTGTAGCTGTGTCCAGCGCCGTAGCGGCCTGGGTGTTCCTCCAGAAAAACGGCTTCACCTATGTGGAGTTCATCACCGATACGCCGCAGCAGTGGATGGTGCAGGCCCTGGCCTGGGGTGCAGCTATCCTCATTCTGCTCATTTTCTTCCACGGCATGGTGTGGATTTCCCAGCTTTTCTCCTTCAAGAAGAAATTCGGGCTGGGCGGCGTTCTCACCACGGTGCTCATGTCGCTCATCATGATATGGGTGACCATCATGGGTATCTGTTATTACGGCAACGTGTGTCGCATCCGCTACTACCATGAGCTGGCCACCGCCCAGATGCAGCTTACCCAGAACCCGGGCGTCACCATGCCCGACACCCCGTGGTTCACCCGCATGAGCACCGCCCTGCGCAAATCCCAGGCTACAGGCTGGCTCCAGAGCATTGACCCCATCGATGACCCGGCGCAGACGAATCTGGCCTGTCTGGTGGCTTTCGGGTGCACGCTGGATGAACCCACCTTCACGCATTTCTACAATACCCAGCTGGCCAACCGCGGCATTCCCCAGCCCACGCGCCTGCTCGATCTCTTCCGCGACCCCGGCCTGCGCACCATGGTCAAGGAAGGCCGCTTTGTCTCGCTGCTGGAAAATGAGCGGCTGAACACGGTGCTGCGCTTCCGCAACACGGCGGAGACCATGCGCCACATTCTCTGATTTTTCCCCAGAAAACAAAAAGGGCGGCGCCGTGGCGCCGCCCTTTTTGTTTTATTGCCGCTAAGCGCGCTTCACAGTGGCAAAGCCATCCTTCACGGCGGTGATGATTACCGCATCTCCCGCAGAGAAACCGGCGCGGGATTCCTCTGCCACAGGCAGGAACTGGTCGCCGTATTTCACAGAAAGGGAATCGCCCTCGCCCACGATGCGCCCGGGCGTACCGGCCAGATTATCCTGAGACTCCCGGGGCGCATGGCGCATGATGCCATCCATCACCAGGCGGCGCACGCAGTGGGTCCAGAGCGTGTAGTAGAACACGGCGCACACGATGAGTACCAGCACATAGACCAGCACCATCCACTGCACAGGAAGCTCAAACTGCATGGTGGCCCACAGGGAAAACACCAGCATGGAAATCCACGACAGCACCTCGGTGTTGCAGAAAACATCCAGCACCAGCAGCGTAAGACTGATGGCCAGCATCCAGTGCAGGAAAGTGCCGTTGGAAATGCCGAAAAAATCAGCCAGGAAAAGAGCCGTTGTCATGGGGAGAAATCAGCGCTTGAGGTCTACGACTGCGGGCACACTGTTGGGCAGGTACACCGTGGATGCCGGGTTGGTGGAGATGGTGGCATAGCCCTCCAGCGCCTGGCGGTTCATGAGCACCTTGGCTGCAGCATCTGCCCCGATGATGCCGGCCAGCCGCTCCACATAGGCGGCTTCTGCCTCTGCTGCCAGGCGAAGAGCCTCTGCTGCACCCTGAGCGCGCAGAATAGCGGACTGTTTCTCTGCCTCAGCCAGGCGGATTTTTGCCGTGCTTTCACCCTCTGCCTGCAGAGCGGTGGAGCGGCTGATACGCTCTGCCTCCATCTGGCGCAGCATGGCCTCGCGGGTTTCAGTATCGGTGGTGAGTTCCTTGATTTCAATAGAGGTGATGGCAATACCCCAGCGAGCCACGGTGGAGGAAACAGCCAGGGTCACCTTCTCCGACATTTCGGAGCGGGAGGAAAGAATCTCATCCAGATTCCGGCTGCCGATAAGCGAGCGCATCTCGTTAAGCACCAGCTCAATGAGCGACTGATGCAGGCGTTCTACCTCATACACGGCCTTAATGGGGTCGGTAATGCGCCAGCGCATGATGCAGTTCATCTGCATGGTGGCATTGTCCTTGGTGATGCAGGAACGGGGCTGTGTATCGAGCAGCTGCTCGGTCAGCTCAATGAAATAGCCGTCCTTATTCGTCAGGTTACCCCAGGCGGGGGAAACATCACGCAATTTCTGCAGGAAAGGAATACGGAACTGCAAGCCGCTCTTTTTCACCGCTACGGGCTTGCCGAACATTTCGACAATGGCACAATGACCTTGTTTTACAGTAAAGATGAACATACCTGCATCATACTACACAGCAGCAGTTATGCAACACGGGGCTATGTCATAGCGCCCCCGGTTGCCAGAAGCGGCGCGCCGTGGCAGCCGTGAGCCCGCGCATGCTCAGATAACGCGTGCGCAGCAGGTGCGCAGAGCGGTGGCCCATGCTCTCCTGCAGGCCTGCAAAATCATGAAAATGCTTGGCATGGTAGCTGGCGTAAGTGTGCCGCAGAACATCCTGCCGCCAGGGGACAAGCCCGGCAGCCAGCCGCAGCGCATGCCAGCGGCGCTGCCAGTTGGCCGGGCATATATTCCCCTGCCCGATTCCGGCGCCCTGCAGCCAGCGCCGCAGCACATCATGCAGCGGCACATGGCGGCAGCCGCCCGTCTTGCTGTGCGCCGGGCGCAACACAATGACAGATTCCTCCCAGTCAATATCTGCCCAGCACAAGCGGGTTACCTCTGCCGGGCGTATTCCGGCCCAGAGCATCAGCCCCAGCGCAGGCATGCAGGCGCGGTGCTCCGGCAGGCGAGCCGTCGAGGTGAGCTGCACCAGCTCCTCCCAGCTCAGCGGAATAATCTCCCCCTCCGCCGGCAGGGGCGCCGCGACCAGCGATACAGGATTACCGGCGCACCACTCCTGCCGGCGGCAGTATTCGAACACGCCGTGCAGAATAACCCGCAGCTTGTGCTGCTGGCGCGGGGTGCTGCCCATCTGCACCAGCTTCACGCAATCCGACCGCACCATAGTACTCACCGCTCGCCCGGCCAATCCCGGCACCCTCCGCATGAGTCGCCCACATATGCCACGTATTTCGGTCACGGTGCGTGGGCGCCGCCCTCTCTTTGCGTCAATGCAGGCTTCCACAGCCTCATCAAAGCGCACCTCCGGCAGGCTCCGTACTTCCAGCAGCTCCAGCGCCAGTTTCAACACCCGCAGCAGCTCGTTCATATTCAGCACCTTGTCCGATACATCCCCCGTCTTATTCCGGATTGTTAATCCGCCGTCAAGCAAAATGAACAGGTGGGTACACCTTTCCATTATGCTGAACTGTTTATGCACGTTCCATACGCTACGGGCATCATATCCTTCAGGCCATGTTATATGGAAGCTGAACTTCATACATTTTCTCATAAAATGAAAGCAGAACGGAATACAGCCAGCGGATTAACAATCCGCTATACTATGCGGAAACAACAAGAAAACAGGCATGAGAAAAGCATATACATTTCGATGCACCAAGATAATGGAAAACAGCATGGATGAATTAATGAATAATTGGGAAATAGACCGCACCTCCGTCATCAAACTGGCACTCTATCTGTTTGCCATCCACATGCAACAAAGTAAAATAGAACGCATGGACCACCGCGGACTGATACGCGAGATTGAGCACATGGCCCCACCCGATTTCCCGGACTACGCCAGCTTCGCGGATTAAGGGCATGTCGCAGCAACACCAAGTTTAATTCCCCAGACTCACATGTGTCCCAAAGTTTTCACAATTGACTGCATTATCAACACCGTTTTGAAGCCTGACTCCCTCTTTATCCGCCAAATGGCGATTTGTAGGGGTTAGAAATCAATCGGAGCACGGGACTTCAGTCCCGAAAACTCAAGCGATGAGGGACTAAAGTCCCTTGCTCCGACAAAAACAGTTGCCCGACAAACTCCCATTTGGCGCAGCAATCTTTGGTACACATGTGGCCCCAGACTATATTCGAAGATTTATACTTGGCAGAAAAGGCATTTTCTGCTAGCATCCGGGTGCGCATGGTAAGTTGGGACATAGTGCTGGGGCTCATGGTATTGGCATTCGCTCTGCCATTTATCTTTCTGCACACCCTCATTACCAGCACCCGCCGCCGGGCAAGCGATGAGCACAACGAAGTGAAGCACATGCGCAGCATGCTGGCAGAGCTCAGCGAGCATGTGCAGCGTGACCAGTCCCTCATTCTGGAGGCCCTGGGTGTTCCCTTCCTGCTGATGCGGCCTTCCGGGCGCGTGGTGATGGCCAACCAGAAAGCCGCAGATTTATTCGGCATGGAGCGGATGAACAACACCAATCTGCTGCGCATTATGCCGGATTGTGAGCTGAAGCAGTTCCTGCAGAAAGCCGCGGGGTCCACCGAAAAGGTGCGCGGCATGATTCCCGTTTCCCGGCCCGATGGCGAACGCATCTACCGGGCCACGGCCACCCACCTGGCCACCCGCGAGCGGCATATCGGCATCGTGTTCCTGGACATGACGGAGGAACACCGCACCCAGGTTATCCGCCGCGAGTTCATTGCCAACGCCTCGCACGAGCTCCGCACACCGCTCACGCTGATTCTGGGGTATCTGGAAACCCTGCTCGATTCCCCGGAGACCGCCGATGATGCCGATATGCGGCAGCGTTCTCTGGAAATCATGAAACGCCATGCCGACCGCATGGCCCGCCTGGTTTCCGATATGCTCATCCTGTCCCGCGTGGAGACAGCAGGCACGACCTACATGAAGCAGGAGGATTTCGATTTGCACCAGCTGGCGCAGGAGGCCGTGCTGCGTCTGGAATCCCAGGCCGCCGCCCAGCAGGCAGAAATCAGCCTTGCGATTTCCCCACAGCCCTACCCCATGCATGGCGATTCGTTCTACTGGTCGCAAGTGCTGTTCAACCTGCTGGAGAATGCGCTCAAAAACAACCCGGCGCAGGGGCTGCGAGTGCAGCTCTCCGCCAGCCGGGATGCCGATGGCACCTCCCGCATCTGCGTGGAAGACAACGGCATAGGCATCTCCCCGGAGGCCCTGCCCTTTATCTTCAACCGATTCTACCGCGCTGACAAAACAGGCAAAATCAAAGGCACCGGCCTGGGCCTGGCCATTGTGAAACACGCCGTTGAAACCCACGGCGGCAGCATCCGCGCGGAAAGTACCCCCGGCACACGCACTGCATTCATCATCACCCTGCCGAAAAAGAGTTGAGCGCAAAAAATCGAAGCACAGGACTCTAGTCCCGTAACACAAAACGCGCACCGGAGAACCGGTGCGCATTTTGTAAAGGAATGTGGAGTTCGGCTCCTATCAGAGCTTCTTCCAGGGCAGAGAGGCCAGCAGGTCATCGAAGCCGAGGCCGGTGCCGGCGGGCACGGGGAACTCCGGCGTGATGTCCATACCCAGCACCTCAGAGAACTCATTGGGGCGGTACACGTGGTGCGTAATCAGGCCGCACAGCGGCACTTCCTCAGCCGGCTTGCCGGTGTAGAACACAGCAGCGTTGTAGGCAGCCCAGCACTGGCCCAGGGGGTGGTCCATGTAGGTGGTGAAAACAGGCAGACCAGTGGTGCTCTGGTGGCGGGCCGGCTTCACGATACGCATCATCGGCTTGGTGGTGCGGGCGGGGATGATAGCCTCGTTCTGCACGGGCATATCATAACCCAGGGGCATGCCGGCATCCTGCAGGCTCTGCCAGGCGTTCACGTCGTAGTAGCAGGGGTCTTCCACGAAGTCGATACGCTCGCGCATGGCCACGGGCAGCATGTCCCAGAACTTCAGAGCTTCCTCCGGGGAAAGCGTGCAGTTGAAATCCAGGCGCCACTTCCAATCCGGCACCATGGCAGCCAGGTTCACCAGGCGCTCCACCGTGGCGGCGAGCTTGGGAATCACCTTGATTTTGCCCACGCGGAAACCACGCTGGTGCAGGTTATATACCTGGGAGGGGGTGGCGCTCACCGTGAGAGTAGCATAGCTGCGGGGCACGCTCAGGCCCTCGAACAGGCTCACACCCTTGGCACGAGCTTCACCATCCAGCTCAATGCACTTCAGGGCGCGGGCACCCAGACGCATCGGGTTGCCTTCGCGCAGGGCGTCCAGCTCATACTCCAGCGGAGAATCGCCCAGCTCCGGCCATGCCTGCAAACAGGCATAACCGCCATTTTCACCACGCAGCAGCACGCCTTCACGGGGCTGGGCTGCAGCACGGGCGCTCAGGGCACCCACGGGATAAAGTGTGTACGGAGTGTAGTGCATGCCCCTATTTAAGCACGTCAGCCGCATTTGTCACGCCCATTCTGCGTTTGCAGTCACTATTTTCCCACAAATTCAACACATCAAAAATCAAAAATCCAAAATCAAACATTCTATGCTGCCTCACTTTCGGCTCGCCAAGCAATTAAATAGCATATATAATGCGCGCGTGAGCAGAAAAATTCAAGTCTACACCGGTGGATCCGTAGGGTGCAATGGCTACCTCATCCAGGGAAATGATGGCTACGTGGCCGTGGATGCCCCCATGGGCATGGCCGACTGGGTATGCCGCCAGCTGCCCGAGGGCGCCAGACTCGCCCACCTGCTGCTCACCCACCAGCACTTTGACCACGTGGAAGGCGCGGCTGAGCTGCAGCGCCGCACGGGCTGCACCATTCATGCCGTGGCGCCGTACAGCAAAACCCTCACCCTCGAGGAAGCAGCGGGCGCCTGGGGGCTTCCCCCGGTGGAGCCGTACACGGTGGATGACGTGCTGGGCACAGCCCCGCGCAAGACCAGCTGGGCCGGCCTGGAATGGCAGGTACTCCCCATTGCCGGCCACGCCACCGACGGCACCGCCTACTACCTGGCAGAGGCAGATGAAGTCTTTGTGGGCGATATCCTCTTTGCCGGCAGCGTGGGCCGCACCGATTTCCCCGGCGGCAGCATGAGCACCCTGGTGCGCGGCATCCGGGAGCACCTCATGCCCCTGCCCCCGCACACCACCGTGAACAGCGGACACGGCCCCGCCTCCTCCATCGGCGAGGAGCAGCTCAATAACCCCTACATCTGCTGACCCGGCACTATGGACGATTTTACACAACAAACGACAACAGAAACGAAGATGACATTCGAAGAGCTGGGGCTCTCTGCCCCCATCCTGGAAGCCGTGAAGGACTGCGGCTACGAGACCCCCACCCCCATTCAGCAGCAGGCTATCCCTGTCATCATGCAGGGCAAGGACGTCATTGGCGCCTCCCAGACCGGCACCGGCAAATCCGCCGCATTCGCCCTGCCCCTGCTCAACAGCATCACCCACACCGGCCAGCCGCAGGTGCTGGTGCTGGAGCCCACCCGCGAACTCGCCGACCAGCTCGCCGAATCCTTCCGAGCCTATGCTAAACACACCGATATCAAGGTGGGCCTGCTCTATGGCGGCGTGGGCTACGGCGCCCAGACAGAGGAGCTCAAGAAGGGTGTTGACGTGGTGGTAGCCACCCCCGGCCGCCTTATCGACCATTTCTACCGCGGTAACATGAAGTTCAAGGCCATCAAGGCCTTGGTGCTGGACGAAGTGGACCGCATGACGGACATGGGCTTCCTGCCCATCGTGCGCAAGATTGTGAACCTCTGCCCCTGGGAAGGCCGCCAGACACTCTTCTTCTCCGCCACCATGCCGCAGATTCTGCAGGGCTTTGCCAAGTGGTGCCTTACCGACCCGGTGGAAATCGCCATTGCCCGCCGAGAGGTAGCCAGCACCATTTCCCACGCCTTCTACCCGGTAGGCCTGGACCAGCGCGATGACCTGCTGCTCGCCCTGGTGAAGCAGACCCAGTTCCAGAACCTCATGATTTTCACCCGCACCCGCAAGGAGGCCGACACCGTGGGCAACATGCTCGCCAACGCCGGCTGGAAGAATGAGGTGACGGTGATGCACTCCGACATTGCCCAGAAGGAACGCATGGCCGCGCTCAAGGGCTTCAAGGAGGACAAGTTCCGCATCCTCGTGGCCACGGATGTGGCCGCCCGCGGCATTGATATCAATGGCGTGACCCACGTCATCAACTACCGCGTGCCGGAGAACCCGGAGGACTACGTGCACCGCATCGGCCGCACCGGCCGCGCCGAATCCACCGGCGACGCCTTCACCCTGCTCACCGCCGATGAGGTAGACTTTGCCAAGAGCGTGGAAATCTTCATCAACCGCAAGATTGCCCGCCGCAAGCTGGAGGGCTTCGACTACGCCTACACCGCCCTGCTGGAGGACGGCCCCGTCCGCCCCATCCGCAAGCCGCGTCCGGCCCCCAAGCGCCGCCGCCGCTAATCACCAGCATGCGCATTCTCAGCATAGACCCGGCTATACGCAACACAGGATTCGCCGTCATCGACGGCGATTTCCGTACCCCGCGTGCACTGGAGTACGGCACCCTCTCCCTGCCGGCAAAGCTCAGCCAGAGCCAGTGCCTGCTGGCCATTCACGAACACATCTGCGCCCTCATCGACAAATGGCAGCCCGATGAACTGGCCATCGAGGGCATCATCT
The DNA here is from genome assembly GCA_017546445.1 of Akkermansia sp. Taxonomy (GTDB): domain Bacteria; phylum Verrucomicrobiota; class Verrucomicrobiia; order Verrucomicrobiales; family Akkermansiaceae; genus Akkermansia. The sequence continues at coordinate 4,876 of JAFYWX010000003.1, read as the reverse complement.
TTGTGCAGAGCCACCGCACCGCCATCACCATGGGCTCTGCCCGCGGGGCGGTGGTGCTGGCCGCAGCCCGCCACGGGCTGCAGATTATGGAATACCCTCCCACCTGCGTAAAACTGGCCACCGTGGGCCGCGGTGGTGCAGGTAAACAACAGGTCGCCTTCATGATGCGCGCCCTACTCTCCCTCACCGAAACTCCGGCACCCGATGCCGCCGATGCCCTCGCCATCGGCTACACCCACCTGGCCGCCGCCGACCCCATTCGCGCCCACCTCTTCCGCGAGCGCAAGTACATTTAGATTGAATAATGAAGAGTGAATAGTATATGCTATTTACTTTTCTCACGGCAAATTGTTGAAAACCGGCTCCGGGAGCAGCAGCCACAGAATAACATAACCGGGCAGCTCCAGGAGCGAGATTGCTGTATTGCCCACCGTCTCCACCACCCAGGCTGGAGGCAGCAGAATCATGCGGAAAACACTGTTGGTCCCCTCCCTCACAGGCAGAGGAACATGCCTCACCGATTCCGGGATAAGATAACGGAAGGAACACATTATCCCGGTATTCTTCCACTCCGAAAGCTTCGCATCCGATACCGGAAACACCTGCAGCTCGGCCGATTTTCGCGGCTGCTTCAGCGTACCATACTCCAGTTCCATGGCGAATTCCGCCTCCGTATCCGTCAGCGGACAGAAGAACTCCCACTGAGCAGACTTGTCGTATTCATATTGATACGGAGTTCTGGCGCCCAGCACACGGTATTCCCGGCTTGCATAGCAAATCGGGATGCGTGCATAATAATTTTCCTCGTGCAGCCAGAGCGACCAGGCTGCTTCCGTGTTCTCAGGTCGGCAGACAACAGGAACCTGCATATCCGGAGGAGCCAGCTGTTCTGTCAGATTGAAACGCACGCACGAACTCTGCACCAGAGTACACAGCACGGAGAACAACAGATAGAGAAGTAAACGGAAGGATATCATAGCGTGCCGTCTGTGCCAGTAAACTGCCTCTGCGAGACCGCAAGATAAAACTTCACATCATGCGGCGGCGGCGAGTAAGCATACCGCAAAGAGCCAGCAATGACAGGGTGCCGGAAACAGGTTCAGGAACCTCTACGGCTATGGTAGAAATGGAAACAGCAGGTGCAATACTTTCTGCGGAATCAATATAATCGAGATTGGCGTTGGTGTTGTAAGCAAACTCCCAGCCATCCTCCTCCACCACGATTTCAGAGAGATGCAGGAAGATTTCATGTCCCAGGCCGGAGAATGTGCCGCCGATGGAGATTCCCAGTGCATCCAGAGAAGAATCACTGCAGACAAAACGCAGCATGTAGTTTACCCCGGTTTCCAGAACAACCATGCGTTCAGAGAAATCGAAGGTAAGCGGAGAAATTGAATCAGCAGAGCTCAACACGGAAGCTGCGGCTGCCCCCAGAACGGTGCCGGAGTCACTTGTAACCACGCCCCATACCTGGCCCGTCTGCAGCTGAGCATCCACGGCACCACCGTAGCCCAGAAGCTCGAAAAGCTCCAGCTTCTGGATTGCCGGGAATTCGTTTTCCTCCGAATCCATATAGAAATCAACCTGATACGGCGTTGTCCACGAACTATCTTCATCATTTTCATCGACAGGCAGCCAGGGGTCATCCAGCAAAGCAAAAGTCAGCCCGCTTGTGGCCACCCGGTTCTCAGAGGCATCCGTGTTCCAATACACAACAGAATCGCCCCAGGAAATTCCCGATACCATGCCAATCCATAAACAAATCGCTACTAAATACAGGTACTTCATGCTGATTGCGTTCGGGTTATAAATCCAGGGAAGCCTCCCCATACGGGGTAAGCGGGCCGGATTCTAACATATATAACGCAATTTTCAATGCTAATTTCGCCCTTTCTGAACTATTTTCGCTGGCCCGACCATAGGCATCAGGAGAAGAAATGCCGATTTCCGAAAAGAAGGCGTTTGACGCTATCGAGCGCGGCGTGGGATGATTGCTCGCCGAGGCCCTTGCAGTAGCCCAGGCCTTGCATGAAGGTGAGGCCGGGGGGAAGCGGGAGGGCATGGCGGTCCACGGCGGCATCGAGCAAGGCGGGGCCTTCCGCTGCCAGCCAGGCTTTAATGGCAGGAATAGCCTCGTTCACCCGGGAGATACGCCAGGCCTGCAGTCCCATGGCCCGGGCCACAGCGGCAAAGTTCGTGCTCCGCAGGTGGGTGCCCACAGGATTGCGGATACCGGATTTCAACTGTTCCAGCGCTACGTAATCCAGCTCCGAATTGTTGTACACCAGAATCTTGACGGCAAGTCCCTCCTGCATGAGGGTAAGTAAATCCCCCGTCAGCATGGAGATGCCGCCATCCCCGCACAGGGCGATGACCTGCCGCCGGGGATACAGCGATTTGGCGCCAATGGCCATGGCCAGCGCGCAGCCCATAGAGCCGTAGTTGAAGGACCCGAGAATGCGCCGCGTGTCGATGGCCTGCAGATACCGCGCACACCAGATATCCGGTGTTCCGGAATCAACGGTGAAGATGGCATCCGGTTCCGCGTGGTCGCTGACCAGGCGGGTGAGCAGCTCCGGCCGCAGCGGGGCGTCCTCATCCACCACGCGCAGCGGCTGGCTGATGGCCGCGACCTCCCGCGCATGGTAAGTGAGCATGGAGCGCAGGAAATCATCCGGACGGTACAGGTTCACCAGCGGCAGCAGCGCACGGGCCACCTCACCGGTATCTGCCTGAATCCCCTGCAGCAGCGGCACCCGCCGCCCCAGGGCGGCGGCGTTGGTATCCACCTGAATCACCCTGCCCCGCCGCGGCAGGAAATCGCGGTAGGGGAAATCCGTCCCCCACATGACCAGCACGTCGCAATCCAGTACGGCATGCACGGCAGCACCCCAGCCCAGCAGGCCGGTCATGCCCACGGCATTGGGGTTATCCTTTTCCAGCAAATCCTTGGCTCTGAGCGTGTAGGCCACCGGTGCATGCAGCCGCTCGGCCAGAGCCACGATATCCCGCTCAGCCCCGGCGCAGCCAATGCCGCAGAGGAAGCTGACACGCGCCGCACCATTCAGTAGCGCGGCCATGCGGCGCAGCTGCGGCTCTACCGCCCGCTGCACCGGTGGCACAGGCGGCAGCACCGGGGCCTCAACAGCATCGTCCACGCCGGCCATAGCGGCCACATCCCCCGGAAGCACCAGCATACCGACACCCTTTCTGCCCCTGGCGGTGCGGATGGCCTCTGCCAGCACCATGGGCACCTGGCGGGGGCGGCTGGTCAGCTCACAATACGCCACGCATTCCCGGAAAAAGAAGGTGGGGTGCGTCTCATGCAGGTAGTGCGAACCAATCTGCAGCGTGGGCAGATGCGCCGCCAGAGCCAGCACGGGGGCGGCGCTCCGGCTGGCATCATACAAGCCGTTTATCAGGTGCATATTACCCGGGCCGGAGCTGCCGCAGCAGACGGCAAGCTCACCGCTGAGCTGCGCCTCTGCGCTGGCAGCAAAGGCGGCAGTTTCCTCATGGCGCACATGCACCCAGCGGATGCGTGAGTCGCGCTGCAGGGCCTCCATGAGCGGATGCAGCGAATCCCCCGCCATGCCATAGATACGGCGCACACCGGCCGCAGCCAGCATCTCCACCACCTGGTCTGAAACTGTCTTCTGCATGGGTGCCATTCTCGGCACTCATGCAGAAAATAGCAAGCTAACTCTCTAGCTATTAGCGGAATCAAGGTCAACCTCACAACCGCCGATACGGCCATTCCAATTGCGCTTCAGGCGTTCCCGGCGGACCTCCTCCTCGCGTGCCCTGGCAGCCTCCTTCCTCGCGGCCAGGTTACGGACTTCGGACCGCAGGAAACAGGATAATACGCGCACTCCGGTGGGTGTGGCAAGCCTGATGCGGTGCTCTTTAAGCAGGCCGCGCTGCACATAGCGCGATAACGAGCTGCGCGCTACCAACAGAATGTAGCAGGCCTCGCTCGCAGAGCACAATTTCTCCGGCTGCTTGCGGACGAGCGGTATGCGATTGTCCAGCTCGCGCTCCACCACCCGGCGGTCCCAATACATGCAGGCACCGCCGCTTGGACAAGCGACCAGCCGATATTCCGAGTTGAGGCGATTGAGCAGCGCGCGGGTCGCCCGGGTGGAGATACCAAGCATTTCTGCGGCCTCCCGTGTGCTGATTCCCCATTCCGGCGGCCGCGCATGGGGTTTGCCGCTGCGCTGGTCTATACCCTTGCGCCCAGTCAATACGGATTCCGGGTACGTTACCCCGGGCATATCTATCAGGCGAGCACCGCCTACTCCTCTCAGTGTACGGGGCAGGCAACGAGGACTCAACATATGCATCCCCCTTCCCACCCAGCGTGCAATTCATCATAGTTGTTGGGCATCTTTTCACTTTTCTGCTGGAATAAAAAGTGCGAAGAATCTACCTCCCAGTTATCCTGCAAGCAACCCATTTTAGGGCGCATGCACAAGCGGTTGAAATACAAATAGCCGCACGCACAGCTCGCGTGCTACCGGAACACACCGCAGGGGTTCGGGAATAAAAAAAGCTCATACCCTGAGCATGAGCCCGGTATCACGGAATCCAGAAAAAAGGAAATAGCCCTGCAAATTGGAGTTTGGCGGGCAGGCGAAGCCTGCGGAACTTAAAATAGAGCCCGTAAAACGGGCGACATATCAATAGCGAGTGGTGCAGCGGCGTCAGCCGCGAAACCACTCGTTTTAGTGTAAAAAGTCGTTGGAACCCGTGGAACGGGTGACAGAACGCGGGGCTTAAAAATCATGTCAGGACGAATAAACAGCTATTCTTTCATAGAGAATTTATATTGAAATTAAGGCGCATATGTAGCACCCCTCTCTGTCACCCGTTC
>JAFYWX010000029.1 GCA_017546445.1 Akkermansia sp. | reverse complement strand
TAGGCCCGCACTATCTCTAAACAACTTACATTGCAGGGCAGAATGCCCTGCAGTGAAATTGCGGGCAGAGGCCCGCAATGAAATCCGCCACTATCGTGACGGTCTAAATCCGGTTATCACCGGTCTAAATTGCCCGGCTTCTGCCGGGCAGTGTTTCATCCCCGCCAAATCGCCATCTTTAGCGCATAAAGAGGGGGCAGGCACCAAAACGGTGTTGATAATGCAGTCAATTGTGAAATCTTTGGGACACATGTGGAGAAAAACTGACCGTTTCTGGGATAGCGATTCAGCATTCGCAGAACAGACACCATACTCACTTGTAGTGGCGGAATCGGTATTGTATACTCCAGAAAAGCAATTTTCGATTCCTATGCCCGTTTCGCCAGAAAAATTACAGAAGCTGCAGGACATGATGCAGCGCCTTGGGGTACACAAAAATGACCTGGAGGAGAAATTTGTGCGCGGCAGTGGGAAGGGAGGCCAGAAAGTGAACAAGACGAATAATTGTGTCTATTTGACCCATGTGCCCAGCGGCATCGTGATACGCTGTCATTGCGAGCGTGAGCGAGAGATAAACCGCTACCTGGCACGGCGTACTCTGTGCGAGGAACTGGACCACCGCCTCAACGGCGCACCCACTCCGCGCCAGCTGGAACTGAAGCGCGCCCGCAAACGCGGCGGCAAACCCCGCTCCTGCAGCATCACCCAGCGGAAGATGGAGGGGAAGGAATGTTGAATCTTGGATTTTGGATTTTTGATTTGTAAAACAAGGCGGGCTAGAGTCCCGCGGAATGGCCTTCCGTTTCCGGACTCCGAGGATTATGAGAGGCGTGCCGATGATGGCTGGGTCAGGGCCTATCCTTGCGGAAGGCAATCATCATGACAATGGGCAGCAGCATGCCTGCTCCGGCCAGTTGCCATGGCACCAGGATGATGCACCAGAAAATCGCCGCCGGTATAGCGGACAGCACGCCGGTGCAGGTGCAGGCTGAGATGAGCAGGATGAGGGGGAAGAGTGCGGCTGCCAGGAACCAGTAGGCCATGTGTCGCTTGCGGGTCAGGTCGAAGCCCGGGAAGAGCAGCAGGAAGCCCAGCGGCACCAGCAGGAGGAAGAGGCTGCTCAGTACAATGTAGAGCCCGGTGAGCCAGAGCGGTGTGGGTGCTTCTGGTTTTGCCTCGTAGGAGGGCTGTACCAGCTCGCGTCTGCCGAACTCGTTGTCCCATTTGTAGTGGAATGCCAGCAGGGTGCGGCCATCGTTCAGCTGCGCCAGGGTCATATCCCGTACGTCGTAGCCGCTGGAATAAGCGTGTGTTATCATGAGTTTCGGCCAGGCGGTCAGCTTGGGCAGGAATGGGTGGAGTTGCTTCTCCCAATGCCCGGGCAGGGGGGCAGTATCGCGGCCTTTGTTTTCCAGCCCGAAGGAGCGGATGGTCTTTGCCCTCCATTCCTCGGTGGAGAAGAAGGTGAAGATGACTCCCTGGAGACTGCCTGTATCGGAGTCCCATTCCTCGGCCTGCAGTTGCTGGGGGGGCGGGCCGAGCCAGGGATGAAAACTCTGCCACTGCTCTTGCGGCGTGGTGGCGCGCGGTGATGTCCAGGTGACAAGGTAGCACGCAAGCGCGAGAATCATCAGCACATAGCAGATGGTGTAGGTGCAGCGGGCGCGGCTCATGGGAGGATGATAACAGATGGGGAACTGGAATGCAAGGGATAGTGAAAATGAAGGGTGAAAAATGAAAGGTGGGGATAGGGGGATTGCCAAGGGGCGGGGGATGTGGTAGAATGGGCGGCGACATGAAGTTTCTTATCACAGCCGGGCCTACGCGTGAAGCGCTGGATCCCGTGCGTTATCTCACTAACCGCTCATCCGGTCGCATGGGGTATGCGCTGGCCGGGGCGGCGCGCCATGAGGGGCACGAGGTCATTCTCATTTCCGGCCCTACCACGCTGGATGTGCCTCCGGGCGTGGATTTCATTCCCGTGGAGAGTGCCCAGCAGATGTATGATGCCGTGCGCGATATGGTGAAGTATGCCGATGCGGCGATTCTGTGCGCCGCTGTGGCAGATTACCGCCCGGTGGCGGTGCAGGAGCAGAAAATCAAGAAGAGCGGTGACCGCATGGTCATTGAGCTGGAGAAGACGCCGGATATTCTGGGCAGCATGCGCGATGTGTTCGGCTTCACTGGCACGCTGGTGGGCTTTGCTGCCGAGACTCAGAACGTGGAGGAATATGCACAGGACAAGCTGCGCCGCAAGAAGTGCGATTTTATTGTGGCCAATGATGTGAGCCGCCATGATATCGGTTTTGATTCCCGCGAGAATGAGGTGGCCCTGGTGTACGCCGACCACGTGGAGTATCTGGAGAAGGATACGAAGGAGCACATTGCTCTGCATATCATTGAACACGCCACCCTTATCCGACGCTCATGAAGGTAACCATGGAAATGCTGGGCTGGGGCCCGGATTATGCGGAGGCGCTGGAGGCACTGGGACACCCGGAGTGGTATCCCGCCCGCATCATTCGCGAGACGAAGATTAATTTCACCGTGATTGCCAAGGGCAAGGGCGACCATGAGGTGGTGCTCTGCGGCAAGGTGTGGCACGACGCTGTTTCCGATGCCGATTTGCCCACCGTGGGCGACTGGGTGGCCGTGGACCCGGGGCAGGGCAAGGATCTGCCTGTTATCCGCGCCATGCTGCCGCGACGCAACCGATTCTCCCGCAAGGCGCCCGGCCGCAGCTGCGCAGAGCAGGTCATCGGTGCGAATGTGGACATGGTAGTGGTCATCACCGATGCTGAGAGCGACTACAATCCGCGCCGTATCGAGCGCTACCTGACCCTCATCCGCAAGAGCGGCGCCACTCCCGTGGTGCTGGTGAATAAGGCCGATACCGCCCCCGAGGCAGACATGCAGCGCGCGGTGGAGGAAATACGCGCCCTCGGCTGCAGCGAGGTCTATCCCATTGTGGCCCGCTGGCGCAAGGGGTACCCGCAGTATCTGCGTCGTGTGCCCAAGGGGCGCACCATCACCGTGGTGGGGTCATCCGGTGTGGGGAAGAGTACCTTTGTAAACAGTCTGCTGGGCGATGAGTGGCTGGAGACCGGCCATGTGAACGAGGTGACGGGCAAGGGCCGCCACACCACCGTGGCCCGTGAGCTGGTGATTCTGGCCGGCGGCGGTGTGTTGATTGATAACCCCGGCATGCGCGAGATTCACATGTGGACGGATGCCGCCACGCTCCGCGCCCAGTTTGCTGATTTGACCGAGCTGGAAAGCCAGTGCCGCTTTGCCGACTGCTCCCACCGCAAGGATGCCGGCTGTGCCATTCGCGCCGCGCTGGAGAGCGGTACCCTCACCCAGGAACGCTACGAGCATTTCCTGAACCTGGATGCCGAAATTGCCGAACTGGAGCGTCGCAACGAAAAGCGCCAGATGACCCTGGAGCGCGTGAACCGCCGCGAGAAGCGCCACGTACTGCGCAACCGCGAGGACCGCGAGGACCATCGCCGCAACATGAATCCCCACCGCAGGCAATACTACTCGGATTGACGAATGACTATTGCGGGCTTCGCCCGCCGGATGGCCTGAATCGTCAATAAGGGGGCTTCTAATAAAGCGAAGCGGCCAGTCAATTTGCGATTTGGCGGGGTCTCAAATCTTTCGGAGCACGGGACTTCAGTCCCGAAAACTCAAGCGATGAGGGACTAAAGTCCCTTGCTCCGATAAAAACAGCTGCCCGCCAAACTCCAATTTGCGGAGTTCTTGGAAATGCCAAATTGACCAATTCTGGCTTTCTTAATCGTCAATTCTCCTCTTGCCTCACCGTTTCGCGGGCTGTTTTGGCGGCGATGAGCCATTGGCGCACGCCCTCCTTATCCTGCGTTTCGAGGAGGTCAATGAGGTGGTGCAGGTCGTTCACGCAGTCGTGCAGGGCAGCGCGCACGGCTACGTCGTTTTCCCAGAGGATATCGGCCCACATGTTGGCACCGCCGGAGCAGACACGCGTGGTATCGCGGAAGCCGGAGGCTGCCAGGCGCTGCAGGTCTTCCATGGGCTCCTGGCCTAGGGTGGCGCCGCGGGCGCAGAGGGCGGCTAGAATATGCGGGCAGTGGGAGATGCGGGCCACGGTGCGGTCGTGGTTCACCGGGTCCATTTCATAGGTGCTGGTACCCAGTGCCTGCCAGAAGGCAGCCAGCTGCTGTACTTTGGCGGCGGGGGCACCATGCGGGTTGGTGAGGGCCACGGTGGCTCCCTTGATGAGGTCGGCATAGGCATGCTCGATGCCCTGTTTCTCTGCGCCGGCCATGGGGTGAGAGCCGATGAAGCAGCGGCCACGGCTGGTGAGCATGGTGCCGGTGGTGCGGTGTACATAGGCCTTCACCGAACCGATATCGGTGATGATGGCCTCCTTGGACACCGAGGAAAGAATGTAGCGGGAAAGTTCTTCAAACGCCCCGATGGGAGTAGCCAGGATGATGAGTTCCGCCCCCTTGGCGGCCTCGCGGGCATCGGTGAAGACATGCTCGGTGATGCCTTTTTCACGCACAAAGTCGAGCGGCTGCTGGCGGCGCGCCCAGATGCGTAGTTCGCAGTCGGGCATGTGCTGCTGCACTGCCATGGCAATGGAGCCGCCGAGCAGGCCGGGACCCAGAATGCAGACTGACTGGAAGGGAAGGGCGCTCATGCGTTACGGCACGTAGAACATGAAATTGGTGCCGCGCACCTTCAGTTTCTTGCCGCTGGGGTAGGGCTTGCCGTCCTTATCCACCACGCGGATGGTCTTGCTGGGGTTCAGCGGGTTGTACACGCGGGTGGGGTCGCCGGGCACGCGGGTGGCCACGGGAATGGGGCCGGTGTTGGTAATCTGGCTCAGGTCAACCGCCTGGCTGGCAGCACTGGTGGGCTGGGCCGTGGTGGCCTGCTTGGTCACAATGGGCGTGAGCACCGGTTCCGTAGCCTTGGGCTGCGCTGCAGGGGCTGCCGTGGCCTTGGGCGTGGGAATGGGCGCGGGTGTATAACTCTGTGTGCCGGGCGTGATGGGCATGGTCAAATCCAGCGGTGCATTCGGGTTGGAAATCGGCTGCGTGGCAACCGGCTCAGGAATGGGGGTCTGCTGGATGCCGGTGGGCTGCGTTGTCACCCAGGTATCGGGATATGTGGTGCGACCGGCTGTGCCCTGGTAGGGCATATCCGGCACGATGGGGGTGTAGTACACACACGAACTGAGCATGCCGCCGAGAAGCGACAGGAAAAGATGGTAACGTGTAGACTTAATCATGGGTGAAAGCTTTCCGGGTTTCTTTAGGATAAGTTAAATCTTCTTGGCGTAAATGTCAACCTAAAAGCGAATGTGAAGCGGGCATATGTGTATAAATCTGCCTTTGTTGGTTAAATAGCGGGTTCAGACTTGAAAAAAACTGACATTGGGAGTAAAGTTAAGTCATGAGCACCTTGCATTGCCCGAGTCTTTATCAGTATACGCGCCGCCTGACCCGCGAGGTGATGGTGGGGAACGTGGGGATTGGTGGTACTAATCCCATCCGTATTCAGTCCATGCTGACCAGCGATACGCTGGACACCGCCGGCTGCGTGCGCGAATCGCTTGCGCTGGCTGAGGCCGGTTGTGAAATCATCCGCCTGACGGCGCAGACCAAGGTGTATGCTGCCAATCTGGAGAACATTGCCCGCGAGCTGCGCGCCGCCGGGTGCCAGGTGCCGCTGGTGGCAGATATTCATTTCAAGCCCGATGCCGCCATGGAGGCTGCCAAGTGGGTGGAGAAGATTCGCGTGAATCCCGGCAACTTCGTGGACAAGAAGAAGTTTGAGGAGCGTGATTACACGGATTATGAGTACGAGGAGGAGATTGAGAAGATTCGCAAGGCATTCACGCCGCTCGTGCTGTTCTGCAAGGAACATGGCCGCGCCATGCGTCTGGGTGCCAACCACGGCTCCCTCTCCGACCGCATTCTGAACCGCTACGGCGACACGCCGGACGGCATGGTGGAAAGTGCGCTGGAGTTTGCCCGCATTGCCCGCGAGCTGGATTACCACCAGCTGGTGTTCTCCATGAAGTCTTCCAACGTGAAGGTGATGATTCAGGCCTATCGCCTGCTGGTGAAGCGCCTGGCAGAGGAGGGTATCGACTGGAACTACCCCATCCACCTGGGCGTGACCGAGGCCGGCGAGGGCGAGGATGCCCGCATCAAGAGCGCCACGGGCGTGGGCTCTCTGCTGGCAGATGGTATCGGCGATACGCTGCGTGTGTCTCTTACCGAGGATCCGGTGTATGAGATTGAGCCCGGTTTCGAGCTGGCAGCCCCCTACCAGCCGGGCGTGGTTTCCGCCGCTGCTCCGCTGGAGATTCAGGCCCCGGATGCCTTCAATCCCTTTGAATTCAACAAGCGCAAGGCCGATGTGATTACCCGCGGCGGCGTGACGCTGGGCTGGAATGAGCCGGTGCGCGTGGTGCTGCCGGAGGCTGCCTGCAAGGCGCTGGACCCGGCGGTGATGAAGGATTTTATGCCGGAGATTTCCTATGAGGACTGCGCACCCGTGGAAATCGACCCGCGCGATGCTGCCGCCGCTGCCGGGCTGGCCGATGCCCCCGCCACGCTGGTGACGGTGAAGGATGGCATCGATATGCCCGTGGTGCAGGCTTTCCGCCTGCTGGCTGCCGTTATTCCGACTCGCCACAGCATTCTGCTGAAGGACACGCTGTGCAATGGGCTGGACAGCCTTTCCGCCCCCATGGCCGGTGGTGTGAATGCCGGTGCTCTGCTGTGCGATGGCATTGGTAATGCCGTGCTGGTGCGCCGCGAGACAGCCCCCGACAAGGCTGCTCGCCTGGGCTTCAATATCCTGCAGGCTGCCGGTGTGCGCCTGAGCAAGACTGAGTACGTATCCTGCCCCTCCTGCGGCCGCACGCACTACAATATTCAGGAAGCTGCCGCCCGCATTCGCGAGGCCACCGGCCACCTGAAGGGCGTGAAGATTGCCATCATGGGCTGCATTGTGAACGGCCCCGGTGAAATGAGCGATGCCGACTTCGGCTACGTGGGCGGGGCCCCGAACAAGATTAACCTTTATGTAGGCCATAACCCCGTGGTGATGAATATCCCGCAGGAGGAAGCCGTGCAGCACCTGGTGCAGCTTATCAAGGACCACGGCCGCTGGGTTGAGCCCTGAGTCTGCCGCCTCAGCGGCAGATATCGTCGTGGCACCGCCACGATTTCGTCCGTGAAACGGATTTCGTCCAGCCCCGCAAGGGGCTGGATTTCGTTATCCTATAGAGCGTAGAATAATATCAGCCGACTATAGGGGGAAGTGATAGACTTTGACATCCTGCTTTGCTAAATCTATAATATGCACATGCTCTGGAGATTTATCGCACTTTGTGTTCTGTTCCCCTTGGTGACCCAGTGCAGCAGTGTGGATTGGTACGAGGTTTTTGCATCGGGGAAAACCGAGCGTATCGGTGCTGCATTGGATGGCGGGGCGGACATTAACCGTGCCTGCAGGACGATTCATTATGAAGGCTCCACCTTTACCCTCACTCCGCTGCATCAAGCCATGTGCTACTATGTGGGCGGCCCCACCGTGCATGAGGAAAAGGGCGTGGAGATTGTCCGTTACCTTATCAGCCGAGGGGCAGATGTGAACGCCCGCATCCCGGAAGACGGGCGCACTCCCTTGCATCTCGCCGCCGGAAGCCTTGATGCCACTGAGGCTCCGCTCCTCTATGCCGCCCTGCTGGAAGCCGGAGCAGACGCCTCCATCCGCGATAACAGGGGAAGAACCGCTGAGGAGGTCCGGCGAGAAACTGCCGAAATCAATCGAGAAATCAGAGCCGGCAGATAGTTTTATGCACGTAGTGCAGGGCGAGGATGAGCAGCACGGGCACCATGGTGCCGAAGGTGTTCCTGCTCCGGCCATCTGGTAAGGCTCTTCTTTATAGGTAGACCCAACTCCGGTGACATCAAAGCACCTCTTGATATGTGAATATCCTCTTCCCTCACTGCAACAGGTAAATGAGAGTGGAGCCCCTGCCGAGCTTAAAGAAATGTCAACCTGCATTGTTTTCTGGCAGCTATTCAACCCCACCGCCGCAAGGCAGATGGCTGTGGTGGCAAGGATTTTACGGAACGGGGGCATGGTCATTTCCTTTTTTTCCTGCTCAGCTTTTCCAAATCTGCCAGGCAACGTTTCATGATGCAATCAGCGCGGGCATCTATGGGTTCATTTATCCCGCATCTATCAACTTTAAGTAGTTGCCCGGGAATAAGTGTATGTTGGCTATGAGCCCATTCTTCTGACGAAATATCCAGAGAGGATATTCGGCACGAAGCCGCAACGAAATCTCCTGACTCATCGAATAAGTAGCGGACACATACTGCCACCCGACATGTCGCAAAGACTTCTTCAATGTAAGCTATTTTCTTGTCAGCGGCAAAATAAGTATAAAGCCTTTCCCCTTCTTCTGTATCGGCAGCCATTTGCAAGGAAAAGCCTTGAAGAACGGTCGCCTCTTCGGGATAATAGCTCTTCCATTCTGCCGCCGGAAGCAAGGGAAAACCGGCAAGGCAGAGGGTGCAGGTGGCAAAGAGGTTACGTAACAGGGGCGTGGCCATAGCAGATTAAAAATGGTTTGCGGGAGTATTGTCGTTACCGGTTGTACATGAACCAGACCTTATTTCGGGTTGCATCGTACCAGGCGGAAAATCCGAGGGGGTGTTCCAGGTCTCCCGCTACAGCGCATAGTAGTGAAGCGTCGGGGGAGAACGCCCACCAGGCCGGTGTGGTCAGATGAAATGGGCGGCCGCTGGCTTGTCTGGGGCTTCTTCCCGCGCTCGCCTTCTTGCACCAATCTTTCAGCGCATCTTCGTTGGCCGCCTTGATTTCAAAACAAAAGCACCATTCGCCGACCTGCCAGTCAGCATAAACAGCCGAGTAGATATTCTCTGCGAAAGGTGGAAGTATTTCCTGCGCCCCCTGGTTCAGGGCAGCATATTCAACCGGGGCGTCCGCTATGTACTCTGCCTCGCAGGATGACAGCAGCCAGAAGCATCCTGAAATCAGCAGCAGCACTATTCCGCCCAAGGCCAGGCAGCTCTTCATTAACGCCATGTTTTTATCTCCTTCCGTTTATACTAGCACATTCCGCGGACGAAGCCGCAGCAAAAAATGCAGAAATGGTGATTTTTTACTATAGACGCCCGCGGCTGGTCTTTTTATTGAGGAAAGGCTTCTATTTGTTTCCGCTGACACTCTATCGCCAGTGATGATTTGGCGAGCAGCTGCTTTTGCCGGAGTGGAGGGATTTTAGTTCCTAACCATCAGTGATATCGGGACTAACGTCCCGTGCTCCGATTGATTTGCGCCCCTACAACTTCCAATCTCCTTCAATTATTTTCGTTCCGGGAATCGTTTCTTGACTGCGCGAAATGTATTGGTATAATAAGCCCCACACGCTTATGTATCTGGAATCATCCAGCTATTTCTGCTGCTACGCCTTGCGGGAGGATTCTCCGATGCGCCGGGGGAACTGGCTGGAGGAACGGGAGCGTGGAGGGTTCATCTCCCCCTCGTACAGGCACCAGCTAGGCGGGGAGGAAGGCATCCCCTTTTCGGAATGGCAGCGCTTTCTGGAGAAAAACCGCAAGGTGCTGCTGCGGGATTGCACTTCCGCGACCATCAATGTGGGCATTATGGCCGATATCCAGATTGCGGATTTCACCCTCAGCGTGCCGCCGGAGCTGCTGCGTGCTCTGGCCCGTGCGTGCGTGTGGCTGAGTATCACCTTCATGCCCGGAGGCAATGACCGGATTCGCTATGGAGGCGAAAGCTACTACGTTCTCGCCTCCAGCACGCCGGGAGAAACGCAGAGCGGGCTGCCGGGCAGCCTCCGCCGCCACCTGACCACCCAGGGGCTGCAGCCCCATGTATGGACGAAGAGCCACGCCCTCCTGTACACCAGGGAGGAACTGCTGGCCGCCATTCCGGCCGGTGCCGGTGGCATGGTCCGACTTTGTAAATATACCGGCTCCTACGGCTTTTACTCCCTCGATGTTCCGCCTGCCATGATGCGTGCCCTTGCTGACCGGGACTGCACTCTCCAGCTGCACTTCAATACCCCGCAGCGGCGCGGCAGAACCTGCCGGTATGCTCTTTCTCCTGCCATGCAAGGTGCAGACTCGCTTTCAATAGAGCTCCGTGCAGAGCACGGGAAGGGGGCATAGCGGGTTTTTAGAGATGCCCAATTTGTTGAACTGGGACGATCTATTAGAAGTTCCCGAGTCTCACTCAGAGACGACAGATAGTCTTGTGCACGTAGTGAAGGGCGAGGATGATCAGCACGGGCACCATGGAGCCGAATGTGGTGCTGCGCGCCAGGAATACGGCCACCACGGCCAGCACCTGGTAGGCCAGCAGCACGGCGCCGGAAATCCAGAGATAGCAGGGAGAGGTGTAGGGCACTTCCTTGCGGTGGCACTGAAACAGGCGCCACACCAGCACCAGCCAGCTGCTCAGGAACCAGCCCAGGGCTGTGCAGAACAGGTTGATGAGCAGGGTGGTTCCTGCAGAGAAGGGCGCTGAGGCAAATAAGCCTTGCGTTGCATAGCCACAGGCTGCCATGCCTGTGCCAATTCCCAGATTCAGCACGCTGGGCAGCAGCGCAATAATGGCAACCAGGTAGGCTATCATCCACGGCCCGTGGCCGATGGGAAATTTCTTTTCCACCAGCAGGGCCACACCTTCAGACCATGTAATGCGCGTCTTCATTGATGCGGTGGATTCTAGCATATTGGCGGTGAGCTGGAAAGAAAAAACTCCCCGCTCTGCGGTGAGAGCGGGGAGTGAAAATTACCGGCTGAATCTCTTATTTCTCGCGGCAGCGGCCGATGAAGCGGACGATTTCGCCGATGATGAGAACCGGGCAGGTCACAGCGGCGATGGTGAGCCATTCGCAAAGGCTGAGGGGCACGGTGCGGAAGATTTCACCACCAAACTGGGTGGCCAGCACCTGGCCGAAGAGGATGATGGCCAGAATGAAGAGGAAGCTGCGGTTGGCAAAGATGCCGTTGATGAAGCTGTTGTTCGTGCCGTAGACGCGGGCGTTGAACAGGTTCCAGAACTGCAGCATCACGAAGCCGGTGAAGAGCAGGGTGACGGAGTGGCGGAAGGCTTCCGGCTCAGTCTCCTGGGAGGGCATGCACTTCACGTAGCTCACCAGGGCAATGATGAAACCAATGCCGAGGCAGAGAATCCAGCGCCACATGGTGGGGGTGATGATGAAGGCAAACTTGTTGCGCGGCTTCTTCTCCATCACGTCGTCGCTGGGCGGCTCGGACGCCAGGGCCAGGGCCGCGAAGGTGTCCATGATGAGGTTCACCCAGAG
>JAFYWX010000079.1 GCA_017546445.1 Akkermansia sp. | reverse complement strand
GTGAAACACGCACCATATCCCCGCGTTGTTCCCGCATCTCCAATCGGAGTGCCTTTTTTCGTGTAACTTCGCGTCGGGTCTCAATCACCCGTAACCTCGCAAGTGACCATGGTTCACCATGCGTCACGGATGAGGCTGAAAGCTCCAGTGGAGCTTTCAGCCCCTCGCCAGCCAGACACCTCTGGCTGGTTTACCCCTTGCGACAGCAAGGGGCGAGGGGGCGGACGCGGGTTCTTTTCACCCCGCCAGGGGTGAAACACGCACCATATCCCCGCGTTGTTCCCCGTATTCCCCTTCCCTAACAGCTTGACTTTTCTGCCTTGCGGGCCTATTCTAACAACTACCATGGCACGCCGCAAGAAACGCACAAAACTCGCCGACTGGATTCCGGCCATCGTCTGCCTCCTTGTGGGTATAGGCGTCATGCTTCTCGGCAACTACGCGCGCCAGAAAGAAAACCGCTTCATGGAACACGGGCAGAGAGCCGAAGCCTCTGTAATCGAAGTGAAACGCGTCAGCAAGCGCTCCGGAGGGAAACGCAAGAGAACCTCCACATCCTACTGCCCCATTGTCAGCTTTACCAATACCGATGGCCAGTTGCAGCAGGCCTCCAGCCTGCTGTCCACAAAAGAGCACAAAAAATTAAGGTCGGGGGACAAGGTCACCATATACTACCTGCCGGAGAATAAGGAAGAAGTCCTGCTGCAAGGCGATTCCAACAGCGGCTCCTACCTCATGATTATGCTGGTGGGCGGCATCTTCACCGCCGTGGGCGGCGGTATCATCATCCGCAATATCCGAAAATAATCATCCCACACCCGCAGAACTCAAAAAATCAACATCCACAATGCCCCCTTCCCTCCTCCGCCCTGTCCACAAGAAAACCTTCGACCCCGTTTTCGGCGGGCATTCCATGGGCATCATCTTCATCTTCGTGGGAATCCTGCTCGTCGGACTGTATTTCTACATCATGAGCAGCCACCAGCAACTGCTGGATACAGGCGTCAGAACCGATGCCACCGTGGTCAAGGTCATCGAAAATGATTCAGGCACAGGCCGGAAGAACCACACCTTCTACTACCCGGTGGTCAAATTCACCGATACCGACGGCAATGAGCAACTTATCCAGATGACCACCAATACAGGGCCCGGATTGAAGAAAGGGGATACCGTGAACATCGTCTACACCCCCGGCCATCCGGAAAAGATGGACCTGGAGCACCCTCTCGCCACCAGCAGAGCCTTCATCCTGGCCATCGCGGGCGGCATCTGCGGCCTCGCAGGGCTGGGCATCATCGGTGCCAATATCCACCAGAGCCGCAAATCCTGATATGACTGCGAAAGGCACCGGAAAACAACTCATCCTTGCCGAGATGTTCACAGTCCCGTCCTGTTTCCTCAAAAAACGCAGACACGCATGAACGAAACGAACGTAAAGTCCAAATTATCCGACCTGCTCGGCACCTGTGTGATTGCGATGATTTTCATCCTCGCAGGAATCGCCGCCATGTATTTCAGTCTGAATAACTACTACGCCCGCAAGCATATCATCGACCACGGGGTGAAAGCTGAGGCAACCGTGCTGGATGCCATGAGGGCAAGCTCCTCTAAAAAACGGCACAAATCAGGCGCACGAGTCAGAGTTTCAGAGGCAAAATATTACCTGGACCTGAGCTTCGAGGATACCCAGGGCCGAACTCAACGAGTCCAATCAACAAAATACGATTACAGGGAACGTGGCTCAAAAGTGCAGATTGCACACTTGGAGGAAAATCCACAGCAATTTGAAATCATCCCACCACAGGGCATGACCCTGCTGCTGATTATTGCCGGTGGTGGCGCATTCTTCTGCATCATCGCCCTCTGCGTGCTGGGTGCAGAGATTCGCCGCCACATGAAAAAGCGTTGATTCACCATGGCCGACTATGCTCCCAAACTTGACCAGCGGGAATCCCTCACGCAGCGGGAGCGGCGCATTATCGACCGCACGCTGGGCATGAGTGAGCAACTGCTGCTGGTCACGAGGCCGGATTCCAGCATCCTGAAGGTGGAGCTGTGCATTCATTTCGGGATAGCTGCCCTCATCCTGATAACAAGCGAGGCCGAGCCGTTCCTTCTGCCATTCATCATCCTGCTCTGTATCATCCCCTGGTTCAGGAAATACTACAAACGCCGCACCCTCTATCTGGTCA
Organism: Akkermansia sp.; assembly: GCA_017546445.1. Lineage (GTDB taxonomy): Bacteria > Verrucomicrobiota > Verrucomicrobiia > Verrucomicrobiales > Akkermansiaceae > Akkermansia. The sequence continues at coordinate 7,517 of JAFYWX010000079.1, read as the reverse complement.
CCAATCGCCGCTGCATCATCCTGACACCCAGACTGCTGCCTGGAATGAAATGCGAATCGTACCCCCTGGAGCCCAACCGGATCAAGGAATACGAGGTTTTCAGCGGGGGCATCGGCAACATCGTTTTCGATTACAACCATGGAGTACAGGGGCCAACTCCCCACGATGACGACCGCATCCCCGAAGGCTTCCTCGACCTGCCGCAATGCAAGCGGGTGGTCACCCTTATCCGCAAGCAGATAAAGAAGCTGCACCAGCTCGACCACCTGCCACCCGCACCTCCGCCACAGGAGGAATCCTTCGCCGACATCGACCGCTTTGTCCCCTTCGCCGGGGTAATACAGGACAAGATACAAGGCATCAGGGTAGAGAAAGATCCGGAGTGATATCAAAGCCATGATTTCAGATAAGGAGAGCTGCAATTTCGTCGGAGCACGGGACTTCAGCCCCGTTTATGTTTTCGGGACTGAAGTCCCGTACTTCGAATAGAACGAGCGCTTCGTTCTCCAAATCCCAAAGAATAAATATTTTTTCTGTTCAACCCGGCATTAACCTGCTAAAATAGCGCCAGTCATGGGTGCAGGCGACGGTAGAGAAGGCAAAATCCGCGTAGCCCTGGCCAAAGGTCAGTTGGGCGGAAAACTGGCAGGCATGAGCCTGCCCCGGCAGATTGTTTCTATCGCCCTCTGGCCGCTGCTGGAGCAGGTGATGAGTTTCATCTGCGCCTCCACCTCGCTGGTGCTGGCCACCCACATGGGCGACCACGGCGAGAAAACTGCCCAGATTGCCTCCGGCATCGGCGTCACCTCCTTTGTGATGTGGCTGGGCTTTGTGATGCAGGGAGCGGTGGGCATGGGTGCCACCGCCATCGTGAGCCGCCTGACCGGCGCCCGCAAGTATGCCGATGCCAACTACGCCGCCAACCAGTCCGCCGTTCTGGGGCTGATGGCCGGTTTCCTCTCGGCCCTGCTCATGTACGCCACGGCAGATTTCCTGGTATCCGAAGTACTGAGTCTGAGCGAATTCGCCCGCGAGATAGCCCTGCGCTACATGTACACCGGCTGCTGGGTGGCTGTGTTCTCCGGCGTGGTCTTTGCGCTGAATGCCGCCCTGCGCGGCGCGGGAGATACGCGCACGCCCTTCATCATCATGCTGGTGGTGGATGGCCTTAATATCGTTTTCAGTCTGTTCCTGGTGAAGGTCTGCGGCATGTTTGTGGAAGGCCTGGCGCTGGGCATGATTGGCGGCATGGCAGCTGCGGCGGCAGTACTGCTGGGCATTCTGATGGCACGCACCATCAAGCTTCGCCGCGAGATGGCAGGCCGCACGCTGGACAACTTCTGCGCTGAACAGGGCAACACCTACGCCCCGCCCCTGTATCTGGATACAAAGAGCATGAAGATTGACTGGAGCATGATGTACCGCATCCTCAGCATCGGTGTGCCCCAGGCTATCGAGGTGGGCGGTATCTGGCTCATCCAGATTTTCGTGCTGCGCATTATTTCTTCCCTGGGCGATGCCGCCGTGGGTGCTCACAATATCGCCATACGCATTGAATCGCTGAGTTTCCTGCCCGGATTCGCCATCGGCATGGCCGGTGCCACGCTGGTGGGGCAGTATCTGGGCGCCCGCAGTGCCCGACTCGCCCTGGAGACCACCCGCAAATGTGTTCGATACAGCGTTCTCTTCATGGGCTGCATGGGCGTGGTCTTTGCCCTCTGGCCGGATATCTTCGTAGACATTTTTGCTGCCGGTTCGCCGGAACTGAGCGCCACCACGCGCCCGGTGGTGCAGGCATTCCTGATTATTGAGCCCTTCTACGCCGCCATGCTCATCTGCAAGATGTGTCTGCGCGGTGCGGGCGATACCCGCCGCGTGATGTGGGTTTCCTACGGCGGCATGGGCTTTTTCCGCGTGCTCTGCCTGCTGGTGTGGTACTGGCTGTGGCCGGAGACGCTTTCCCTGGTGGGCATCTGGATGCTGATTGCCTGCGATATGCTGGTGGAATATCTGATTCTGCGCAAGATGCTCTTCGGGCTGCGCTGGGTTCGCAGAAAGGTCTGATACCATGAAAGAAGCCTGGCTTATCAAAAATCCCGGCAACCGCCACCTCATCCTCTTCATGCTGGGCTGGGGCGCCACCCCGAATGCCGTGCACCAGCTGCCATTCCCGGCAGGCTTCGATGTACTCTGCTGCTACGACCACCGCTCCCTGCGCCAACTGAAAGCCGCCGATTTTGACAACTACGAACGCATCTACCTCTTTGCCTGGTCCTTCGGCGTGTGGGTGGCAGAGCAGAGCTGCCAGGAGCTGCCGCTGTACAAGGCGATTGCCATCAACGGCACGCCCTATCCCGCCAGCCCGCAATACGGTCTGCGCCTCAAAGTGCTGCAACGCACCATCCGCTCCGTGGCAGCCATGAATGGAAACCCGTTCAGAGACGAACAGCATCCTGAAAAATACGCTCCAGTCGGCCCCTTTGAGGAACCCTCTCCCCAGCAACAGGTGAAGGAACTTGATTTTCTGGCCGAGGCCTGCCAGACGCTACCCGAACAGCCGCATCTTCCCTGGAACAGGGCTTACATCGCCACGATGGATGAGATTTTCCCACCTGCCAGGATGCGTGCGTATTGGGGGAAATTGGGGGTGGAATTTGAGAGCTACCATTTTCCTTTCTACAGCGAGTCGATTGTCCTCGGCGAGTTGTAGAAATCTCCATGCTCACCAGAGCATGGAAATTAACTCCCGCAACGCGGGAAATTCTCTCTGCGAAGCAGAAATTATCTCGCCCAAAGGGCGAAATTAACTCTGCGCTTCAGCGAAGATGATACACTTTCATCCTGCTGCGCCGCAGGCGCCACACGTGTCCCAAAGATTTTGTAGAGAATAGAAATATCAGCAACATTTTGGAAGAAGCCCCCCCTCTGCGCAATAAATTGTAACTTTGGCGAGCCAACGGCGAGCGGAATTCTGAGCCCCGCCTACTGGCGGGGCGGTAAGTTCAATAGCCCAGGGCGTAAGCCCTGGGGTAAAGTGAAAATAGTAACCGAACCCCGAGCGGAGTGAGTGGGTGGCAGATATGGATGCGCGTTGATATGCAAATAATCAATGCTTAACATAAACGGAACGCTCATGCGAATCTGCCACCCCGCCAGCTGGCGGGGTTCCGGTCTTATTACTACACCATACCCAGGGCTCACGCCCTGGGCTATGATTCTGTCGCCCTTGCGGGCTCAGACTTTCCCCTCTTATCTGCGCCTGGGCGCAGAGAGAATTTCCCGCTCCGCGGGAGAGAATTTCGCCCTTGCCGGGCGAGAGAATTTCTGCTGACGCAGAGTGAATTTCGCAGTCTGGCGACTGCGAGATAATAGACTTGCTAAGGCAAGTCTATTTTGGTAGACTTACGCGCATACAAACACCATGGTTACCACAGTATACCCCTACGGCGAAGATTTTCCGATTCTCAAGATTGAGACCTCCCTCTGCACAGCAGAAATTTCCCTTTACGGCGGGCATGTGCTCAGCTGGGCACCGACCGGCCACAAGCCCGTTATCTACATGAGCCCCAAGGCTGTATTCAAGAAGGGCAAGGCGCTGCGCGGCGGTATTCCGCTGTGCTGGCCGTGGTTCGGCAAGAACACGGAGGATGCCTCCCTGCCCGCCCATGGTGTGGCCCGCATTTCCACCTGGCAGGTGGGCCGCTGCGAGGAAGGCGAGGATGGCCGCGTGAACCTGCTGCTGGCTCTGCCGCCGGAGAATGAGATGATGCCCAGCGCCGCACTCGGCATGGAGATTGGCAACGAGCTCACCATGAGCCTCATCACGCTGGATGTTCCCCGCGCCATGCCTTACTCTGCCGCCATGCACACCTATTTCGCTGTGAGCGATTACGAACAGGTAGCCGTGACCGGCCTGGAGGAGCTGGCTTTCACCGAGTTTGCCGATGATGCCATTCCCCACCCGGAGGATCCGCTCATCCCGCTGGGACATATCGACCGCATTTACCACCCGGTGCCCGAAAACGCTGAAATCACCATTCACGACCCGGTCTGGGAACGCAGCATCCGCATCTGCCGCGCAGGCAGCGGCTCTGCCGTGGTGTGGAACCCCGGTGCAGCACTGGCTGCCGGCATGGGCGACCTGGGCGAGGGCAACGAGCGCGGCTTCCTGGCTGTGGAGACGACGGTTGTTCCCGCAGAAAACATCATGCTCCGCTGCGGCGAAACGCATGAGCTCACCACCCGCATTCAGGTTTTCGGCGTTAAGTAAACCATGCGCAGGTTCCTCAAAGTCCTCTGGTTCTGCTTTAAGCTGTTCAGTTTCTTCCTGCTGTCTGTGCTGTTGATTGTGGTGGGGGCAGATGTGTACACCAACGCCATTTCCAGCGGCTATTGCCACAAGAACACGGCCGATTGCCGCCAGGGCGATGTGGGGCTGGTGCTGGGCTGCAGCAAGCGATTCAGCCGCAGCAAACCCAGCCTGTACTTCGAGGGCCGCATGAACGCCGCGGCAGAGCTCTGGAAAACAGGCAAACTGAGCTGCATTATTGTTTCCGGAGATAATCGCGAGATTTACTACAACGAACCGCGCGACATGAAGGAAGCACTCATCAAGCTGGGCGTGCCGGCTGAGAAGATTGTGTGCGACTACGCCGGGCTCCGCACCTATGATTCCGTGGTGCGCGCCCAGCGCGTGTTCGGCGCGCAGAAAATCACCATCATCAGCCAGGCATACCATGTGAAACGCGCGGTGGCCACAGCCCGCCACCTGAATATCGATGCCGAAGGGTATTGTGCCGCCCGCATTCCTTTCAACCGCCCAACCCTGCTGCGCCAGTTCATGCGCGAACGCGCCGCCCGCGTGGCCATGGTATTCGACCTGCTCGTGGGCGCAGAACCGCACCACATGGGCAACCAAGTAGCCTTACCTCTCTGAACAACCAACAAACTCCAACCTGACCTGACATGTTCTCTCTCATCTCCTGCTCAGCCATGGCCGGCGTGGCCGAATGGGTCTGCTGCCCCGGGGAACTGAACGCCCCGCTCTACCGAGCTCTGGCAGAATGCCCTGTACTGCACCGCTGGAGCGTGGCCGATGACCGCTCTGCCGCTTTCTTTGCCCTGGGCCGCGTACAAGCCACCGGGCATCCGGTCGTTGTTGTGGCCGGCAGCGGGTCCTCTGCCGCAGCCATGACCCCGGCAGTCATCAATGCATATTACCAGCGCCGCCCCCTGGTGGTGCTGACCATGGATTCCACCAACACCTGCGGCGGCACAGGTGCCCCGCAGAGCGTAGAACAGGAAGCGCTTTTCGGCATGTACGCTCCCACCATGGAGCTCTGCCTCCCCTGCCCGGTTTCCGATTTACCCAACCTGGTGGACACACTCAGCGAGGGCTTCCCGCTGCACCTGCACATCCGCCTGGATGCCGATGCCGAACCACCCTGCCCGGATTTCAGCGGCATCGAAGTAGCCGAAGCACCGCCCGCCCCCCGTTTCCGTGGGTCGCTGGTGGAGGTTTCCCAGATGCTCCGATTCCGCGCCATGGAAGGCCTTGTGCTCATCATCGGCGCCCTGAATCCGGACGAGCAGGAACCCGTGCTCTGGCTGGCGCAGACCCTCCGCGTGCCCGTGCTGGCCGAAGCTGCCAGCGGCCTGCGCGAGGAACTGGGAGCCTACCTGCTGCACGGTGGCGATGACCTGCTGCGCCAGAATCCCCCGCGCCATGTACTGCGCGTGGGCGATGTTCCCACCGGCCCCTTCTGGAAAGCCCTGGAGAACCTGCCCCAGACCTCCGTTTACTCTCTCACCCGCACCGGTTTCTCCGGTCTGAATCGCAAGAGCAATGTGGTGGAAGGCGAGCTGGAGCAGATTATGAAGTGCCTGGGCGATGTGCCGCATGTGGGCGATACGGAGCGGCTCCTCACCCGCAGCCGCCGCATCGCTAACCAGGTGGAGGAATTACTGCTGGGCTACCCGGAATCCGCCGAGGCCATGGTGCGCGCCTTCTCGCGCCACGCCAGCCTGGCCAATGTCATCTGTGTGGGCAGCGCCACCACGGTGCGTCTCTGGAACCGCTTTGCCCAGCACCAGGTCCCCACCCTCTACCTGCGCGACCTGCACAGCACCGGTGCAGACGGCGTACTGAGCGCCTTCCTGGGCAACACGGCCGATGCCTCCAGCGGCTTCTGCCTTATTGGGGACCTCACCCTCCTGCGCGATATCAACGCCGCCGCCATCCTGCCTCAGCTCCCCCCCGGCAAGCGCGTTATTGCCGTACTGAACAACGATGGCGCCGCTGCCGCCCTGCATGATACCGCCGGAGACCCGGAGCTGGAGCGCCTGCTCGTGCAGCCCCAGCCCTTCCGCATGCAGGAAATTGCCCGTCTCTGGGGCGCAGAGTACTACGCCATCCACAACGACGCCGATCTCGAAATCCTCGATTCTCTGGAGGATGATGCCTTCGTCCTCCTGGAACTCATTCCGGAAGGTTCTCTCTAATCCTCCGGACATCCCTCTTTTTCACAGGCATGAATGCAGTTCAGCATTCATGCCTGTTTTTCATATTAGGCACGCCGGAATTCGCCAGAACAAGGTGCAATCTTTTACTATTACCAAATTCAATCAGCAAAGGTCAAGCCCAAATCGTGTAGGTGCCGCATTTTATACTTGACAAATGATAAACAAATCCGTAACATGTCTTCGACATGAGAGTAACCATGACCATACTGACAGGCCTGATGATGGTGCTCACAGCGCATTCCGAGCTCGTGACTGCGCTGCGCCCTGCTATCAGGGAGGCCGCTGCCAAAAATGGTGTGGATCCCGTGCTGATGGAAGCCATCATCCGATACGAATCGGCCAATGCTACCTCCAGCGCCGCCCGTCGCAAGAACAATCTGGCGGGTATCATGGGAAGCCGCGGACAGCGACGCTATGAAACCAAAGAAGCCTGCGTGGAAGACCTGGCACAACTTCTTGCCAAATACCACGCCAAAGGACGCGTGACCCTCGTACAGATCAGCAGGGTCTATTGCTCCAGCCACCAGAAGTGGGTAAACCGCATTTCCTCCACCATGACCGCCATCCGCAACGGTAAGTGGGGGCAGTACGAGTAAAGCTTCACCAACCAACAAACATTCTGAAAACCGCGCCCATAAGCGCGGCTTTTCTGTTTTATGGGGGGCTCGTCACCCTCTCACACGCCGCAAGGCGTGTTTTCATCTTTCATGCACAAACGCACGTTTGTGCTTTCACTCGCGCCCTCAGGCGCGTTTCCCTTCTTCTTCCTGCCCACCTCCCACACGCCGCAAGGCGTGTTTTCATTCTTCATGCGCAAACGCACGTTTGCGCTTTCATTCGCGCCCTCTGGCGCGTTTTCATTCGTTTTCGCCCCACGCGGCGCAGCCGCGTGCTCTATTCAGAACCCGCACCAGCGGGTGACAGCCAGTAGCCCAGAGTGCAGCCGCCTTGGCGGCAAAACTCTGGGAAAGAGCAATAATTCGATTCAGAACCCC
>JAFYWX010000078.1 GCA_017546445.1 Akkermansia sp. | reverse complement strand
TTCTCCGGCAAGGACTGCAGCAAGGTGGACCGCTCCGGCGCCTACATGTGCCGCTGGGTAGCCAAGCACGTGGTAGCTGCCGGCCTGGCAGACCGCTGTGAGCTGCAGGTGGGCTACGCCATTGGCAAGGCCAGCCCCGTATCCATCATGATTGATGTAGAGACCTTCGGCACCGCCAAGGTGGACAAGCAGGTCATCATCGACCGCATCAACGAGGCCTTCTCCTTCAAGCCCGCCGACATGGAGCGCGTGCTGGGTCTGCGCGAACCCATCTTCCGCAAGACCACCAACTACGGCCACTTCACCAAGGCCGACCTCCCCTGGGAACAGCTCGACCCCCGCTGCCTGAGCATCCTCATGGGCTAAAGAAAAAGCCCCCGCCCCCAAAGGGCGGGGCTTTTTTGTACACGCGCAGCGTGTATTTCGTCCTTTGCGCAGCAAAGGATTTCATGTAAGGCGAAGCCGCACTTTCATACACTGGCGCAGCCAGTGTCATTCATTGAGCGAAGCGACTGGTTTCCGCTGCATCAGCAGCGGAACTACCGCTTTCACTGTTACCATTGACACCGGCGTTCGTTGGGATGCGTCGGGGCACTTACGATAATTGCACCATATTTTCCCAATGATAACTCATTCTCAATTCGGATACCATAATGGCAGTACCGCTGCTTTTGCAGCGGTAACCAGTCGGCCCTTCGGGCCTCAATGAATTACACTGGCTGTGCCAGTGTATGAATTCCCGGCATTCGCCGGGATGAAATACGGTCGCTCCGCTTCCGTATGAAATACGTCCTTCGGACGTGTGAACGGCTCGCCCGTTGGCGAGCCGTTATTAGAACGCAATGCCATATTGCCGCGCACGGGTAACTCTGGTATCATTGGCGGCAAGATGACACTCGAACACCCCTTTATCGATGATACGCAGCTGCCGGCATGGTCGCAGCTGAGCCCGGAGAAAGCCCGCACGGATATCCGCCTGGCCATTGAGCAGGCCAAAGCTGCCGTGGAAGCCATCTGCCAGGTGCAGGAGCCGACCTATGCCAACACCTTCGATGCACTGGAAAACAGCAGCAGCGCCCTCATGCGCGGCTGGCAGCGCCTCAACCACCTGCGCTCGGTCATGGATTCCCCCGAGCTGCGCGAGGTCATCAACGAGCTCATGCCCGAGGTGGTCATCTACTCCAGCAGCGTAACACTCAACCCGCAGCTCTACGCCGTGCTCAAGAACGCCGCCGCCCAGCCCTGGGTGCAGGAGCTCTCCCCCGTGAAGCAGCGCTTCATCGCCGAAACCCTGGCCGATTTCCGCGAAAGCGGCGCCGACCTGCCGGAGGATAAAAAAGCCCGCTATGCCGAGCTTTCCACCGAGCTGGCCCAGCTCTCCCAGACCTTCGGCGAGCACGTGCTCGATTCCACCAATGCCTGGGAATACGTGACCAGTGATGAAAGCGAGCTGGCCGGTCTGCCTGAATCTGCCCGCGAAGCCGCCCGCCAGGATGCACTGGCCAAGGGCCACGGCAGCGAGGAAGAACCCCAGTGGCGCTTCACCCTGCAGTTCACCAGCATCCAGCCTGTGCTCACCTTTGCGGATAACGCCGCCCTGCGCGAGCGCGTGTGGCGCGCCATGCAGACCAAGGGCACAGGCGAGTTCGACAACGCCCCGCTCATCGACAAAATCCTCACCCTGCGCGCCGAAAAGGCCGCCCTGCTGGGCTACGAGCGATACTCCGACTACGTGACCAGCCGCCGCATGGCCGGCAGCGGCCAGAACGCGCTGGACTTCATCAACCGCCTGCACAGCCAGGTGCGCCCTGCCTTCATCGAGGAGCAGGAGGCCATCCGCCGCTTTGCCGAGGAACAGACCGGCACCGCCATCCCCGCCCTGGAACCCTGGAGCATCGGCTACTGGAGCGAGAAGCGCCGCAAGGCACTCTACGATTTCGACACCGAAGAGCTCCGCCCCTACTACGCCATGCAGAATGTGCTGGATGGCATGTTCTCCATCTACGCCGGGCTCTACGGCATCCGCTTCACCCGCAAGGAAACCGCCTGCATCCAGCCCGGCGAGGAAATGCCCGCCGGTGCCGTGGAAGTGTGGCACCCCGAGGTGCTCTTCTACGAAGTGCACGATGAGGAGAGCGGCGAGCATCTGGGCTCGTTCTATGCCGACTGGTACCCGCGCGACGTGAAGCGCGCCGGTGCATGGATGGATGCGCTCTCCACCGGGCTGCCGCCCATGAACGGCCAGCCGCGTGTGCCGCATCTGGCTCTGATGTGCGGCAACATGAGCCGCCCCGTGGGCGACAAACCCGCCCTGCTCAGCCACTACGAGGTGGAGACCGTGTTCCACGAGTTCGGCCACCTGCTGCACCAGGTGCTCAGCAATGTGGAGGTACGCTCACTCTCCGGCTGCAACGTGGCCTGGGACTTCGTGGAGCTGCCCAGCCAGATTAACGAGAACTGGACCTGGGAGCCCGAGGCCATTGCCCGCTATGCCCGCCACTGGCAGACCGGCGAGCTCATGCCCCGCGAGCTCATGGACAAGATGCTGGCCGCCCGCAACTACGGCTCCGCCTCCTTCTTCATGCGCCAGCTCTGCTTCGGCAAGATTGACCTGGAGCTGCACACCAACACCGCCGCCTACCTGGGCCGCGATGTGGAGGAAGTGGACCGCGAAATCCTGGCCGATTACCGCGTGCCCACCACCGAACAGGGCAACAGCGTGCTGCGCGCGTTCTCCCATATTTTCGACGGTGGGTACGAGAGCGGTTACTACTCTTATAAGTGGGCTGAGGTACTGGATGCCGATGCCTTCTCCCGCTTCGCGCAGGAGGGCATCTTCAACCCCGTCACCGGGCGTGATTTCCGCCGCTGCATCCTCTCCCAGGGCAACAGCCGCCCCGCCGCCGAGCTCTACCGTGATTTCATGCACCGAGACCCGGATACCGTTGCCCTGCTCCGCCGCAGCGGCATTGAGTCTTGAATCCAAAATCCATCATCTTCTCGTTTTGCGCTTGCAGTCGGAGCGGCGTTAGCGTACTATAAACCCACACATCACTATGTCTGAAGCAGAACAACAACCGGTAGAGGAATTCACGAAGGTAGAATCCATCTTTGTGCGTGGGCGCAATTGCCTGCTGCTGCGGGCCGATTTCTCGCCCATTTTCGTGGATTATTACCTGCACCTCATGCAGCACAAGCTGCGCAATGAGGAAACGGAAGATACTGTGCTCAAGAAGCTTCTGGCGTATTTCACGCTGCACCTGGTCTCCCGTCCCTGGCAGGAATACCACGCCTGGACCTTCAATGTGTGCACCCCCCGCCTGGCCAACTACTTCATCTCCGGCTCCTCCCTGACAGAGGATGTGGTGGGCCGCGCTTTCCGTGAGGATGTGCGCGAGACGGATAAGAACATGCTCTTTGCCCAGAACCTGCTGCCCAACAAGGAACCGCAGACCTCCGTCATTTCCCTGCCCGCCGGCCCGGTGGAGGAATGGGTGCAGGATTTCTACCGCCAGAGCGAGCAGCGCCAGTCCCGCGCCTTTGACCTGGGCGAGGACAAGTTTGCCCTCATCACCGCCCAGCCGGATGCCGACCACGACTGGCTGCAGGAGCTCACGGCGGACGATGTGCGCGCCATCTCCGAAACGGAGCAGACCAAGCTGCTGGAGACCCGCAAATTCCGCTTCAGCTGCGGCTGCACGGTGGAAAAGATTCTGCCCGTGGTGCGTGCCATGAAGCATGACTTTGCCGACCTGCTTTCCGAGCAGGGTTTCCTGGAAATCAACTGCCCGCGCTGCGGTGCCTCCTACAAGGTGACACCCGATATGGTGCAGGGGCAGGAAAGCTGATTCCGCCCCCTGCTGCCATGCCGGCCCGCTTTTACCAGCTTGCGCTGATTCTGCTCTTTTTCAGCGCAAGCTGTACCCCGGTGCGCACCGTCTATGACAGCCAGGGAAATGAGGTAAAAGACGACGAACCCGGTGGCGAGAAGGACCTCGTCTCCACCTTTGAGAAACGCTTTGATGCGTCCTTTTCCGAGCAAAAGACCCAGGATGGCGTGCCGCAGACCATGTCGTCCAAGGTGAGCTCCTACCAGCGCCAGCTGGACGATGCCCGCAAAATCGACAAACCCTTTGCCACCGGCAATTTTGATACCGGGCGCAAGCTCGACCTCCGCAGCGATGGCTTTGCAGGAGCCGGCAAGCGCTTCAACTCCGGCAAGGATGGCATCGAGCGCACATCCAACTCCATGTATTCCACCGATTTACGGCCGGATTTCATGAACGAGAGCCACGGCATCAGCCATACCAACCGATACCGCGGTGCCAATGAGGGCAGCCGCTCCTCATTGGAAGGCATGGCGCTGGATACCCGCAGCACCATCCACCATCTGAACGAAAGCATCCCCTACTCCACCAACCAGGGCAGCAATTACGTGGAAGACCGCCGCAACAACAGAAAACAGCCCACCATCATCAACTACCAGGATTACTACCGCATGCACCGCAACAGCGTGCGCCAGCTGTTGGGACGGGATAACGAGAACCCGTAATCCAGACCAAGCAACCACTTCGCACTTCCAGGCTCAAACTTCGCACCTTGATAGGTTCCATTTTGCTTGCAGGTTGAACCAGAATGCGCTAACATAGCGGTATGCTGAAGTTCACCACCTTCCTGTTACTGGCCTCCTCCGCCCTGGCTCTCGATTTATCCGAGGATATCAAGAGCGGTGAATTCTGGAAGAAAAATGCACAGGAAAGCCTGCAGAACAGTCATTACGAACTACCGGATGACTCGCACCTGCGCACCACAGGTATCTCCTTTGGCGAGATGCGCACCGGTGAGGTCATTATCAACCTGAACAATGAGCTGCCCACTACCCTGCAGGCCATGATTTACAACAAGGGTGATGACGGCACTATCGATGCCGACAGCTTCAACTCCATGATTAACGATGCCCGCACCGCACTGGATGAGCTGACGGGCGTGCGCGGCAAGCTCCGCAAGGCCGCCAGCGGTGATTCCGCCGTGAAACTCAAGGCCTGGGAATGGAAATGGGAGAACGGCATCATCCGCCTGGAAACCAGCTCCACTGGCAGAAAAAAGGATTTTGAGGCCGAATTCATACGCCTGACCGCAGGCCCGGATACCAAGGCCCTGGGCAGCAGCGGTGCCCGCGATACCGCCAGCAAGAGCGACCTGCGCAGCAGCATCACTACCGATGAGGACGGCACCGTCTGGCTGAAGAATGTACCCATGGTCGACCAGGGCCAGAAGGGCTACTGCATGCCCGCCACCCTGGCTCGCGTTTTTGCCTTCTACGGCATGGACAAGGTGGACCAGCACGCCCTGGCTGCCGTGTGCGACAGCAGTGCCGGCGGCGGCACCAGCAGGCATGAGATGGAAGAAGCCATGCGCGATGTGTGCAAGAAATTCCACACCAAGTTCATTATTATTGATGATTATGTGACCAACCTCAAATCTGCCCTGGATTCCTACAACAAATTTGCCAAACGCGCCGATAAAGAACCCCTTGGACTATACGATGATGTGTTCGGCCAGGCAGACCCTGACGTGCTGCGCAAAGCCCGCGCCGGCAAGAATGCCCAGGTTTCCAAGTGGATGAAGGATATCAAGAAACACATTGATTCCGGCACGCCGGTCATCTGGACGGTGATGCTCGGCATTTACCAGGAAAAGGTGGGGCTCCCCCAGTCCCGCGGCGGCCACGCCCGCCTCATCATCGGGTATAATCTGAAGAAGAAGACCCTCATCTACACCGATTCCTGGGGTGCCCAGCACGCCCGCAAGACTATCGCCGCAGAAGACGCCATCGGCATGACCACCGGGCGCTATGTCATCAAACTCCGCTGAACCCATGCCACCTGTTCAGAAAGAACAAGATGCCGAAAACACCCTGCGAAGAAAAGCAGGCAGGAGCATCAAGCGCTTTCTGAGCAGCAGCTGGCGGCTGCCGGTGCTCACGGCGGCAGGGCAGTCGCTTAGTCTGGGCATCGTGTGGGGGCTGGATTATGTTTCGCTGAATCACGGGCTGGACATTCCGGTCTGGCTCGGGCTCCCGGTGGCCATCATGTTCGTCGGTTTCCTGCTGCTGGGGCTCCTGCTTCCCGTGTGGCTGGTCATTATGAGCATCCGCTGGTGCCGGAGCCATGAATGGCGGCAGATGGCGCAGGGCTGGGGAAGCAGCATCGGGGCTGCAGTCGTGGCCCTGGGTGTGCTTGCCGGCTCACTCATGCACACTCTGGCCGGAGCGCCGGATAACTTTGCCAAGGGGCTGAACATACCCGCAGAGGTAGGTTTCGTCCACCCCCGCAACATGACCTTTTTCTGCAATGAGGAGTATAAGACAGTGACCGCGCCCCTGCGCGCGGCGGCGCCCCAGCTGCCGCAGCTCACAGAGAAAGGAGATGCCACAGCCCCGAACCTGCGTAAACTTTCACGCGAGGCCCCGGAACTGCTGCAGGAATACATGCTGCGCTGCCTGTATGCCGAGGCTGTAAACCCTGATTTCACAGCGCATGTGCTGCAATCTCCCCTGCTGCCCGCTCATGAGAATGACCCGCAGACACACTTCCGCAGCATAAGGCTGGATGAATGCTGCAGTTTTAATGGCCAGACCGTAACCCGCCGGGATTCCCCGGAAGGGACATGGTGCCTGCCGCTGGAAAACGGCTGGTCTATCATGGTGCGGAAGCCTGATTTCCGCACAGACCGGTGGGAACTAAACGATTATACACAGGATATTGCCACGCTGGATGCCTCTCTGGCAGACCTGGCCCGGACCCCCACGCAGGAATACCTGGACAGCATCCTGCCACCGCTGCCGGATAAGCCCTTTGTCTGCCTGTGGGATGAAGGTCCCGGCATCTACGAAATGTTGCTCATCATTCCCGGAAATTATGGTGCAGGCAATTTCGAATTGAGGGCGCATGAGTACACCAGCGGCAGGAAAATCAGATTCAGCCACCGCTTCCTGCCCGAAAAGACACTGGGCAATGTCTGCAGGGTCATCTGTTCCGATGGCTGGTGTACGGTATTCAGCGGAGACTGGAATGAATACTACGGCTCCACCTGGGAAATCTGGTTCACCCCCGCTTCCGGCGGAGAAGCCCGCTGCGTTAATGCACAGAATTTCCTTATGATGGGCTGGATGCACTGATTCCCGGGGATTATGCACTCACCAAGTATGGTACGGGACTGAAGCCCCGAGCTTCGCCCCCGCCAAATCATACTTTGCATACTGAGCGTATGCTGTTCGTGTTTTTTTGGCCCACACTCCCGATTCCGCTTGCAATAGATTGAAACCGGGGGTAAAATGACAACGTGAACGGAAACGACTTGCAGGAAGCAGCGCGGCGAGCCTACCACGCCATGGTCATGGCGCGGGCTTTTGACACAAAGATATCGGCCCTGTACAAGGCGGGCAAGATTTTCGGCGGCGTATTCCTGGGACGCGGGCATGAGGCCATTGCCGCCTGTGAGGCGGTGTTCCTGACCCGCGGAGAGGATGTGTACAATCCCTTTATCCGAGAGCAGGCCGGGCGCTGCGCCTGGGGCGAAAGCGTGCTGGAAAGCGCTCGGGCCTACCTGGGCAGCATTGATGGCTACATGCGCGGCCGCGACAGCAATGTGCACTGGGGCAACCCCGCCAGCGGTACTCCAGTGCCCATTTCACACCTGGGCGCCATGGTCTCCGTAGTGGCAGGTATGATGCTGGCCAAGCGATTCAAGGGCGAAACCGGGCGCGTGGGCGTGGCCTGCATCGGCGATGGCACCACCTCCGCGGGCGCCACACACGAAGGCGTGAACCTCATTGCCGTGGAAAAGCTGCCCGTGGTCATCGTGGTGACCAATAACCAGTTTGCCTACTCCACCCCCAATTCTCAGGAATTCGCCGCCAGTCTCATGGACCGCGGCCGGGGCTATGGCCTGAGCTGCCACGAATGCGATGGCACCGATTTCATGGCCACGCTGGCCACCATGCAGCGCGCCATTTCCGCTGCACGCGCAGGCGAAGGCCCGCAGTGGGTGGTGGCCAACACGCTGCGTATGTGCGGCCACGGCGAGCACGATGATGCCGCCTACATTCCCGAAGAACTGAAAGCCGCCTATGCCGACCGCAACCCGCTGGCCGTGGCCCGCCGCCAGATGCTGGAAACCGGCTGGCTTACCGAAGCAGAAGCCCAGGCCTGGGACGACGAATGCCGAGACGAGGTGCAGCGTCTGGTGGCCCAGGCTCAGCGCGAAAAGACTCCTAACCCCGCAGACGAGGACTGGATGGCCACCTCGTGGAACCCCGAATACTGATTTTGCCGACCATGAGCGTGACCTACATTGATGCCATTCACCAGGCGCTGGATGAACTGCTGGCCGAAGACCCGGATGTATTCCTGCTGGGTGAGGATATTGCCGGCAAGTTCGGTGGCGCCTTCAAGGCCACCAAGGGGCTGGATGCCAAGTACCCCGGCCGCGTGCTGAATGCCCCCATTGCGGAGGATGCCATTGCCGGTGTGGGCATCGGTGCTGCCATCGGCGGCATGAAGCCCATTCTCGAAATGCAGTTTGCTGATTTCGGCACCTTGGCACTCAACCAGATGGGCAACAACGCCGGTGCCCATTTCTACCGCACCGGCATGCCGCTCAACCTCACCCTGCGCATGCCCTGCGGCGGCACCCCCGGCGGCGGCCCCTACCACAGCCAGAGCCTGGAAGCACTCTTTGCGCACTACCCCGGCCTGCATGTCTTCACCCCCGCCACGGTGGCAGATGCCTACTACATGCTGAAACAGGCCGTGCAGATTCCGGACCCGGTGGTGTTCCTGGAGCACAAGTTCCTGTACCGCTGGCTGAAGGCCGATTCCTGGGTGGACCCGAATCCCCTGCCCATCGGCCAGGCCCGCATTGCCCGCCCCGGCCAGCACGCCACGGTGGTGGCTTTCTCGGCCATGGTGCCGGAAGCCCTGCGCGCT
The DNA here is from genome assembly GCA_017546445.1 of Akkermansia sp. Lineage (GTDB taxonomy): Bacteria > Verrucomicrobiota > Verrucomicrobiia > Verrucomicrobiales > Akkermansiaceae > Akkermansia. The sequence continues at coordinate 6,628 of JAFYWX010000078.1, read as the reverse complement.
GCCGAGGAATTATCCGCCACCAGCGGCTATGAGCTGGAGGTGGTTGATTTGCGCAGCGTCAAACCGCTGGATACCGAGACCATTCTCGATTCTGTAGCCCGCACCGCCCGCCTGCTGGTGGTGAGCGAGGACTTCCCCTGGGGCGGCGTGGCAGCCGAGGTGGTGTCGCAGATTTCCGCCAGGGGATTCCACCTGCTGGATGCCCCGCCGCTGCGCCTCAGCTCGCACGATACCCCCATTCCCGCCCACCCGGATTTGTGGAAGGCGCACCGCCCGAGTGCCGCCGCCATAGCCGATGCCGCCCGTTACCTCATTTCCCTCTAATCCCCGTTCCGAATCATGCCGAAAGTAGCCATTCTCATGCCCCAGCTGGGCGAATCCATAGCCGAAGCCACCATCATGCAGTTGCTGGTGAAGCCCGGCGACACCGTGCAGGCGGATCAGGAGGTGTTCGAGGTCGAAACCAACAAGGCCGTCATGGGCGTGACCACCGTCTGCGGTGGCACCATCGTCTCACTGGATGCCCGCCCCGGAGAAACCCTGCCCGTGGGTGCCATCATGGGCATCATCGAAGCCACGGAGGAGGAAATCGAGCGCTCCGGCGCCACCCCGCTGGACGAAAATGCCGCCCCTGCCCCCGCTGCAGCACCCGCCAGGGAACAGAGCGGCAACCAGGACGGTGCCCATTTCCGCACCGAGGGCGAATTCCGCGAGGGTGAGCCCGGCGGAGGCCGCCGCAAGCCGCTGGGCGAAGGTGGCCGCGGGCTTCCTGTGCCCATGGGCCAGCGCGGCAGCCGGTTCCTTTCCCCCCGCATCCGAGCCCGCATGGATGAACTGGGTATCACCGAGGCCGATATGGCCTACGTCATCGGCACCGGCCCGAATGGCCGCATCACCATCGATGACTTTGAGCAGTTCATCAACTACGTGGACGGCTGGCCCTCTCACCAGGCCTCGCCCATGCGCCGCAGCGTGGCCAGCAGCATGCAGCGCACCTGGCGCCGCCCCATTGCCAGCTGTGGCCGCCCGATTTTCATGGCACCCATCGTGCTGCACCGCAAGAACCACCCGCGCAAACCCGGCATCACGCTCTATTTCCTGCGTGCGCTGGCTCTGGCGCTGGCCGAGCATCCGGAATGCGCCGGCTACATGGTGGGCGGCCGCATCCTGACCCCGCGCCACATTGACCTGGGCGTGGCCGTGCAGGTGACAGACGGCGTGATGGTACCCGTCATGCGCAATGTGAACGAATACACGCTGAATGAACTGGTGGACGAGTACAACAAGGTGGTAAGCCAGGCACGCGACCGCCGCCTGGACCCCGCCTACCAGGGCGGCGGCATTGCCACGGTTTCCAACTTCGGCGGTTTCGGGCTCACGCACGCCACCCCCATGCCCCTGCCCAGCGAAAGCCTTATTCTGGGCGTAGGCGCGGTGCAGAAGGTGCCTGTGTGGAGCGATGAGGTGGAATGCTTCCTGCCTGTGGAGCAGGCGCACATTGTGGCCTCGTTCGACCACCGCGTGGTGGACGGCGGCGATGTGGGCCGCCTGATGCTGCGCATCGCGCACTACCTGGAGCACCCGGAATTCCTGTAAAATCTCCTCTTCCATGAGCACCTATCCCAGAGACATGGTACTTGGCGTGATTGCCTGCGCAGGCGAGTTCCCCCGCATGGTCATTGCCGGCGCGCGCCGTGCCGGGGTGCGCGTGGTGGTGGCCGGCATCCGCGGCGCGGTGGGCAAGGATATCCCCGCCATGGCAGATGCCTACAAGGCCTTCCGCGTGGGTGCTATCGAGGCTCCGGCCCTGTTCTTCAAGTCTGAGGGGGTAACACACGTCATGCTCACCGGGCAGATCAAGCCCGCCTGCATTTACACCATGTGGCCGGATGCCACCGCCCGCCGCCTGCTGGGCCAGCTGGACCGCCGGAATGCCCACACCATCTTTACCGCCGCCTGTGATTTCATTCACTCCCACGGCATGCAGGTGCTCCCCTCCATCACCTTCATGGAGGACCACCTGCCCGCAGCCGGCCACCTGGCAGGTCCTGTCCCCACCGCCGAACAGCTGGAGGAGGCCCGCTTCGGCCTGACTCAGGCCCGCGAAATCGCCCGGCTCGATATCGGCCAGAGCATCATTGTACACGGCAAATGCGTGGTCTGCGTGGAGGCGTTCAAGGGCACCAACGAATGCCTGCATGCCGGCGGCCACCGCGACTACCCGGTAACCCTCTGCAAGGTGACCAAGCCCGGGCACGATATGCGTTTCGATGTTCCCTGCATCGGCACCGGCACCATCAACAACGCTCTCAAGGCCAATGTAAAGCACATTGTGTTCGAGGCGAACCGCACCATTCTCTTCCAGCGCGAGGAAGTGGTGCGCCTGTGCAACAAGCACGGCATCACCCTGCATGCCATGGAGGTTCCCCTGCCACCGCAGGAGGGCGAGGACCCCGGCCACATTGCCACAGATGCCGCCCACGCCGCCGCCATGGCTGCGGAGATTGAGGCACTGGGCATCGGCCACTGCGCCGTGGTGTGTGATGGCGTGGTCATCGCGGTGGATGATGCGGACGGCCCGCTGAAGTGCATTCGCCGCGCCTCGGCCTACATGAAGCGCCTGCGCTTTGCCCGCCTTATCAACTGGCTCTGCCGCGTGCTGCTCGGCCGCCCCGGCACACCGCCCGCCCCCATGGTGCTGGCTACCACCCGCCCCCTGACCACCGAGGAACAGACTGCCGCACGCAAAGCCGGGATTCTGATGGCGAGCTGACCTGCGGAAATAGCTGCCCTACGGCTAAATACACTGCGTTCTTTTACCCCAGCTGCTCAAAGAAGCCGCCGCCCAGCAGTTTCTCACCGCGCAGGGCATCGGGCTCATAGAATGCGCACACCTGGCCGAGCGCCACGGCACGCACCGGGGTATCAAAATCCAGCTGCACCCTGCCCGCACCCAGCGGCGTACAGGTGGCCGGCACGGCGGCAGCGCGATAGCGCACCTGCGCCATCACACGCTCCGGCAGCGGGGCCAGTGTGTTGGAAACGCTGCCCACAATCGCCCGGCGGGTATACAGGCCGGGGGTTTCCTCTCCCTCATAGCCCAGAATCAGGCGGTTATTCTTCAAATCCTTACCCACCACCACATAGGCCACACCCTCACGCGGGGAAGCCACATGGTGCCCCTTGCGCTGCCCCATGGTGAACAGGTGCAGCCCATCATGCCGCCCGAGCTTGCGGCCATTCAAATCAACAATATCCCCCGGATTATCCGGCAGATAGTGGCGCAGGAAATCGCTCATCTTCACCTGGCCGATGAAGCAGATTCCCTGAGAATCCTTCTTCTCCGCATTCGGCAGATTGAATCGGCGGGCAATCTCGCGCACCTGCGGCTTGGTGATACCGCCCACGGGGAAAATGGCATGCGCCACCTGCTCCGGGCGCATGAGTGCCAGGAAGTAGGACTGATCCTTGTTCACATCCGCGCCGCGCAGCACATAGCTGCCTTCGCCCGGCACATCCAGGCGCTGCGCGTAGTGCCCCGTGGCCACGCCGCTGAAACCCTGCTCCAGCGCGTAATCCAGCAGCACGCCGAACTTCATCTCGCGGTTGCAGAGCACATCCGGATTCGGAGTGGAACCACTGCGGTACCCCTCAATCAGATAATTCACAATGCGCTGGCGGTACTGCTCAATCAGATCCACCACGCGGAACTCGATACCCAGCTTGCGGCAGACGCCCAAGGCATCCTCAATATCACGCTCCCACGGGCATTCCCCGGGTATATTCTCATCATTCACCCAGTTCTTCATGTAGGCGGCCACCACCTCGTGGCCCTGCTCCACCAGCAGGGCCGCGGCTGCGGCACTGTCCACACCACCACTGAGCGCTGTAAGAATACGAGCCATTGAAACGCAATTACTTCTCTTCCTTAAGGGCAGACGGCGGCAGCGGACGCTGCGGCTCACCAATCCCCTGCTGCGCCAGACCGGCAAACATACTCTGCAGAGCCTGCACAATAAAGCAGCTGCGGTCTACATGGTTATGCTCGCAAAGGATTTCCATCTCCTGCAAAATGTCCTCCGGGCAACGGAATGATATCGTTTTTGTATTCATAACGCTTAACGCCCCCTATGCTACCAGATACGCCCCCCCTTTTCAAGGGCAAATCACGACCGCTCACGCAAGACCGAGCCGGCACAATGCCTCCGCAGCCTGGCCCTGCGGCGCCAGCTTATCTGCCTTTTGGTACAGACGAACAGCCTGCTGCAGGTTTTTCTCCACTCCCCAGCCCTTTTCATAACATTCGCCCAGGTGGAAAAGCGCATGTGGTTCCTTTTGCCTGGCGGCACGCTGCAGGCATTCAAGCGCACGGGGTATATCCCGGGGAGCACCCAGCCCGCGCAACAACAGACAGCCCAGGTGTGCCAGGGCAAAAGCGCATTTATCTGAACGCTCAAAGTAATAAATTGCCTTCTTATAATTGCGGCGGGTGCCACTACCTGTGCGGTACATGCCACCCAGATTGCAGAATGCGTCCTTCATGCCGGCATCTGCCGCAGCCTTCATGTAACGGAAGGCCAATCGGTCATCCACCTCTGTACCTATACCATCCCGATACCGGAGGGCCATTTCCATGAGGGCTTCCGGGTCCCCCTGGTCTGCCGCTTTCTGCATCCACATATACCCCTGCTCCAGGTCCTGAGCAACGCCCATACCCTCCAGATACAGGATGGCCAGATTAAACTGCGCCACGGCCATTCCGGCCTCCGCCGCCTGACGGTAGAGCCCGGCAGCCCGCGTCAGATCCTCTTCCACAAACAGACCTCGCTGATAGCAGACACCCAGGTCGTTACAGGCTTCCGGGTGATTCATTTCAGCGGCCATGCTACAGTACTGATAAAACTTCTGCTGCGATTTTTCCTTACCCAGACCATCCCTGTAACAAACGGCCAGCTCATAGAGCGCCTTGGCATACCCCTGCTCCGCAGCGGCTTCATACCACTGAGCCGCCCGGCGATAATTCACGCGGGTACCGCTGCCCCGTTTATAACACTCTGCCAACTCATACTGAGCATCTTCACACCCGCCATCTGCAGCCTGTTTCAGATACCGGAAACAGGCGGCAGTATCCTGCGGCACCCCCACGGCATCCCGATAACAAAGAGCCAGAAAATATTGAGCCAGAGTGTTTCCAGCACCTGCAGCCTGCCGGTAAAGTTCTGTAGCCAACCGCGCATCGGCCTCGCAACCAGTGCCACGCTCATAACAAAGTCCCAGCAGGCAGATTGCCTTCACATACCCCTGCTCACTGGCAGCCTGAAGCAACTCGATAGCCCTGTGCGCCGAGCGCTTACCCGACACATGCCGATCATAATACCACGCCAGTTCCGTCTGCGATGCAGCATCGCCAGCATCGGCCGCCTGCTTAAGCAAACGCAGCGCCTGCTTACGATAAATCGCGCTATCGGCATGCTCCCCATAATAACAATAGATGTAGAAATGAGTCACCGCATCATAACACCCCAGCTTCACCGCCTGATGAATCCAACGAAAAGCCAGGGTCACAGAGCGCTCCACCCCGGTGCCCCGCAGGTAACACACACCAAGCTCGGCACACGCCGCAGCATGATTCCGACTGGCGGCATGATGATAATAGCCGCATGCCTTTTCTGCATCGTGTTCTATGTTGTCACCATATAAGTAGATGTCTCCCAAGCGGTAAGCACAATGAGCATTCCCGGCTTCCATACCCTTTGTAAACCAGCGAATGGATTGCTCCAGGTCTGCACCTGCAGCCAGATAATAATTGCCCAGGTTCTGCATGGCCAGCGTGTCCCCCGCCTCGGCTGCCTTGTGCATCCAGTAGCAGTATTGCTCGACCTCCTCAGAAGTTGTACACCCCGAGTATTTTGCTGCCAGATTACACATAGCATACGCATCACCGGCCTCGGCAGCCGCAAGCAGCCACTTTCTTTCCAGACGCGCACTTTTCCGCACCCCATCGCCAAAACGATAGCTCTGCGCCAGGGCAAACATAGCCTCGGGCAGCCCTTGTTCTGCAGCCTTGCGATACCACCGCACCGCCGCCGCATAATCCCACCCGCCGGCCTCGCTGTCATAATAGCACGCCAGGTCATATTGCGCCAGGGCATCCCCTGCCTTCGCCCGGCGGTTAAGGTCTGTTATATCAGTAATCTCCTGCTGCTTCGCCATATCCACCGGGTATTATACTCCTTTTCAGAGCCCTATCAAGCACATTTGCCTTTACTCGGCATTCTGCCACATGTGTCCCAAAGATTTCACAATTGACTGCATTATCAACACCGTTCTGGAGCCTGCCCCCTCTTTATCCGTATAGATGGCGATTTGTCGGGCTGATGGCTCGCGTCAGCGAGCGGAATTTAGAACCCGCGTCAGCGGGTGTCAGCCAGTAGCCCAGCGTGCAGCCGCGCAGCGGCGGAACGCTGGGTAACGAGTAAATAAGAATCAGAACCCCGAAGCGTAGCGGAGTGGGTGGCAGCCTGTCACGGCGACTTGTCTCGACGAAGCTTCAGCGTAGTCGGAAGGGTGTCAACCCGGAGACGGAAGGCTATGGCTTAATATATTAGCCGCGATTTCTGCCACCCGC
>JAFYWX010000028.1 GCA_017546445.1 Akkermansia sp. | reverse complement strand
GAGCTTCACCTTGGCGTTCTTATCCAGCTCACTCAGGCTCAGGCTGAAGTTGCAATCCTCCGTCAGGTCGAAGTAGTAGATATCCAGCGCATCGCCGGAACCCACCCAGCTGGAAACAGTAGCATCCGCATAGATGGTGCCTACCAGCTTCGTAGCCTTACGCTTCACGTTGTTATCGGTGATGGGGCTGGCCTCATCGATATCACCCGTAATGTTGAGCTCATATGCCGTGCCGGTGGTCCCCTCTGCCTGGCTGATGCAGATATACTGCTGCTCGCCGGAATCCAGGCGCAGGCCGCTGATACCGCTGATGGGGGCACCCGGGGTAATCTGCGTCTGCGTCACCGCCACGAACCCGCCGTCGGCATCCAGCGTGCCAACGCTCATCCACAGGGCAGATTCCAGCTCCATGGTGTTCACATTGATACGGTAGATACCATCGCCGGGGGCGGTGAAGGTGTAGAAGTCCTGCGTATCGCCCGTGCCCACCCAGTCGTAATGCTCTGCGGTGTTCTTGCTCACGCCGTTCACCGGTTCGCTCATGGTGATTTCCACCGCACCGGCGGCGGAGTTATCCTCCAGGTCAGCCTTATCGAATGCGCCCAGGGTGGTGTAATCGCCCAGCAGGCAGCCATTCAGATTGCTGCCGCTCTGCACAATCTGGTAGTACCCCTTGGTCAGGTTATAGGCCAGAGCCAGGGTGAGCACACCATCCGTGCCATCATCGGAATCCGATACGGTGATGCTGGTAAGGCGGCCGGCGGCATCGGTAGCAAAGCCCCACAGCGTGAGAGTATGGCCACCAATCAGCGTGGTGCCGCTCAGGCTTCTGTAGATACCCAAGCCCATCATGCCGCCGTCGGCATACACTGCAGCCCAGTCCCGGGCCACCTGCTCAGCGCTCGCACCGGTCAGGCTGATTTCCTTCACCAGCGCGGTGGTTGCAGCGGCATCGTAATGCGGGGCATAGTAGGCGCCCTGTTCACCGTTGCCGGTGAAGTTCTTACCATAGAAGGAGCCATAGCTGGCGTTCTCCGACTCACCGCTCACCCACCAGGTGAGGCCGTATTCCTCGCGGCCGCTCACATTGGCCCAGTTCTGGCGGAAGGCCGCAAAGATATCATCAGCCGTGGCCGGCACCTCGCTGGAGCTGAAATCGGTCACACCGTACTGCGACTGCCACCAGGCCAGCATGTTGGACGACACCGCAGCCCAGCAGAGCTGGGTATCACCCGTGCCGGTCTTATCGGCATCCCAGTAGCCGCTCACCAGCTGATTGTCAGAAACAACCAGCCCCTGAGCCCAGTACTCACCGGAGGGTGATTCCGGAGCCACGAATTCATCAATGCTGAAGGATTCTGCAGCCGTGGTCCACTCGCCGGCATTGCCAGCGCCGTCCACCGCGCGCACCTGCCAGTACCAGGCACCCACCTCCAGACCGGAGAGAGTAATCTCATTGCTCTCGGAGAACACACTGGTAGCAAAGCTGAAATCGCTCGTGGCACTGTAGCGCACCTCATACTTCACGCCGCTGGCATCATCCAAGGCAGACCAGCTGAGCACCACAGCACCATTGCCGGCGCAGGCAGTCAGCTCAGCAGGAGCGCCGGGCACGATTGTATCCACCGTGAAGTTCTGGCCAGTCACAGCAGGCTTGGCAGAATCCTTTATGCTGACGCGCCACAGGAAGACACCCTCTGCCATATCGGTAAGAGTGAGAGCCGTTGTGCTCACCTCCTGACGGATAGCGTTGGCAAAGCCGGCATTATCTGCCACTTCAACGACATAGGTCAGACCAGCTTCTGCATAGTCTACCGCCCAGCTGAGCGTTACAGCCTTACCCTCTACCGAAACGGAAGTGCTGCTGATGACGGAGCCGGATTCCACCTCGAAGAGTTCGCTCCAGGTTCCCGTAGCAGCAACGCCATATACCACATACACAGCACCTGTGCTGCCGCCGATGATGAGGTCGGTCGTACCATCGGCATTCATATCGGCCACCGTCACTCGGCTACGCTCCCAGCTGATGTCATCCAGCTGCCAGCTGCCAGTCTTGCAGTAGCCACTCTCCGTAGCATAGTACAGGGTCAGGCTGCCATCCCCGGCACCCAGGATGATATCTGCGGAGCCATCGCCATTCACATCCGTGAACACAGGAGCGGCGCGCCCCGGCACCTCGATACCAGCAATGGTCATGGGCGTAGCAAAGCTCAGCGCCCCCGTGGCAGCATCCTTGCTGCCCAGGCCTACCATGAGCGTACCGCTGCCCGTGCCCAGCACCAAATCTGCCACACCATCGGCGTTCCAGTCGTGGAATACCGGGTAGGCGCGGCTGCCTGCCACCGTAGAGGCCACAAGCTCCGCAGCCGTACCGAAGCTGCCATCTGCCATGCCGGGGTAGTACTGCACCGAGCCATTGCTCAGGCCGGCCACCAGGTCAGCCACGCCATCGCCGGTGATATCCTGCAGCGCCACCACAACACCCTGGCAGCCGCTGGCCGCCACACTCAGGTCTGCACCGTTGCTCTGCAGGTAGCTGTAATCAGAGAATCCGCCGGAGCCGTTGTTCAGATACAGGCGCACCTTACCTTCAGAGCCCACCTTCTCACCCACCAGCAGGTCGGCATGGCCATCGCCATTCCAATCCACCGCATACGGGGCGCTGTAACTGGTGCCGGAGGCACCCAGAAGCACAGCATCGCCCACATAGCTGACTATGGAAGTGAGAGCAGAACCCGCATTCCCCACCAGCGGGGAACCGTTGACGGAGGTAAGCAGAGCCGGGTCAACCACCACGGCATACGTTCCACCGGCCAGGCGCTGTTCACCACTCCAGGTCAGAGTCTTATCCGCATAGGTAAAACCGGCAGCATCCAGTTCCACCACGCTGCCGTCTGCCTGGTTCACCAGGCGCACAGCCTCTGGCAGAGCGCCGGAATCCCGGAGTGCCGCGTAGTTAATACCAGCGCTGAAGACAATGCTCAGGCTCTTGACCACAGAAGCCTCCGTGGCAATATCGCAGCTGGTAATCTTCACCTCCGATACCGGGTCGTACGTGAACGTCTTGGTATATACCCCCTGCCCCAGCAAGCCAGAGGATGTCTTGCTCACGGTGCTCAGGTCAATGTTCAACGCACACTCACCGGCAGGTATGCTCAGGCCACTCAGCCCACTGAGCTGCCATTCTGTGGCGCTCAGGCGTGTAAGAGCTGCACCTTCCAGTGAGACAGGCTTGCCACCTACTGTAAGCTGCACTGCGGAAAGAGCAAGATCCGTTGTTTCCGTGCTGAATGTAATGGTTACCGTATCCGGCATGACCATGTACTCCGGTTCAATATCTGTAGACACTGTAAGCACCACCATATCCACCAGCACATTGTATGCAGATGTGGTGGAATTGCCGGCGGCATCCGTCGTCACAACTGAAATGGTGTGGGAAGCACCACTCAGCAGCGTTACCTGCTGAGAAAGCGTAGTACCCGCCACCACACCGGACCACAGGAGCGTGCCCAGGCCGGAGCCTGTAACAAGCTTATCGTAGATACTTACGGTAAGACCGGATTCCGGCAGTTCGGCCCCGATGGTTACCACATTGTGCGGCACAACCAGGGAATCCTTACCATTGACGGTAATACCAGAAAGCGCCACCGGAGCAATGGTATCCACAGCCCAATCAGCGCTGTAAGTTCCCTCACCCAGGTTACCATAAATATCCTCAACGCCTGTCATATCCACAGACAGCTGCCACTCACCATCCGGCATAGCAGCGGTCTTGCCAACAGGTGTAGCCTTGCTGATGCCGCGCACGATGACCAGAGTCGGGTCATCCGGATGAATCTCGCACACAAGCGAATCGCTGGTGTACACCTCACCATTGCATCTGATAATGATTGCAGACGCATCAATGCGGCCCACAGCATGGCTGAACTGCAGATTTACCGTGTCGATATTCTGCACCAGCTGCTCGGCCTCCACAAAAGAAGATGCCAGAACCGAAGGCGGCGTCTTATGCAGCTCCCAGGTGACAGGAGTGAATTCAAGGCAGGCATTGCCATTAACATCCAGCACCTTAGAACGGTCAATCGACATAGAATAACTACCATCCCGCACCTGCAGACCTTCCAATCCGGAAATGGCAAACACCTTACCCTCCGTATCAGACTGGGTGACGGTCAGCTTACCAGCGCCATTGACGGAGTAGGTCACGCCATCGGGCTCTGTGACATACAGAGTGATAGCATCTGCCGGGAACTCAGCCACAGAAGAAGTGAAGCTGACATAGAGAGTCTCCACATAGCTGTTCTCCCGGCGCTGCTCATGCCCGCTGACTCCCTCCATCGCGAATGCCTCAGCGGCAAGAGTCCAGCGCACCGGTGCTGCACCCGTGCCATCGCCCGGGTTGCCATATACATCCTGCACGTTGGTATTGCGCACAGCCAGGCTATACACACCATCGGCGGTCATAAACTCATGCAGGTTCGTGAACACCAGCGTATCTGCAGACTCCCAGGTCCAGGTCAGCCCTGCAAGGTCAATACGCTCCGTACCCTTCCGTAACTCCACGCATCCCACATTGAAGGTACCGGGGTTAATCGCCTCGCTGAACCGCACGCTGATATCCTGCGGAAGCTCACGCAGGAACTGCCCGTTCTCAATACCCTCAATAGCCACAACCCTGGGTATATCTGTATCTGCAGGCTTGTAGTCAAGCACCACCTCAACGGTGCCATCCTCTGCCGCCTCATACACCCAGTGCAGACGGCTGACGTAGGTGGCGGTGCCATCACCAGCAAAGATGCGGTCTGTCTGCCAGAAGGCAGAGCTATCCAGCGCAACCCCGCCCACCGTCACACCGGTGATGCAGTAATCACCCATGCCGGGGTCATCTATGCGAATATAGTTCCAGCCTTCTGCCATCCGCATCGTCAGCGTAATGGTATTCACGCCTTCGCCCAGCTGCCCGCTGCGGCTCAGCACGCCCGTCACGGCGTTTACATCCGCATAGCTGCCATCACCGAAGTAAATGCCGTCTGCGAGATCAAGCGCATCCTGCACATCATTCACCAGGAAATCCATCTTCTCATCACCATCCACATTCATGCTGCGGGTCAGCATGTGGGTATTGGTAGATTCTATAAGGGAGAATTTCTCATCGCCCAAATCTGACACATGGCGGAATGTAGACGTATAGTTGCTGAAGTAACCATGCAGATTGGTAGCGAAATACCATATGGCAGTAGACGTGCTAAGGCCATTAACATCACCAAAGTACATGGTAGTACCACTCTTCTGCAGCTCTCCTCCGTTGAGGGAAGAGCCCATCATCGTAATTTCCAAAGCCAGGCCAGTCTCATTTTCCAGCAATTCCGGATGGAAATCCGTCATAGTGAAATCATGAGCCACACCCTTACCGGTATTCTTCACGATAAGCCCTATTTCAGCCTTCTGCACTGCCTCCAGGGTAGCGGTGTACGGATCATCCGAGTACACATCCTCCGTAAGGAAGTAATGCAGCTCCAGGTTCGGTGAGGGATTCACCTCCAGAACAACCGGTGTCAATGTCAGTTGCACCGGGGTTCCATCCGTCGGATTATTATAACTCAGTTGACCGCCAAAGGAGAAATTCTCCGCCCCCTCAGCAGCAATCGTCTTATCCGGCACGTACTGAATACGGATGGTCCCCGTACTACCAGCAGACAGAAGGCCTCCATCAATGGAGTCGATGCCATCCAGCTCATAATACTTAATACTGAAATGCTCGCTCACATCAACACCATTCTTGTCCTTGACATATACCTGGAACTTGATGTTGCTCATGTCCGAACCCGCATTATTGGTAAGAATCAGCTCTCCATCAAAAGCCTCTCGGCTCAATGTGGCAGTCTGCGAGAAGCGGAGTTTCACGGTCGCGCAGACCTCACTCTCTGCACTGCTTGCATAATCCTTTATAGCCACAAGAGAATCGCAATAATAATCATAAATATCCTCATATCCCTGTGATGAAACCTTGTCATATGCATTTTCCACCAGTGCCTTCATCTCGGCGATATACTCACTGGAATAGAAATCCACAGACTCTCCGCTGGGGACATCCTCAACACTAAGCCATCCGTTGCGATGATACAAAACCGTACGATTCCATTTTTCGCAAATATTATCCAACAGTTCCTTAGCTTCCGCAGTCGAGTTATACAGAGCAGATGAACGGATTCTCGACAACTCCGAATCAGAAATCAATGATCCGGATTCCCCATTCTCTACACACACCTCATCCATAATGGCAAGCCATTGTGTAACGGCCTCCATATTCACATCGGCTGAAGAGAAATAGGGTCTCAAATCAAAAGGACCAGTGATAACAAAGGTCATATCCACCAGAATCTCCTTTCTAAGCTCCTGCTCAGCATAAAGAGTTGCCATCTGATTTGCCCAGGGATCATCTATTTCCCCCTGCAGAGAATCTCCCTTTCCACCCTTAAGAGAATTGATAATCCGGTCAATGAGGCCAGGCCAGCATTTATCTATGGCGTCTCTGATGGAATTAAGGCATTCTATGATATCCTTAATCATATCCAGTGCCTCGGAGACCTGCCTACACACCTTGGCAGCACCAGCAACTATAACATTGAAAATTCCAAGAAAGCTCAGGACATCACAAACATCCGGACCTTCCTGCTTGTGTTCAATTTTATCCCATCCATAGCACTCAAGTATAGCATTGAGAATCTCTGCCTTACAGGGCGTACACTGAAGAATATCCGAGGAGAAAATAGGCAGACTGGGTCCTACCCAAGTAGGGCCAGGTCTGTTGTACCAAGGGTCTTCGTAATCATTGCGGCCCCCAGTACCAAAATCAGGCCCGTGATGCGGCACAGGCACTAATTGAGGCAAATCAACCCCCTTCAAATCCGTGCTGGGGCAGTCTCCCTCGGTCTGAACAGTCTGAGCATTAAAGCGCCATTTACCATCGGAGGTACAATCAAACCAGAAAGTAGTAACGTAACCATTAACGCACGCCCAGGCCTTCTGGATTGTTCTTCCCTTCTCTTCTTCATATTCAGGTGCTGTTACCAGCATCTGGAACGTATGTGTACTCTGCGCGGCCAAGCTGTCAATTGGATTGAGAATTGTCAGCGTAAGCCCTTCAAACGACGGCAACTCAAGTGTCAGGTTCTGAGCCTCCACAAGGCCATAATTCGTAATGGCAAATTGCACCAGGGTCGATTCACCATAATCAATATCGGGAATCATGATAGTACCACCTTCGAACACAACCTCAGCAGATGGCACACTGGTGGTAAAGTTCATTTCCTGCACGATTTCATATTTATCCTCTATGTACGTGGGCGTTACCACGAAAGAATATGTAACCGTCTGGTTGGCAAGATAAACAGGCTGGTGCAACACTTCGCCCGGATCCAGAACGATAAGCATCTTGTAATCTGAGCACCCGTCAGCCTTGACCTCAAGGTAATACTGCCCTGCCTCCACAGAGGCAAAATCAGCATAGCCTTCACTATCGGCCACAACAGATTTGACCACCTCGTTGGTATAGGCATTGCGCAAGACTACGCGAGCTCCATTAATACAACGATTATCCTCATTCTGCAGAGAGAAAGCATCATACACATTCACGGAGACAGATGCCTTATCATCCGCCACAAAACGGAAGTCATAGTTAATAACTTCGCCTTGGGCACGATCTGCCACCACTGCAATCTTACCCTGATAAGGAGCATTGAGCAGCACATCTGCCTTTGTGGGGTCTACCTTCAGAACAACAGTGGCTGATTCTCCGGGAGCAAGATTCTCAATATCCTCGCCGGAATAGACAGACATCCACTCCACCGCTGGAATCAGGAATTCCACCCGGCCGCTATCTCCACCGCCCACATTCTTAACGATAACCTCAAAGAATCGGGAAGTTGTGGAAGAAATGGAGGATGTCATCTCGCGCAAACTCAGGGAGAGATCCGCATCCGGAACGCTCACATACGAATACGCCGTGCGCTGAGCATTCACCCCTTCATCAGAAACAACCTGTATCTGGAACTTGGAATACAAGTCGCTCAGACTTGCAGTGGCACCAGCAAGCGTATACGCAAACGAAGCAGTTGCACCGGCAGCAAGACTGATGGATGATGTATCCCAGGTGAAGTCCACATTATCCGGCACGCCATCAATAAGCAGGCGCACGTTAGTCAGGTCGACAGCACCTGTGTTTCTGATGGTAATCTGCCCGTGGACAGATTCACCTGTATCCACAACCCAGGTCAGGGCATTCGTGCTCGTGGAAATTTCAATCTGAGCAACATCGAACGAATCCAGCTCCTGACTCATTTCGGTATACACACCAGCCTTCACGGAATAGTGACCTCCTACCCCAGACGGCACAGCATATGCAGAAGAGAAACGGCCACTCTCATCAGTATTCACAGTTTCCATACTAATGAGTTTGCCATCCCAGTACACGTAAAGCACCACCTGCTGATTAGCTACCGAAAGCCCACTGGCGTCCGCAGTCAGAGCACCAGTGATATTCACCGTTTCAGCAGACATGAGCACCTCCTTATCCACCTCCGCATGAACAGAATAGCCGGAAGCAATCCGGACTCCGGAAAGCGTACCGAAATTATTCGTCTCACTCAGTTCGAGAATTGCCGATGCGGCATCAACCTCTGCCACAATGGAATATGTACCTGTAATCTTAGGAAGCGTCACCTCCTTACTGATAGTCACAGACGAACCGGCAGCCACGCCGCCACTTACGTTCACCGTACCCAGCTCCGTTCCATCAGAAAGCTTAAGTTGTATTTCAGTGGAGCTCAGGCAAGCAGCATAACCTTCATTACTGATGGTAATGTTGACCACAACTGGCTTGCCGGAAATACAAGCACCATCAACAGAGAGCTCCTTCACTACCAAATCAGGAATATCTCTATCCGTAATCTGCAAGTAACCTGCAGCAGACACATAGCCTTCGGCAGCTGCTGTAATTGTGGAAAGCTGAGTACCATCCGTTACGCCATCAGCCTTTGCTGTAATCTCACAACTAGCACTTGTACTACCAGCGGTAATAATTATCGATTCCGGCAAATTCAACATACCGTTATCAGACAGAGTAACAACAATATCAGTGTTGCTCGCGTAATTACTCGTTACCGTAAGGAGCGCTACTTCCTGTGCGCCTTCTCGCAAAACACCGCGATTCAGAGCAATACTCAACGCAGGGCTGTCATTATCCAGCACCGTCAGAGAAGTTTCGAACACACCTCCATTCTGGGACTCACTAGCATCGCAGCCGCAGCTATCCAGGCTTACATAGCCACGAATGAATCCTGTTCTTTCTCCAGAAGAAAGAGAATCATCTACCACACCTATGATAAATGACTTGGACTTCGCCCCCTGTGATAAGGTCACAATCTCCGGCAATATAAGCCCAATGCCATCCACATCTTCAAGCCGAACTGTAATCGCTTCATCCGAGCCTCCAGTGCGTACGAGAGTGGCCGTGAGGGCATAATAGCCGTCACTTTCCGACACGATTTCCTTATTCAGCACAAGCTGCACCTGGGGGATATCGTCATCCACCACGGTCACCTTGGCAGTGCCGCTGTTGAAACCGGTGGCGGCGGCGGTAATCTTGAGTTCCTTATCAATTTCTGCGGTTTCGTCCTGCACCACAGTGGCGGAGAAGGAGGCAGAGCTCTCGCCGGCCTTGATGGTGATGCTCTCGGGCAGGTTGAGCTGGGCGGCATAGGTGCTGCCCAGTTTCACCACCGTATCTACCGTCGAAATGGTGTTCATGGACACCGTGCCGGTGATTTCGGTACCTTCTGCAGCGGAGGCAGCAGAAAGAGTGAGGGTGAGCGTGGGTTTCTCATCCTCCACCAGAGAAATGCTGCTCTGAGCGCCCTTGTAACCAGCGGCCGAGATAGCCACTGAGGCCGAGGCATTGCCCAGGTACTCAGCATCATTCACCGGGGCAGCCTGGTAGCGCAGGCTGCTCTGGCCGGCGGCGATGGTAAGCGTCTCGGGCAGGCCCAGGCGCTCCGCCAGGGCACAATCCACCTGTACAGTGAGAGCCTCTGAGCAATCGCCACTGCGGGTAATGGTGTAGACCACGCGCAGCCCGCTGCCCTCAGTTACCTCACTGCGGGAGAGGCTGAGACTGAGCGTGGGCTCCAGCTGCAGCACATCAGCCGCCACAAAGGTATTATCAACGCGGTGCTCGGGTTTCTCGAACACGGTGTTATCGGGGTTAACGATAGCGACCACCTGCACCGCCCCCTGCAGCGCAATGCCCGCAGGCAGCTGCACCGCCGGCACACTGAGCAGGAGCGATTCGCCCGGTGCCAGTTCAGCCCCGGTGGTGGAGGCCACCAGAGTGTAGGTACCCAGCGAAATCATGGTCGAGGCATCTGCCCCGCTCTGTATGAGCCCCAGTTCCACCAGCCCCTCGGCCGGGGTGGGCTGGCCACCATTGTTGGCCACCTGCAGCTGCAGGGCAAAGCTCTGCCCGGGCTCCAGGGAATCCGGCAGGGTCATGGCGGTGATGCTCAGGTCTGCAGCCGGGGGATAGCTCACGCTCAGGGTTCCGATGGCAGCGGTGTTATCCGCACGCAAGGCGCTGAGCTCATCGCCCCAGGAGCTGCGGGTGACCAGCTGGTATTCACCTTCGGCCAGGTCCCAGGCCTGCTCCAGCAGCAGGGTGCGGGTGAGCTCCTTCTGTTCACCGGCAGCCAGATCCACGGTGACGATATCCAGCAGGATGGAATCGGAGGCAATGCTGCCATTCTTCGTGAGCCAGATTTCCACCTTGGCCCCGGTGGCGGCCACATTGCCGGCGTTGTTGGCCGTGAGAGCCACCTGCACAGAGCCGTAGGTATGGCCGGTGTAGGCCACATCTGCCGCAGTCACGGAAACATCCGCCGATTCCAGCGTGAAGCTGAGCGGTTCCTCAGGCAGCAGCACCGCATTGCCGGCGTAGTCGGTAATGCCCGGCAGCATCTCCAGCGTATATTCGCCCACGGCACTGAATGCCGGCAGATTCAGGCGCAGCGTGTTGGCCCCCGGGGTGCTGATGCTCTGCACCGCCACCGTCTCGCCGGCCGGGCCGCGCAGCACAAAGAGCCCCACCGCAGCGGTAGCGGGATTCACCGCCCCGCTGAACACCACATCCACATAGCGCGGCTGCGTGCTCTTCTGCAGCGAAACCGTCGTCACGGTCTCAGGCGTCACATCGGCGCGCAGCGTCTCGCTGTATTCGCTGGCTCCGCTCTGACTCATGTAAGTCTGCACCACCTTGCCATCTGCAGATTTCAGACCATTCGCCACCGATACGCTGTAGGTACCATCCTTCGGCAGCTCACCAAAATGCAGCACCACATCCTGCCCGCTCAGCTCAAAGCCCGTAATCTCTACCGCCTCACCCAGTTCATTCACAATGCTGAACTTATCCACCGTGGTAGTGGTGGCATCCATCTCCTCGGAGAAGCGCAGCGTCACCGAATTCTCGCTGGCATCCAGCAACTTATCGCCCACCAGGCCTTCGATAGCCACGGCATTCTCCGGTGCGGTCACCAGCCAGTTCTCCAGCACCACATAGTTGGCATTGTAACCACTGATCTTCGCGAGGATCTCCTCGTAATTCGTCGTTCCCCAGTAATTGCCGGAAAGGTCTATCTTGTTCGTGCCAGTGTAGTTACCCTGAATCTGAATCGCCATGGCAGACATATCAGAGTTCTGTATGCTTACAGATGCACCGCCATTCAGCGTCATCCAGCTGTCGCCGCTCAAGCCTCGGGCTTCAACCACACCGCCGTTTTCCACGCAGATGCCATCAACACTGACAAAACGAGTATTCTCCATCACCAGGCGACCTCCGGAATAAACATGGAAATTACCCTCGTAATCTCTGGATGCCGTGGTATCAGGCCCCTGCACTACCGTGTTCTTCAGATTAACCTCTGCCCCGCTGTAGGCCCGCACATTCACGCGGTCTCCGCCAGACTCGCCCAGCAGCTGCAGCGTGGCTCCATCGGCGATGAACTTACCCCCGCCATTCACGTTGATATCGTGGCTGGCGCTCCGGTCTGCAACCAGCGTCACGCCCTCGCCAAGGGTGAAAGTCTTCCCATCGTACACCGAAATTGAAGTATTCAGCCTGTATGTATCCAGACCTTCACCCAGCACACGCAGACTGCTGCTGCTATTCACGCTGCCAGCATTGACCTGCACATAGGCACCTTCCTGCGTAGCCGTGGCCACAAACCCGGAAAGGTCGGTACTGAATGACTGCAGGACCATCACACACCCGGCACCGGTGAGGATATTGCCGGAGCCGCTCACGCTGCCACCGGAAAGAGTCAACGCACCGCTCAGTGTGCTGTTCTCCAGCACCAGAGTTCCGGCGTTGCTCAGATTCTGAAGCGTGGTGTTGCAGATAGTGGCCGTGCCGCCGCTCTCTACATCGAAGTAAGTCACATCATTGAGCCGGCAATCTGTCATGCTCAGCTTACCGTTCCTTCGCACCATGATTAACTCATAACCATCACAGTATGTAGCAGCGTAGCCATTAATAACGCAACCCGTCAGTTCGGCGGTGCCTTCAATACTCAACTCATTCAAATCACTACCCTGTTCATTGCTATGACCGGTCAGATTCAGAGTAGCATTGGTCGCCTTCAATTTACCACCACTGTATACATACATGGAATTGCGGTAATCCGGACTTTCCAGCACCACTCCTTCTTCCAAAGTCAGCGTTGCACCGCTATATATGTAGAAAGGTGTCTCCATGCGATACGTAGCCAATCCCTCGCCCAGAACGCTGAAGGTAGACGAAGCATTCAGGCCACCATCCGTCACACCGATATAGGCACCCTCCTGCGTGGCGGTGGCGCTCAAACCGACCAGATTTGCCTCTGCCCCGGACAGGGTGATGACCCGCCCGCTGCCATTCAGCGTGGCAGTGCCACTCACCTTACCGCCGGAAAGCGTCAGGTAATTCAGGGTCACATTATCAAGCTCCGTAGTACCACCGCTAGTCAGGTTCTGCAACTCACAAGTCTCCATTGCAAGTGTGCCAGAGCTCGTCAGGTTCTGCAGCGTGGTATTGCTGATGCTGGCGCTGCCGCCGCTTTGAATCTCAAAATAGTTGACATCGTTGAGCTGGCAGGATTCCATGCTAAGATTGCCGCCATTCCGCACTTGTATATTTTCGTATCCATCGCAGGAGTTTGCTGCGTAAGCATTAATAATGCAGTTGCTCAATTCTGCTGTACCCTCAACACAAAGCTCACTTAAGTAATAGCCACTTTCATTGTAATGGCCCAGCAGATTCAGAGTAGCCCCCGTGGCTACAAGCTTACCCCCGGAATAGATATTCAAGTCATTATTATGGCTCTGGCTCTCCAACACAACGCCTTCGGCCAGGGTCAGCGTTGCACCATTGCGCACGTTGAGGGAAGTCTCCAGGCGATAAGTATCCAATCCCTCGCCCAGCACGCTGAAGGTATTGGAACTATCCAGGCCACCATCCGTCACACCGATATAGGTACCCTCCTGCGTGGCGGTAGCGCTCAAACCGACCAGATTTGCCTCTGCTCCGGACAGGGTGATGACACGCCCGCTGCCGGTCAGCGTGGCAGTGCCACTCACCTTACCGCCGGATAGCGTCAGGTAATTCAGGGTCACATTATCAAGCTCCGTAGTACCACCGCTGGTCAGGTTCTGCAGCGTGGTGTTGCTGATGCTTGCGCTGCCGCCGCTCTCTACATCGAAATAGTTCACATCATTGAGCACGCAATCGCTCAGGCTCAGATTGCCGTTGCCGGACACACGGATGGTTTCCCTATCGCTATCACACCGTGTGGCGGCATAGCCGTTAATCGTGCAGCCAGACAGCGAGACAACACCATCTACCTGCAAAGTGCTCAGGTCTCTTCCATCCTCCGCTGAATGGCCGGTCAGGTTCAAGGTGGCGCCAGTGGCTACCAGAGTACTGCCTCGCTCAATCCAGAAATCACGGCCGTAATTCGGGAAATCCAGCACTACTCCTTCACCAATTGTCAGCGCGGCGTTGCCATAAACATCAAGCCCGTTCTCAAAACGATAAGTATTCAGCCCGGTACCAAGCACACTGTATGTGTTGGAGCTGGTCAGGTAGCCATCCGTCACCCCGATATAGGCTCCATCCTGTGTGACGGTGGCGCTCAAACCGGACAGATTTGCCTCTGCTCCGGACAGGGTGATGACACGCCCGCTGCCGGTCAGCGTGGCTGTTCCGCTCACCTTGCCGCCGGAAAGCGTCAGGTAATTCAGGGTCACATTATCAAGCTCCGTAGTACCACCGCTAGTCAGGTTCTGCAACTCACAGGACTCCATTGTAAGTGTGCCTGTGCTCGTCAGGTTCTGCAGCGTGGTGTTGCTGATGCTGGCGGTGCCGCCGCTCTCTACATCGAAATAGTTCACATCATTGAGCACGCAATCGCTCAGGCTCAGATTGCCGTTGCCGGACACACGGATGTTTTCCCTATCGCTATCACACCGTGTGGCGGCATAGCCGTTAATCGTGCAGCCAGACAGCGAGACAACACCATCTACCTGCAAAGTGCTCAGGTCTCCTCCATTCTCCGCTGAATGGCCGGTCAGGTTCAAAGTGGCGTCAGTGGCTACCAGAGTACTGCCTCGCTCAATCCAGAAATCACGGCCGTAATTCGGGAAATCCAACACTACTCCTTCACCAATTGTCAGCGCGGCGTTGCCATAAACATCAAGCCCGTTCTCAAAACGATAAGTATTCAGCCCGGTACCAAGCACACTGTACGTGTTGGAGCTGGTCAGGTAGCTATCCGTCACACCGATATAGGCACCTTCCTGGGTGGCGGAGGCCTGAAGATTACTCAGATTGGCTTCTGCATTGCTCAGCTGCATGACGCGGCCTTCACCGGTGAATACATTACCGGAACCGGCAACAGTTCCCCCGGAAAGGACCAGGGTATCAGATATGGTGCTGCCTTCAAGGCTCAGGGTTCCGGCGCTGTTCAGACCGGTAAGGGAAGAGTTTTCTATGGTCACGGAGCTGCCGGATTCAGCAGTGATTCCGCGCATGGCAGAGCCGGAATCCGCACTCTGCTGCATTTCGGGCAGAATGGCACTGGCAGCAGCATCGGTGACGAAAGTATCATAAACAAAGCCGGAGTCCACAGCTTCACCAAGGATTATTTCCTGAGCCACCCAGCCGCGGTACTGCATTCCCAAGGCAGCCTGCGAGAGGGTGAACACAGAGCCGTCATTATTCGTAAGCTCCAACCAGATTGTGGCCGGTTGTTCACCAGCAGCCATAATCATCTTGGCGGACGCAACGGCAGACCAATCCAAGGAGTGCAAATACGTGATATTGTACGGTTTTTCAATGGCACTGGTATACATCTGCGAGGTTGCGACGAGCGCCGAGGATACATTGCCGTCTGCATCGAGGGTGATATCAACCGCAGTGCCCATAGTCATGACGCTGGAGCCCCGGGCTCCGGAAATATCCAGCAACTGATAGCGCCCGGCACCCGCAGCGCCGGAGAAGATGGATCGGAGAGTGGCCAGATTCAGATTGACCGCCACGGAAACGCCGCCGTTGGCAGCGGTGATAGATTCCGGCAGCGTAAACGATCGATTGCCGGCAAAGGCCACTGCGGAGGAATCCACTGTATCTGACCCAGGCGGCAAAACGGGTTTTTCATCCAGCACAGAAGCATTGCGGAGCACCAGAGAACCACCATTCTGCACCACCAGCTGGCGGGTAGTGATCAGCTGCTCACCCAGCAGCATGAGGGTGGAGTCCTCCACCACGAGATTGCCACCACTCTCCACTACAATAGCATTCTCTGCATGAATCAACTGTAGTTCGACGCCTTCCTTCACACTCAGGGTTGCGCCCCGCTGGATTCTGAGCTTGTTCTCGAGGCGGTATGCAGATGCGCCCTCGATGCAGGGTGCGAGCTCAGTGGAAGAATTCAGGTAGGTATCCGTCACGGAGACGCAGGCATCCTTCTGAGTTGCCACGGCAGAGAACTCGCTGAGGTCGGCAGCAAGGTCTGGCAGTGTCAGCACGGCGCCGCTGCCGGTCAGCACCACACCGGAGCCAGAAAGTTTTACAGAACCGCTCAGCGCGATGCTCTGCAGGGCTATACCTTCCAGATGCAGATCAGCGGAAGAGGAAATGCTCACGCCGGAGAGCGTGACAGGCAGGGAGCCGGCGTTCACCAGCTTCATGGATTTCGCAAAACTGAGCTGGGAGGAATCCAGAGACAGCTCCGCCCCTTCCAGAGAAGCGGCAAAGCGGATTTCGGCAGCCCCATCGAACAAGGCAGCAGCAGCCAGCGCCTGAGCCAGCGAGCCAGCACCAGAGGTCTCTGCGTTAGTGACTTCATATATACCATCATTCACCGGCACGCTCTGCCCATCAATGCGGATATACTCAGCATAATCACCGAAACGGCCAAAGATTTCCGTCAAGTCATCGGTACCCCAGATACAGTTGCGGAAGTCGATGGTGAAACCTTCCTCCACGTAGTTGAATTCAAACGAGGTATTGGAGAAATCGTTCCCCTCCATTACGTAGGAAACGCCGGGAACCAGGGACAGGAGGATTCTGCCGGAAATGCTGGAATTTCTGATAGTCAGGATCGTCTCCTCGGAATCTCCATAGGTATCAATGACACCATTGCAAACCACGCCATCGAGCGTAAGCGATGCACCGTAATGAGAAATATAGGTATCCTTGGAGATTACGCATCCGCTCATGCGCACCTCGGCGAGGTCTGAAACCGAAACGGATTCACAGGAAATACTGCAGTTATTCAATTCACAAGTGGTATCACTAATCCAGATGGCATAGCAATCTGCAATTTCACTATTTGAAATCTGCACATCTGAATCATTAAAGTACAGATACGGAACAGCCAATTCAGAATTCTCCACCGTTATGGACGAACCGTTGTAAAAATCCAGGCCGCCCCAGGAATCGGGGGCATGTACCACGGCATTCTGAGCGTGGAACGTGCCACCCTCCCATACGTACATGTATGCGTCACATATGTCGAGTATAGTGCCGGCACCCACTTCCAGGCCACCGCCCTCTTCAATTGAGTAATATTCATCACTGCTCAGGCGGTAGGTAATGCTGCCGTTTTCTGCAGCCGGGTTGCTCAGGCAGAGGAGCTCACCATAGGGAAGTGACTTCACGAGAACGTAATTCCCCTCGGCATAGGCATTTTCGCCAAAAACCGCTACACTCTCGGCGGTATCACCGCTGAATCCGTCCAGAATCAGGAACACGCCCTGCGCGGTGGAGCCCGCATTCGTGCCGCTCAGCGAGCCGCCCGCCTTCAATTCTACGGTGGGCACGTTCACGTTGATAAGCTCAAGCGGCCCCGAAACCATGAGAGAACTTCCCCCGATGTTGACGGGAGCACCGTCTGCAGCTTCAATCGTGACCGGGCTGACGATTTCGACACCTGTTGCCAGAGTAATCGTCTGCCCGGAGAGGCTTTCATCCAGAATGATATGAGCCCGGCAGTACGCCGGCAGCAGAGCAGCCCGCGCCAGCGCCGCGGCCAGGGAACCAGGGCCATCGCCATCTACCGTGGTAACGGGGATTTCCACAATCCGTTCCTCCATGAAACCGTCGATGGTGATGCTATCCGCATACTCCCCGAAACGGTTCAGGATTTCACTGGTATCCTCAGTTCCCCAGAAGCAATTCGTAAAGACAATTTCGGAATTGCCATAGAATTGATCCATTGAGAATTCTGTCTGGGAGAAATCGCAATTTTCCAGAATATAGGTATTGCCATCCGTGAGCGCAAGGCTGGTAAGGCCTACTGCATTCGTAAGTGCGATGGTGCTGCCCGTTCCGCTGATGAATATATTGGAACCGGAGAGGTCGCAATCCTGCAGAGACAGTTCAGCACCTCCATTGGTAATATAAAGTCCGTAATACTCATACGCAAAGCTGATCGAACCACCCTGCATGGAGAAAGAGCCGCCGGCTCCTATGCCAATACTGATGATGTCACTCAGCCTGGCAGCAGAAAGATTAATGGAACCGCCTTCGGCGATTTGCCAATTACCACCCGATATGGAAACCGGGGCACCACCTTCCACCGTTTGCAAGGCACCCTCAACATTTATGGTAACCCATTCAGAATCCAGATTTACGCCTCCGCCAAGCGTTAGAACAGCCCCTTGGGAGATGGACGTATAGCCGTCAATCAGGTAACCGCCAGGCAGCAGAGAACTTACATCATCCAGCATGCAGGTACCGAGATCTCCACTGATACTGAGATAGGCATCCTCAGCCTCAACGGTGAGGGGAATATTCCCAATCACCTCGGAGACGACACCAGAGAAACCGGTCGACAAGGAAACAGCCCGGCTGCTGGTCAGGGTAAGGCCGCTGGAACCGGCAACTGCCAGTTGCCCCGCACCGAGGACAAGGGTGCCGCATGAGGAATCCAGCACTGCGGTTTCACCGTTCACCTCCAGCTCACCCAGAATGGAAACACCAGATAAAGACAGAACATGATTATTATAAACAGCCCCCTCAACCGTCACCCCGCTGAGGCTTACCTCCGAGTCTATGTCTATACTCAGAGATGAGCCAATGGTGCCGCCGTCTGCCGTCAGAGAACCACGATACAGAGACACATAGCTGGCGCGCAGATTTGCATTTCTGAGCTGAATATCAGCCCCATCGCGGACGTATATGTAGGCATTCCCCACAATGGCATCCGCCAGGGTCTCAAAATCTGCAGAAAAATCGTTATAAATATAAATCTCAGGATACCCCCCCGCATTAAGGCAGGCACCGTCCTGAAGAGTCACGGCGTACATGATGTCCGTATACGTCAGGTGATATCCCCCCGGCAGGACATCTGTGATGGATTCGAAGACACAGTCACCACCAATGCTGCTGACTAATACATAGGCATCCGCAGCCGTGGCCGACCAGGCATCCGCATTAAGCGCGGCACGAACATTGCCGCTGCAGGATTCCAGCACAATGGCCAAGCTGTCCGTCAGCACATTGCCGCTGCCGGAAATGGAGGCCGAGGGTCCATTCAGCTTAACGGAGGGCAGCACCATGTTGGACATAGTAAGGGCAGAGCTGGTTTCTATCCTCGCACCAGTAATGATTACCGGATTTTCTGCCAGATTCTCCACACTGCAAGCTCCGCGCAGCTCAACCGGGTTGTAGAGGTTGATGACCTGCCCTGCCAGGCTTTCATCGAACCGCACCACCACATTGCCCACGCTGTTGGAAGCGCGCTCCAGAGCCCAGGAGAGGGAGCCAGTGCCATAGTCATCAGTGTTGGTAACGGTCAACACCCCGCCAGGCACATATGCCTTGCCATCCAAAGTAATGGAATCCGCATATTCACCAAAGCGGGCAAACAGGGCTTCCATATCCACTGTCCCCCACTGGCAATCAACAAAATTAATAACGGCACCATTGCTCTGGCCAGTGAAGGTAAACTCGGTATCCGTGAAATCATTTCCATAGAAACAGTACTTACCATCCAAATCAAGTGACAGCGAGGAAATACCGCTGCAATTTCTCAGCGTCAGCTCCGCCCCGGCAGCCGTTACAATAGATTCCACCGCTACATTCTGCAGCACAAGCAGCGCATTTTCAGCCACGGAAAGGGGAGATTCGCAGCTGATGGTGGCACCAGCCACAGACATCCACCCCTCCACGTTGATGGATTCAGCCTGCAGAGAAATCTGCTCCAGATTCAGGTATGCCCCCTCTGCAACGGAGAGCTGACTCACCCCGGCATCCAGCGTTACGGGAACGGCGCTTTCAAACAACAGCTTGCCGGTAACATGTAAATCTGCAGCCTGTTGCAGAGACTTACCAGCCAGAGATTCATCTATCGTGATGATGCAGAGCTGCCCCGGTGCCGCCTGAGCCGCAGCAGACAGTGCCGCCGCCATGGAGCCCTCTCCCTCTGCGGCATCGGTAGTTACGGCTAATTCAAGCGGGCGCGGAGGCGCGGAATCCAGCACGCTGGTCAGGATAATCGAATCCGCATATTCCCCCAGGCGGGCGCGGATTTCCTCCATATCGGTGGTGCCCCAGTAGTTTCCGGACAAATCAATCACACAGCCCGCGGGCAGATTCCAGATAGCGAACTCCGTCCGGGAGAAATCATTTCCTGTCAGAATGATACTTACATCATATGCTTCATAAATATCCAGATTGAAGTTCTCCAGATTACTGCACCCAGTCATCTTCAGCGAGCAGGCATCGGCATACCACAAATCACCATTGAAGGTAGAGCCATTGAAATCGACACCATTGTATTCAACAGCACCACCATACCATGACAAGTAGTTGTCCGGATTCAGTTCGCAGCCATTCATTACCACAGTGTAGTCCCCTGCACCATTGACGTAAGGAATACTATCTCCCTTTAAATGATTGAGAATGACAACTCCGCCCTCTTCCATCAAAATATTGAAGTATCTAACCTGTGCGAACCCTTCATAATTAATCATCTGAAGAGTTGATTGGCCAATTACCGTAGTTCCCGAGACCTCGTCCCTATTAATATCCAGTACTACCTCATCCCCAATCGTCTCATAAGTAATATCTGACAGTATTTTCTCTACCTGATCCAGTGTACCAAAAGACACTTTCCCACTGAACTTGAAGCTGCCCTCCAGAGTAACATCATCACGAATAGCCAGAGACTCAAAGGTGGCCCCCTCCGAAATCACCTTTCCATTCTCGCCAGAGACATACACCTCACCATTGATGATACTTCCGGACCCGCAAACCATCGTTCCGTTGTATACGTATGCATCCAGCAGCACCTGCACCCCTTCCTCAACAGTACAGGTCTCACCGTTCTGCACAGAAAACTGCAGCCGAATCTGCCTGGTTCCATTTTCGGTAAGAGCAGCCATTTTTTCACGTGTAATGGAGCTCAAATCGCCTAAATAGGTATCCGTAATATCGGTAAAGTTATACTCCAGAAATGCACCTTCGGCAGTGGTCACGGTAGCACCCTCAAAAGGCTTTTCATCACCTTCCAGAGAGATATACAAAGGTTCATCCATATAGACATACGAGAACGACGAACCTTCCGTTACGCGGCCCCCGTCGTAAAAACTAATCGGAATATCCAGAACAGCATTGGTTGCAGTGAGAGTGCTGCCTCCGCCTACAGAAAGGCCACCAATGGTATACCCTTCGTCATCAATCTGGGTACTCAGATAAGCACCATCCCCTAAAACAATCGAACCACCGGAATAGCAGCTGACGTACGTAAGCAGGCACATATTCACCCCCGCGCCAATTTCCCATGCCTCAATGCCCGCCCACGTGGAAACGGCATCCACCTGATAAGCAGCAAGCGCCCCGGCCTGGTCGCCCAGAGCTACCAGCTGCATCTCCGAGGCATAGTTCTCCACATACACATACGCCCCTGCATGGGTGGCACTGGCGGAAAGGCCGCTCAGGTCTGCATATGTCACCATATCAATAACGGCACCACTCCCTGTGAACACAACGCCGCTTCCGCTCACGGTATATGCGCCGTTCACCAACAGCTCCGGAAGCGTGATATTATTCAACACCACATCACTCTGGGCCTCCAGGCCATAACCTGTAAGCGTAATCCCGCCCTCAGGCCCGTCAATAGAGACAAGCGCACCGGAATAAATAGCCGGCAGCGCAGACTGGAGCTCAATGACACCACCAGCCAATGATGCATCAAAACTGATGTTAACGCATGCCTCCTCCGCATTCAAAGCATACCCATAAGCATATTCAAGAGCCTCACGCAGAGAACCGACACCGGAATCAGCCAAAGTAGTTACTGTAATTTCGAGAGTATCCATATAGAGAAAAATATTTAGAGGTGATAATAGCTACAGCCTTACAGGAAAGAATACATCATTCACCAACAGGTGTACAGCAAAAATTAGGTAATCTCCCAGAAAAGTAAAAACCAGAATCGGTTTTACTCTTTTCAGACAAGATAATTCCGCTATCCCCCCTTGTAAAACCGCTTTTCCGTGATACAATGGCTACATCGCCCATGAATACTCCCGAAATTAAATTTCTCGGCTGGGATGCTCCCGCCATCGAGCTCGTCGCTGAAAAGCTAGAAGAACTTAATGATAAACATCCAGCAATCTTCCGGCGAGCCACTGTGGTAGTACCCACCGCCGAGAGTGGGAGATGCCTGCGCGAATACATGGCCGAGCGAGCCGGCTGCCCACTCCTCATGCCGAAAATCATTCTGGCAGGGCAATTGCTTCCCAGCGGGGGGGAGAACACGGCCTCGGAATTGGAAACCATGGCCGCCTGGCTGCATGTGCTGAGCGGCGCTATGAGCGATAAGCCCCTGCCCTGGCTGCTGGAGGTAGCCACCCAGATGCAGCATGTGCGCAAGCAACTGGAACAGGAAGTACGCACCCCGGACTGGCAGCTCAGCACTGCGCAGCAATTTGTGCACGATTATCTGCAGGAAACCGGCACGCAATGGGAAAACACCCTCCGCTACGAGCAGGAACGCTGGAACGCCCTGCGCACCGCCTTCGCCGGGGTGGATGAACAGCTGGCATCCTGGGGGCTCACCCCTGCAGAACAGAGCCGCGCCGCAGAACTGGCTTGCCCCACGCCCCGCGGCCTGGTTATTATTGCCTGCGTGCCTGAGCTTTCACCGTTGAACCGACTGTATCTCCAGCGCATGGTGGAAACCGGCGCAGCCCATGTTGAAATCTGGGTCAATGCACCAGCAGAGGAAGCCGCAAGATTTGACACCTTCGGCCAGCCGATTCCTGTTATTTCCGAAGGCCCACACGCCCGCATGGGCTGGAGCGAATGCCCGATTGAAATTCCCTCCACAAACAGCGGGCCCGGCATGCCCTGCAACACCATCCACCCCACCGGAAGCGTGCAGGCCTTTGGCCGCAAGGTCAGAGAACTGGCCGGCGGCTGCGCATCAGATGAGGTACTGCTGGCCTCCTGCGACAACTCACTTTCTCACATGCTGGTATCCGCCTTCCTGCCGGAGTGGCAAATCAGCATGCCGGAGGGGCGCTCCCTGCTTTCCACCGAGGCCGGGCGCATTCCCCGGCAGCTCTGCAATGTCTGCACCGCCTGGAGCCAGGAGGATATCGGCAGCAACCGCGCCATGGAGGATTTCCTCACCCTGCTGCGCAACCGCACACTCCAAAGCAGCCTGAGCCCGGAGAGGAACCTGTCCAACCTCAACCACCACCTCACAGAACTGTGTTTTGAGCACCTGCCCGCCACACCGCACCACCTGCTGCATCTCATGCACCGGCAGCTGCAGGAGGCTGAGGAGGAACAGGTGCAGCGCAGGCTGCAGCGTTATATCGACTACACGGAAAGCCTTGTTCAGCTGGTTCATGACTGCATGGATGCCAGCAGTCTGCCGGGCTGCCTCCGGGCTCTGGCCGATGCCCTGCAGCGCCGGCTTTCTGAGCCGGAATGGAACCGCGCCGCACGGCTCCTGACAAACAACATACGGGATGCCGCAGCCCTGGTAGCCCACCCGGCTATCAGCTGCCCGCCCCAGGCTGCACTGATGCTGCTGGCCCACCGGGTTGAAAAACAATCCTCCGGCGCCCTGGAAGGCGCAGGCGAGCGGGATAAAGCCATAAACCTGCGCGGATGGCGCGAGCTCTGCTATGCCCGGGCGCCCAAGGTCATTCTGGCCGGCATGCATGATGGTTGTGTGCCGGAGCGAATGCCGGCAGATGCCTACCTGCCAAATGCCTACCGCAGCTTCCTGAACATGACCAGCGACACCACCCGCTGCGCACGCGACAGCTTCCTGCTCACCGCGCTGCTGCACAGCCGCCCCGCTGGTGCGGTGCACTTTGTTCTGGCCTCCTGCTCGGTGGATGGCACCCCCATTGCCCCCTCATCCCTGCTCCTGCGTTGCAGCACCGCAGCAGAAACAGCAGAGCGAGTCAGCTGGCTGTTCTCAGACCCGCCCGCAGAAACCGGCACCGCAGCCTACGACCTCCTGCCCTTCATCACTCAGGAAAACACAGCCGCAACGGCTGATTCCATGGAAAGTGTGGCCCTCATTGCACCGGGTATCAGCAATCCCTATACCGACCCGCAGCGCACCTTCTCACCCTCTGCCATCAAGAATTTCCTGAGTTGCCCCCTCCGTTTCTGGATGGAGCGCCTGCTGAAGATTGCCCCGGGCGAAGCGCTGGAGGAAGGCAAATCTGAACCGGATGCCGCAGAATACGGCACCCTGCTGCACGCTATTCTGCAGGATATCACCACCCGCTTCAACAAAGCAGATGAAGGCACCGACCTTGCTGCATTAACAAAGGAAATCACCGTCTACGCCGAGAAAGCAGCGACTACGCACGTGCTCAGACAATACGGCGATGAAGAAGACAAGCTGCCTATCCCCATACGCATTCTGCTGCGCAACCTGCAGAAGAGCGTGCAGGAGTTTGCCCGCCAGCATGCCCAGGAACTCTGCTATGGCTGGGAGGTCATCCTTTGCGAAGAGCAGTTGTGCTTCCAGCTGCCCGCGGCAGACGGGGGAGCCCCGCTGCTCTTTGATATGCGAGTGGACCGCGTGGACCGGCACCGGATAGATGGCCGCATGCGCGTGATTGACTACAAGACCAATGATTCCGACCCGCGCAGCACGCACTGGGAAAAGCTCTCCGAGGCATCTGCCGCCCTGTACCAGCACTACATGCCCGCAGCCCTGACGCTGCAGAACGAAAAGGGCGAAAGCTTCCGCTGGGCCAGCGTGCAGCTGCCGCTCTATGCCGAAGCCCTGCGCCAGATACACCACCTGCCGGAATTACCGGAAACCGCATTCTACAATATTCCCCGCACCAAGCCGGGCAAGGTTACCTACGCCCCCATGAGCGGAGTTGCCAGCAAATCGTCCATGACCCAGGAGCTGCATGACCAGGCCATGACCTGCGTGCAGCAAGCCGCCGCACTCATGCGGGCAGGCAAATGCCTGTACTCCGCAGAATCCCTGGGGCGCAGCATGATATACAGCAATTTCGGCGCCCTGAGCATCTACAAAGACCCGGATCCCCGCGTCATGTGCAGCCTTCCGCCACTGGCACTTCCCGAGCAGGAAACAGATACCCCGTAATTACCCCATGAGCACTCCCCATCACAAGCAGATTTCCGGCAACCTCATTGCAGCCTCCGCAGGCACCGGCAAGACCTACCAGCTCACCTCTCGTTTCGTGGCGCTGCTGGCTCTGGGGGCCAGACCAGAAAAGATGATTGCCCTGACCTTCACCAAAAAAGCCGCCGGTGAATTCCGCAACCGTATCTTCCAGGCCCTGTCAGACGGCGCCCTGGGCAAACCCGACCGCGATTTTCCCGAACGCAACGGCATGGCCGCCCGAGTCTGGGAAACCTGGACCGGGCTGCACCTGAATACGGACAAGTCGCTCACCGAATCCGCCAATCCGGTTGCGCTGTATCCGGCAGCCATTCCTATGCTGAAGCGAGCGGTGGCTCAGGGTTGTTTCCCGGAGCAGCTCACCCCCATTCCCGGGGAACCAGCGCTGCCCCGGCTTACCACGGAATTCTTTGCAGAACTGCTTCTGCGCGTATTGAGCAAGAGCTCCGACCTGCAGCTTTCCACCCTCGACAGTTTCTTCAACCGCGTGGTGGCGGCAGACATTCATCGCGCCGGCCTGAGCAGCGTCTCCCCCATGAATGCCCTGCAGCAGCAGCGTGCCACCCACACCGCCCTGCTTGCCATGCTGGCGGAGAGCGAAAAATCATCGCACCACGAATCCGCTCTCATCACGCTGCTCTCCAGCATTGCAGAGGACAAAGGAGGTGCCCTTCTCGACCTGCTGGAAGACAATGTCAACACCTACCTGAACCTTTACAAGGAGTTCCCCCAGAAGGCACCCTGGGGCAACCCGATTCCTTTCGGTCTGCCGGATTGCAGCGATGCCAGCCTGATGCCGGATGAAGAAGTGGAGAGCATTCAGCGGGAAATCAACGAGCTGGTGGAATCCATCAGCTGGAAAAAGCCGCGCAATTACGTCAAAAAGACTTTGTCCACGGTAGCCCTCAAAATCCGGAAGGGCGACTTCAAGGCATCTGATTCCTTCAACGCCTGGCTCGAGGAGATTGAGGAATACCTGGCCCCGGATGCTGAACTGGAGCGTGATTACCAGCTTCGCGAATTGGTAAAGGAGGTGAAAACGGCCTGCGCCAAGCTTTTCCTGCGCTCCGTGCAGGAGCGCTCTATCGCCATGCATGAGCTACTGAGCAAATACTACTCCGCCTATCGGGAAAGTATTCTGCGCGAAGGCTTATGCACTTTCGATGATATCAAACAAGGCGCGCGCCAGCTTCTGGGTCACAATGCCGCCGACGAAGATTCCGGCATGGCGCTCAACCTCACCACGAAGCTCGACCACTGGATGCTCGATGAGTTCCAGGATACCGACCCCGTGCAGTGGGAAATCCTCAGTAATCTGCTGAAGGAAAATGCCCAGTATCCGGATAAATCCCTCTTTGTTGTGGGCGACAAGAAGCAGAGCATCTACAGCTTCCGCGGTGCTTCTGCCGAACTCTTTGAACAACTGCGCGGCACCATCCCCACCAGGGATGGCTACGATTGGCAGAAGCACGGCCTTACCAATTCCTCGCTGAAGGAAAGCCGCCGCTCTGTGCCGGAAATCATGGCGTTCACCAACCTGGTCTTCGAGAAAAACGACGAAGTAGACCAGGAGTTCTCCCAACACAGCAGCCATGCCAGCAACGGCGATAAGAAGGGATATGTACGAATCAGCGTTCTACCCAAGGATAAGGCGGAACAAACGCTGCAGAACGCCTGCCAGGCCATCGGCGATATTCTGGAAGAACTCACCGAAGCCAGCGAACAAGGCATGCGCCGACTGAGAAATGGCATCAGCGTGGCCATTCTGCTGAGAAAAGGCGATGCCGCCCGAAGCCTTGTCTCCTGGTTGCGCCGATACAAGCCCCAGATTCCGGTACAGCTGGTGGAAGACTCGCCGCTGGCAGAGGCTTCGCCGCTGGGAGAACTGCTGCTCTCCTTCTTCCTCTGGCTGCGCGAGCCGGCGGATAAATACCGCTACCATGTGCTGAAATCCTCTCCGCTGGGGCGTATCATGCAGCTGGAGGATGAGTCTGGCTCCCTCACTCGCAGTGCTGTCTGGGATTCCTGGATGAGCCGGCTCAACACGCATGGCTACGCCGCTCTCATTCAGGAACTGGCCACTTATCTGCCAGAGCTTGACTCCCGCCGCATGCTCGATGAGTGGCTGGAGGAAGCCGTGAGATTCGATGCCGCCGGTGGCTCGCTCGATGAATGGCTGCTGCATATGCGCACCTGCTGCCGCAAGGAAAATGGCTCTGCCCGGTTTGTGCAGGTCATGACCATGCATAAGAGTAAGGGCGCAGAGTTCGATGCGGTGATTTTGCCCTTCCTGGGTTCCAAGGCCGTAGACCAACCACGAGCAGAGGGGATTCCTTACTTCATCTCCGAAGCGCAGGAGGGTATTCTGGTGCACCCCGGCACCGCGGTAGAGCGCCAATTCTGGCAGCCGCTGCTGGACTACGAAAAAACATGGAAACAAGCCCGCCGCGATGACAGCTACAACCTGATGTATGTGGCTCTCACCCGCGCCCGCTATGCCAATTACCTTCTACTGCCGGAGCAAGGAAAGGAAATATGCCAGAAGGAATCTGACTGGATTCTGGAGGCCTTGAAGGCGAAGCAAATCGAGGCCACGCCCGATGCGCCCACTGAGTTCGGCCATGCTGACTGGTATCTGCAGAAGACAGCCAGGGAAGAACAGGCAACAGCCCCGCAGACGCTAAAGCCCCTGGGCAAAGCGAAAAAGGACAGAAACCGGCTCTCCCCTTCAGCCATGGCAGGTGAATCTTCCCCGGAAAAAGTGCAGGATGCCGAGCTGAGCGGCGATTCCTCCGGCGCAGAGTTCGGAACCCGCGTTCATGGCTATTTCGAGCAAATCAGCTGGCTGAATGCCCCCCTGCCCAGCTGGCTGCAGAATCCGGAAAGCGAAGCGCAGCAGGTGGTGGCCGCGGCTCTGCAGGAGCCGGATGTGGTAGCACTCTTCACTGCTCAGCCCGGTCAGGAGGTCTACAACGAGCAATCCATCGAGGCCATTAACAGCCGGAACGAATGGATATCTGCTACCATCGACAGGCTCATCCTCACCCATGACGAACAAGGCAGGGTCACAGCCGCCCACATTATCGACTTCAAAACCAACAAGCCAGGGGAGCGGGAAGGCTACACCCGTTTTGAAGACTGGCTCACCACCCACTACGCCGGTCAGATGAAAGAATACCGCAAGCTGATTGCCGCTGCATTCAATCTCCCGGCGGCGGCTATCTCCGTATCCCTCCTCTCCTGCCCCCTGGGAGTGAAAGCAAGGATAGTCCCCTGTTAGAAACGCGCAACCAACCACGGAAGCCCGGGCCTCACCCCCGGGCTTCCCGCTGCAGCAAGTTATCAATCAGCGAAGCCAGCCTGCCATTGCATTCCACCCCCCGAAAATCTATCAAGAAAATAATGCGTTCTATTTCATTTTTCTGACTTTTATTTCAAAAAAAGCAAAAAAATAGCACTTGACAGAAGCAGGAATGGCATGTTATAGAAAGCTTGTACGCGGCATGAGCAGCGTGCATCTGTCTATCAAATCCAAATCAAACTGTCTATCATCATTGTTATGAATACTACCTCTATTGCGGCAGGGGCCGCTGTGTTGTTGCTACCCGTGTGTTGTTGTGCTGTGCAGTTGGTGCATGGTGCGTGAATGAGAAAAATGCTGCGGCTAAGTCCGGCGTGAGCTGTGCTCCGGCCTTGTGCTGTGCATGCTTGGCTGGTGCCCCGTGGTCTGCAGCGGCATACCTGTTTTTCACAACCACCAACTATTACACCAATATGAATACCAACAAACAAGAAGGCATGGCACTCACCCTGGGAGGATTGGTTCAGATACCGATACAGGTGTGGGATGCGAAATCACAAAGCTGGTTCAAGAGCGAATCAGACACACCGCTGCGCGACCACTTGAAAGCGGAACCGGTGTACCACCGCACGGTACTGGAGCAGGCCCCGAAGGGTGGGTGGCGAAGCGTCCGCATAGAAGTGGAAGAAGGACAGCCGGTGTTCAGGAGCATCAGCGACATCATGGAGATGCTGGAGCAGGACCCGGAACTGATTCTCGGACTCGAGGATGCAGAATCGGGCGAGGTGGTGCCGCTGCTGAGCTGCCAGGTAGTGCAGGAGAATGTTCCGGCCTATATTCCCAGGATTTCGGGCGAGGATACGCGGGAGTATGGCCCGGAGGAAGGCGCCGCCTACCGCGACTGGGTGTCGCACCGGCCAGAGGTGCGCGACTTTCCCTGGCATACAGAACAATACTGGAATCTCTACCTGGGCGGTGACACGCAGATAATGCTGCCGGGACAAGCAGCCCCCGTAAGGGCGGATTCGCTCGAATACCCGCTGTGTGTACCTATCTGCGATGAGTTCCTGACGATGGAGCGCGAGCGCATCTACACCTACAGTGAAATGACTGACGAAGGCCCGTGCATGCAGGAATACTGGCCGCGGCTGTACCGCCTGAGCACTGAGAGGCCTTGCATTGTCAACATCATTACCGGCATGCAGGACGAACCTCTGATGCTTGCGGTGAAAGGGCAGAAAACGCATCCTGATATCGGACTCAGCAAAGTGAGGTAGCCCCATTTCAACACCATCTCTCCCCTATTCTATGAATACCATGAACAGCGAATCCGAACTCGACAACAAGCTCATTGCGGCAGCCGAACGCGGCAATGTCAGAGAGCTCCTCAACAGCCTGAACAAAGGGGCACACATCAACGCCCGGGATGCAGACGACTGCACGGCTCTTCACTACGCAGCAAATCATAAGAACCCCGACCTGGTGAAGATACTGCTGGAGCGGGGTGCCGATGTCCATGCTCAAGACTCAGAACGCCGCACCCCCTTGCACTACTGCGAAACAGCGCAGAGTGCCGAGCTTCTGATACAGGCCGGGGCCGAGCTCGATGCTATAGACTACGAAGGTAACATGCCCTTGCACACAGCAGCAGCTGTGCGCGGCAGAGCAGAAGTGCTTCAGCATCTTCTGGAAGCCGGGGCCGATGAGAACGACTGGGACCAATATCTGCAGACTCCCCTGATGCGGGTAATGGAATCATCTGGTCGGGACAAGAGAAAGAAAACGGAAATACTGCTATCCTATGGCGCGGATGTGAACGAGTCGGATAGATACGGGCGAAGCGCATTAATTCACGCCGCTCAGAATAAGTGCAACGCAGAGATTATCGGGCTTCTGATTGAATCCGGTGCTGATACAGAACGTGCAGACACAAGCGGGAGCACAGCCTGGTGCTATGCACTGGTGAATCACAAGCCGGAAATCATCAGGCTGCTCAAGCGCAGTGGCGCCAGTGAACCCTCACATGAAAAAGTGATGAACGCACGCCTCATCCACGCCATTAACCATGGCAGAACGCCGGAGGCACTTGCAGCGCTGCAGCATGGCGCATCTCCGGAAGCCTGCAATTACAAGGGAACTCCGGCCTTGCACCTTGCTGTCTATCTGGATGGCGATACCTTTAAAGGACTGGAACCAATCATCGTGGCCTTGTTGCAAGCCGGCGCGAATCCGAATGGAGGAGGCGTCGAATTACTGGATAATCCTCCACTTGGCACAGCAGCAGAATTCAACTCCTTCTATGTACTGCGGCGCTTATTGGAAGCAGGCGCCTGGGTTGATTTCCGGGACCAGGACGTGTGGACGCCACTGATGAGAGCCGCGCAATTCAATGCCCTGGAATGCGCAAACATTCTGCTCGCAGCCGGTGCCGACCCGAAGTTCAGAAATTATGCGAAGCAAACGGCACTGGATATCGCCATAAAACACCAGGCAAAGGATTGCCAGCAACTGCTGCAACGGGGTATACCCTATGATGCACCGGAGCCGGCCCCCTGTACCTCCCCGGAAGCGGCCATGTGCTACGCCATTAAATACGGTGATATCCCCCGCATGAAAGCAGCAGAACAAGCCGGATGCAGCATCAACGGCCCGCTGAACGATGAATGGTATGGAGAAATCTCCCCACTGCTGCTGGCAACCCGTCGCAACCAGATACTGAGTCTGCGCTGGCTTCTGGCAAAAGGGTGCCACATAGAGGGCGATGCCTACCGCCTGCTGCAGTGGGCGCTGACCAATGAAAGCGAATCGTGTCTGCTCGCCCTGTTTGAAGCAGGTGCGTGGGAACAGCTCACACCCGAAGAAGCCGGAAAATTCAACAATAGTCTCTACCATTCCTTCTCTGCAGCATGCAAACGAATTGCAAGAAAATACATGCACCCCTGACCCCGCAACCCAATATGCCCGACAAACAAACTCGCCTATACCGCAGCATCAGCATCATTGTACCGTTCAATTCCCCCGACACGAAGAAAAACCGGCAGCGCAACAAAAAGCTCTACTACCTGCTGCGCTGGTTGCGCTACAGTCTGCACCGGGGAAATGGCAACACTTTCTACCGCATCGAGCCACAGGATGCCCCGCCCACCATGCCGCATGGCGCCTACCAGCTGCACGCGCAGCTTCAAATGAAGATGGATGCCTTTCTGCACTCTGCACCATGGGAGGAATTTATTTCCCGCATGCGAGCAGAGTCCCTGGCAAGCGCCGTGTACCTGGTAGAGCACAAAACCAACGGAGAGGATGTTGCCCTCCCGCCCCTCCGTATAGGCAGTCTCCACCCGCGCCCGCTTACGCTGCCTATCCCGATGGAAGGAACCGAAATAGACCACTGCCACACTCCACATTTTGCCCGACAGATGCTGACAGTCCCGCTCGATAAGCCAGTTGAAGAATACTCCGTTGAATAAAATTACCAAGATGAAACAAAAGAAACTCAAATACACCCGCCCCATGACGAAACGCGAGCGCTTCATCCAGCGCCGCCAGCTTGAAGAACTGGCCGAAGGCGCACGGCGGAGAGAAGCACTGATAGCAGCCTACCTTGATAGCATCCGCCAGCGGGCATGGAGCGTGCAGAACAACGATGAAATCCGTGCCCTCTGCCGCGAGGTGTGGAGCCGCCGCCACTTCTGCTCTGCCGCCATCTCCCTGACTGATTCTATTCTGAAAGAGCGCCGGGCCAGGGGCGAACTGCAGCAGCCCTGAAAATGTGGCATTTTTATGGAATTCGGGAATTCAATTCCCGTTTTGCATAAATCTCGGTTAAACATCAGAAGGCGTTTTATCGGGCTCAGCTTTCACGTCAGTGGAAGCTGAGTGTGCGGCACAACGTGCGGCCTTCATACGCCCAAAGGGCGGATTTTATCCACGGGTAAGTCCGTGAATTTCGTTAAGTGGCCAGTCTCGGTGCAACCCGTTAGGGCGGAGACGGAAGCGACTGTTTTCCGCTGCATTAGCAGCGGAACTTCCTCTAGGCTGATGCCTTCGAGCTGTCTCCCGCATGAAATACGCAGGCGTTGCCTGCGTATGAAATTCCCGTACTGCGCTCGGGAATATGGCCACCATCCAGCCCGACAAAGCCAATTTGATTGATAATCGTTCCATTCTGTGCTAACATCCGGGCATGACGGCAGCCTCTGTATCAGGTCTTGTTCATTCGGTAGAATCCTGCGGCACGGTCGATGGGCCGGGCATTCGTTTCATTGTGTTCCTGGCGGGGTGCAGTCTGCGCTGCCAGTATTGCCACAACCCGGATACTTCGTTCAAACGCCGGGGCAAGGAACGCACTGCAGAGGATGTGCTGGAGGAAATCAGCCGCTATGCCACTTTCCTTAAGAATGCAAAGGGCGGCGTAACCATCAGCGGTGGCGATCCGCTTTTCCAGCCGGAATTCACCCGCGCCCTGCTGCGCGGTTGCAAGGAAATGGGGCTGCACACCTGTCTGGATACATCCGGGCACCTTGGTTGCAATGCAGATGATGCCATGCTGGATGATGTGGACCTGGTGCTGCTGGATATCAAGGCCTGGAACCCGGAACAATACAAGCTGGTAACCGGGCAGCCGCTGCAGCCCACGCTGGATTTTGCCGAGAAGCTGGCAAAGCTGGGCACGCCCATGTGGCTGCGCTATGTGCTGGTGCCGGGACTCACCGACCAGCTGGATGACATTACCGCCCTGGCGCGCTACGCCGCCGGCCTGGGCAATGTACAGCGAGTGGATGTGCTGCCGTTCCACCAGATGGGCAAGTTCAAGTGGGGCGAGCTGGGGCTCGATTATCCGCTCATGGAGCTGGAGCCGCCCGCCCAGGAGCTCACCAACGAGGTGCGCAACATCTTCCGCACCCACGGCTTTGCCAACTGCACCCACTGATTGGAGTGAATAGTGAAAAATTCCGCGGACAGGAGTCCGCCTGATTTCCCGCCAATCATTCCTTAATCCTTAATCCTTAATCCCTAATCCCTAATCCCTAATCCCTAATCCTTCTACAATATTCGCTGGTAGTCCACGACATCCAGCAGGCGGCCGAACTTGCAGCCTACCTGGGTGAAGTGAGAGACCTGGCGGAAGCCGTGGCGCTGGTGAAATGCGCAGCTCGCTTCATTATCTGCTGTGATGCAAGCGATGAGCACCCGGCAGCCAGCGCGGCGGCAGGCGTCCACCAGTTGCTCCAGCAGTCTGTGGCCTATGCCCTGCCCGCAGTATTCCGGAGCCAGATAGATGGAAATCTCCCAGGTGCCGGCATAGGCGGCACGTTCTTTCCAGGCATGCGCATAGGCATAGCCGCACACCTGCCCCGCTTCCTCCCACACCAGAAAAGGATAGGCAGCGGAGACCTGCTCGATTCTGGCGTGCATATCCGCCACGCTCAGCGGCGTGGATTCAAAGGAAATCGTGGTTTCCTGAATATAGTAATTGTATATCCCGGCCAAGGCCGCGGCATCATCGCTGCAAACAGGTCGTATCATCTTCTTTTCCTCTCTCCTACGGAAAGCGAAAAGCCCGAGGCGTTAACCTCGGGCTTTTCTGAGCATCCCCACGCGGATTCGAACCGCGGTTCTATGACTGAGAATCATATGTCCTAACCCCTAGACGATGGGGACTTTCTTATGATGCTCGCAGCGTGGCTGCGGGCACATTATACACACACTCCCCACCCAGGTCAAGACAAAAATCGTATTTTTTGCAAATTTTTCTAAAAAATTCAATCCAGCGAGGCAAATTGCAGGTGCATCCAATCATAATTCCGCTCTCTCCCCAGCGAAACCGCCCCATGGCTCTCCCATATCTGCCACCATTTTTCGCAATCCGGGTGAGAAAGCGATGCGCGGGGCGCTTTGAGGGCATAGGCATTGGCGCGCGGGGCGAAATCCAGCGCAATTCCCCAGGCATGCATGGAAATCGACTTGCCGCTTGCCGTGGGGCGGTTGTTATAGCTGCCGCCGTACACATCCAGCCCCAGGCGGTGAATTTCCTCCAGCCCGTAATGCGCCAGCACCTCCTCCAGAGCAGCTTTCACATGCCCGGCAATGCGCTTGTGCACGCGGATGCTGCGCACGGGCTTCCCTTCATAATAGAGCGGATAGGCAGGAAGAATACTCTGCAGATTCTCCTCGCACCCGGGGGCGCCGAACAAGCTCCTGCCGCTGCGCACCTCTGCCTGCCCTGGCCAGACGGGACGCTCCTTGATACCAAGGGCAGCCGATATGGCCCGCAGCGTCTGCGGCCCCATGATTCCATCTGCCGTCACCCCCAGATGCTGCTGAATTTGGCGTATGTTCGTTTTCATCTGGCAGAATCAGCATGGTGTTCAATGACCGACAGGCGGGTATCCATGGCGCGCAGAATCTCCACCGTCTGGGCAGCGGTGGTTGCCTGGTCCCGGGCAAGCTGGCGGAAATCACAATACACAAAGCACACCAGGGCAAAACCGCCGAAGGTGATAATCTCCCGCGTGTATTCGCGGGTCAAGGTCAGGTAGTCGCGGAATGGTTTACACATGACTGAGATATACACCCACTCCCCCGCCCTGCGCAAGAAATCACAAAAAGCAGGAACCGCCTTCCGTAGCGGAAAGCGGTTCCGGGTGTCAGATTTGTCTCGACTCTCAGATGCCGGCAGGAGTTGCGGCAGGAGCCGGTGCTGCAGCGGGGGCAGCGGGGGCTGCGGGGGCTGCAGGAGCCGGCTGCGGGTTCGTGGTGGGCGGAGCCTCGGGCGGCGTGTAGGTGTAGTACACCTGGCCATCCACACTGGCGTGGTACTGACCACCGGGCACAATGCTGATACCCAGCGTCTTGCCGGCGTAGTTGGCGGGCGGGTTCACCTTGTAGCGGCGAATCTCCGGCTGGCCTTCCTTATCGGGGTCACGCACAATGATGGTAATCGGGCCCTTGATGGGGGCTGCCTGTTCGCGGGGAGTCACAGCGCTGGCACCGCCAGTCAGCTCACCGCAGGGGAACTCCACACCAGCGGCATCGCGGGCTTCCACCAGAATACGGCCGGGAGTGGTGTTGGTAATCTTCACGGAGTAGCTCATCACGCCACCCACGGCAGGCATGGGAGCCACGGCGGCCATGTTGGGCACCACGGTGGCAGGGGGAGCCACAGCCTCGCCGCTGGCATACACATTGCCATCCACGCTGGCGTGGTACTTACCACCGGCAATGATGCTGACGCCCACGGTCTTACCTGCATAGTAAGCCGGGGGATTCACCTTGAAGCGGCGAATCTCGGGAGCGCCCTCCTTATCAGGGTCACGCACTACGATAGTGATGGGGCCAACGATGGGGTCAGCCTGCTCCATCGGGGTGGTGCAGCTGCGGCCACCATCCATGAAACCACAGGGGTAAATCATACCGGCGGCGTCCTGAGCCTCCACAAAAATCTTACCGGGCGTACTGTTGGTAATCTGCACAGAGTAATTCATGGGCACACCGGCACCGGGCATAGTGGGCACCATGGAAGTACCGGGCTCCATCCCTACAGAAACCTGACCGGGAGCAGCAGTCTGGTGAATATAGGTAGACTGAGCATCAGCCACGCCCGGAATCATCGGAGTGGGCAGAGTCGGCTGCGCAGGTGCATACATCCCCGCCACAGCGTTGGCCACCGCCGGGTTCTGTACGTAAGGATTAGCCTGCGGCTGGCCGGCGTACTGGGCCACCTGATTATCAAAGGCGGCATTCACATCATCGCCCCCCACGGCCACGGCGGCCTGACCAGGAAGCGCAAGGTACTGCGCAGGCTTGGCGGCCTGCGGCTGCGTCACAACGCGGGCACGGTTGTTCACAACCGTGTCATCTGTAGAACTACAGGATGCCAGCACCAGGGCAGCACTGGCTACAAGACAGTATTTCTTCTTCATGCTGACACAGAAACTATCATAAATGACAGTAAAAATCAAGAATAATGTTACTCACTCGTATAAATTGCTCTGCAATGGGCAAAATGAGCTTGCGAGCACTGGGAAACGGTGCTAGAATGCGGGCAAATGGGTATGCTGGCTAACAGACTGCGCCGCGGATGGAAGAACACGCGCCTTTTTCTGGCGCAAGGGATGATTGACCCGCTGCCCGCGAGGCATGCGCTGAAGGGGTATACCCTGGGCAAAGCCGGGCGAGATTTGAAAGCCGCCACCGATGTGGCGCTGGTGGGTCTGCCGCAGGGCATGGCCTTTGCCGCCATGGCCGGGCTGGACAGCATCTACGGTATCATGGCTGCCACGGTGGGCACATTCATTGCCCCGCTGTTCACAAGGTGCAGCCTCACCGTCAGCGGCCCGAGCAACGCCACGGCCTTCATGCTTGCCAGTTTCTTCCTGGCCTCTTCCCCCGGCATCCAGAGTCAGCCTCATATCTTTGTGCCGCTCATCGTGTTCCTGGCAGGTCTGCTCTGCGTCATCGGAGCCTTTGTGAAAGCCACGGAGATGCTGCAGTTTGTAAGCCGCAGCGTGCTGGTGGGCTATGTCACCGGCGCGGCCACCCTCATCATCGCTTCCCAGGCCCGCTATGTGATGGGCATCAACGATGTGGATGCGGGCAGCTCCTTCTTCACCATGAGCAGCGCCATCCTGAGCAACCTGCACATGGTGCAGTGGCAGCCCATTGTGCTGGGCGTGCTCAGCTTTGCCCTGTTCATCCCGCTGAAGAAATACCTGAAACGACTGCCCACCTTCGCGGTGATTCTGCTGGTCATGAGCGCGCTGAACTGGGTGCTCAGCCAGCCCTGGACCGGAGGCCACTTTGCCGGAGTGCGCATGCTGCGCGACTTCACCATGAGCGACCTGAGCTGCCGCCCGCCGGCAGTGTGGGAGCTGCCGGAATACATCAACGAGCTCATTCCGGTCATTGTAGGTATTGCCTTCCTCTCCACCCTGGAACAGACCGTGATGAGCAAGACCCTCTCCGCCAAGACCGGTGAGCCGCTCAACCTGAACCAGGATACCTTTGCCGTAGGCATGGCCAATATCGGCTCCGCCCTCACCACCTCGCTCCCCTGCTCAGCTTCGCTCACGCGCTCCATGCTCAACTACACCGCCGGAGCCGCCACTCGCTTTGCCGGTGTATACTGCGGCCTAATCTGCCTGGGTATCACCTTCATTCTGGCCAATTTCCCGCTCATTTCCAAGATTCCACACAGCGTGCTGGCCGCGCTGGTGCTTGCCAATGCCATTTCGCTGTACGATAAGAAACTGCTGCGCATCTGTTTCCGCTCCACCCCGGGAGATGCGCTGGTGCTCTGTGTCACCTTTGTGGCAGCGCTGCTGCTGCCGCTGCACATTGCCATTTTCGTGGGCGTGGTCATCTCCGTCTCCCTGTTCCTGCACAAGGCGGCCAAGCCGGAGCTGGTGGAATACACCTTTGACGATGCCGGCACCCTGCGCGAGCTCACCCGCTCGGAGAACCGCCTGCCGCAGATTTCCATCGTGCATGTAGAGGGCGATATCTTTTTCGGCGCTGCCGATTTGTTCCGCCGCCAGGTAGCCCGCATTGCAGAGGACCCCAGCCTGGCCGTGGTAGTGCTGCGCATGCGCAATGCCCGCAACCTGGATGCCACCTCCGTCTGCTCGCTGGAGGAACTCATCCGCTTCATCCGCGAACAGG
This sequence comes from Akkermansia sp., assembly GCA_017546445.1. GTDB lineage: Bacteria > Verrucomicrobiota > Verrucomicrobiia > Verrucomicrobiales > Akkermansiaceae > Akkermansia. Next base: position 13,199 of record JAFYWX010000028.1, on the reverse strand, counting down.
GACGCCACATCATCATCTCCGGTGCCAGCCGCGAAGTTTTCCGCATTCTCCGCAAAAGCGGTGTGCTGAAACTGCTGCAGGAGGGCTGTGCCAAACATGAAAGCAATATCTTCCTGATTGAGCCCAAGAACCCGAACATGTCCACCCGCAAGGCTCTCATGCGCGCCCAGCAGGTTCTCGGCACCAGACAGGCAGATATTTCCATCTACACCACACAGTCCAAATGAGCATTCCCCACGCGCAGGAAATGGCTCAGGCTCTGGTGGACTGGTTCGCCACGCAGGGACGCGATTATCCCTGGCGGCGCACCACGGACCCATGGGCCATTCTGGTGAGCGAAATCATGCTGCAGCAGACCACCATCCCCACCGTGCTGGGGCGTTATGAGCGCTGGATGCAGCAATTCCCCACCCCCGCCGCTCTGGCCGCGGCCACAGAAGAGGAAGCCCTGCGCTCCTGGGAGGGGCTGGGCTATTACCGCCGGGTACGCGCCCTGCAGGCTGCAGCAAAGAGCATTGTTGAACACCACGGCGGCAACTTCCCCAGCACCGAGGCCGGCATCCGCGCGCTGCCGGGCATTGGGGATTACACCGTGGGCGCCGTGCTCAGCTTCGCCTTCAACCAGCCCGCCCCGCTGGTGGATGCCAACGTGTCCCGCGTCTTTGCCCGCCTGTTCAATGACCCCACCCCGGTGGATTCCCCGGCAGGCAGAAAGCAACACTGGAAACTTGCAGCCGAAATGGTGCACCCCACTAACCCTCGCGCCTATAATTCCGCCATCATGGAGCTGGGGCAGACCATCTGCACCAGCGGCAGGCCGGATTGCCTGCTCTGCCCGCTGCGTCCGTGGTGCCAGGCAGAGAATCCGGAAAAGCTGCCGGTCAAGCTGCCGAAAAAGGAAATCACCGCCGTGGAGCATCACGATATCTTCCTGCTCACGGAAGCCGGGCTGCTCCTGGAAAAACAAGCCGGCAACAAACGCCACGCCGGCATGTACCGCCTCCCCCGCCGCAGCGCAGAGCACTGCGCCACCCTCCCCCACCTGGCCGATCAGAAATACAGCATCACGCGCTACAAGGTCACCCGCCACCTGTTCCGCGCCGTCGGAAATGAGCCCTCCCTGCCCGGCGAGGAATTCATCCCCCTCTCCCGGCTGGATGACACCCCCATGGCCTCACCGGACAGAAAGATTATCCGCCAGTTCCTGCCGTAGCAGAATATGACTTTACACCAGCTTGCAATACGCGCGCAGGAATGCTAAAGTAAGGCCATGGATAAAGACCAGATGATTAAAGTGATGTCCTATCTCATCGGCTACCGCGTAGGCAGCCAGGTAATGCCGCAGATGCTGCCCGGCCTTCAGGGCGACGATGTGCTGGCAGAGATGCTGGGCAAGGGTTTCCAGGACGGCCTTTCCGGTAACATGGATATGAGCCTCATCGACGAGAAGGTGAATGAATACCAGCAGACCTTCCTCACCATGCTCCAGAAGCGCGGTGACGAGAAGGCCCAGAAGAATCTCGAACTCGGCCAGAAGTACATGGAAGAGAACGGCAAGCGCGAAGGCGTAACCACCACCGAATCCGGCCTGCAGTACGAGGTAATCACCCCCGGCACCGGCGAGAGCTACGACGCAGCCAAGCACGGCGAAGCCCCCACCGCCGAGGTGATGTACAAGGGCACGCTGGTGGACGGCACGGTGTTCGACCAGAGCCAGGCTCCCGTGAAGTTCAACATCCGCCAGGTGATTCCCGGTTTCACGGAGGCTCTCAAGCTCATGCCCGTGGGTGCCAAGTGGCGCGTCACCATCCCCGCCGACCTGGCCTACGGTGCCAACGGCCCCGGCAGCATCGGCCCGAACAGCACGCTCATTTTCGAAATGGAGCTGCTCGGTCTCACCAAGTAACCCCCATCAGGCGCCATGGCAGACTATTCATCCCGCCGCACCACCATTACCCGCGTCTCGCTCTTTGCGTTGCTGGGTATTGTGTTCCTGGTTTATGCGTTTCTTTCCCTGGAAGGAACGGAAAAGACGGTTTTCGTGGGTTGCGGTCTCTTCGACCTGATTTACGCCGCCATCATCTCCACCCCGCTTTGGCGCAAGAAGAATTAATGCCAAGCCTGTATGCTACTTTCCAGCCGGGTTGAGCCTTTGCTCACCCCGGCTTTTCTTTTCCTTAACACATTGTCAATCTAATTGCGCTTGCCTATCGGCCTATGCTCCTGTATAGTAAGGCCCATGACACGCGTATTACCCGTACTTTGTGCCGCTATACCTGCACTCATCGTCCCTGCTGAGGCTCAGCAGGTGGGGCAGGATATCTCTGCATCTGAATTTGTGGAAGCCCAGATTGCCATCATCCAGGGCATGACCGGACTCCTCACTATCAAGGGCATCGAGAAGGAGGCTCCGACAGTGGCCGCCGGCATCAACCAGCTCGCCGGCATGATTCAGCAGCTGGCTCCGCTGAAGCCCGCCGCCTCCGCCCAGGATGCCGCCATTATCGAAACCGAGCTGGCAGATAAGGCCCGCACATCTGCAGCCGCCCTTCAACGAGCCCTTGAAAAGACAGTGGAAAACAACTTCTACAACAGCCAGGAACTCGCCGAGGCGATTCAGAATTTTGCTGCCGCCTTCCGCATGCTGAAATAATCCTCACCCGCAGATAATAATATGTTTAAACGCACCTTTATATTCGCCGCCGCTCTTTTTGCCACACTGGCATGCAGCCAACTGCCCGTAATGGCTCAGGATGAAGCCGAAACGGCCACCAAAGCCCCGGTAAAGAAGAATAAGAAGAAGGCAAAGAAAGAGCCCAGCCCCATCATCCCCGCCCTGAAGAAGGTCAAGAAGGTGAAGGGCCGTGTTAATGATAAGGCCGACTATTTCATCTTCCTGTATTCCGCCAGCTGGTGCGGCCCCTGCTGCAAGGAGATGCCGAATATTGTCGAAACCTACAAGGATATCAAGAAATCCGGCAAGGTGGATATCGTTCTCTTCTGCCAGGACCGCACCCCGGACGCCGCGAAGAGCTTTGTCAACAATTTCAGAATTAAGTTCCTCACCGTCATGGGCAACGATGATAAGTGCGCCAAGGTTCCCGGCCATGCCCCCTCCGGCGGCATTCCCCACTGCAACATTGTGGACCGCAATGGCCGCACCATCATTGCCGGCCACCCCGGCAACGTACTGGAACACTGGAAATCATACACCATCGACAAGGACGCTCCCGAAGGCGAGGAATAAAGACTTTCAGCATCCCCCATTCAGCCCTGCCCCTCGCAGGGCTGTTTTTGCATCAATATTATGAAACACGTTCTCCTTCCCTTATTCCTGCTCCTGACGTCCTGCATGTACCAGCGGGCGGGTATACGGATTGCAGCACCAGAAAAAGTAGAAGTCTGTGATTTAACGGCTACCCTCCAGTTCGTGACGGAAGGGGCAATATCGGAAGCGGAGTACTCCGGCTCACTCATAACAGAGCATGGGGAAATTCCCTTTACCCTGAGTTTCACCAGCAAAGGAAACGGCACCCTGAGCCTGCCCGGCGTCAACATTCACTGCTTTGATGCGCATGACAACGGCAGTCTCTACCCGCCGCCCCACTGGGCTGCCGTCCGCATGGTGGATATGAACGCAGATGACTACCCGGACCTGGCGGTGGACTACACCATACTACACACCGGAGAAAAAGAAGGAGCCGAGACACGCACCACCCGGCGGCATGAGGAATACCTCTATTGCCCGGAGAACTCTGTATTCAAGCCGAAATAAGAGGCGTCACTCCTGCACCAGCTCCAGCTGGGGCAGATGCTGCACGATTTCAGCCACAATCTGGTCCACCCGGGCGCGGTGCCTCACATCAAATTGAAGCAGGCGATGCATCTGCCCATGGGCATCCGTAAGCAGCAGCTCCAGTACCTCTGAAATCCTTGTATCACCATCACTGTCGGGCGACGCCTCGAGTTTTTTGCGCAGCAACAAGCGGCTTCTGCGCCCCAGCTGCACCAGCTTAATCCTCTGCCAGCCCCAGAGCTTCCAGTGGATTTCCACGGAGCCTTCCTTCAGCAGCAGATATTTCCTCCCCCACAGCACAAAAATCGTTGTCCCCGTACTTCCGATAGCAGGCACCACCGCCATGGTCACAATAAGCCACTTCCACACCGGCTCCTCACATTCCCCCAGCAAGGCGCCGACCAGAAAAGCCAGCAGAAATGCACTCAGCAGCACCATCAGGCACTTCATGAAGGTGCCCACCGGCTGCCGAAGGTCGATGCTTATATGTCCATCTGTATCCTTGCTCATAACACGTACATTATAGTCAACTCCCCCGACTGTGCAAGGGTTATTATGATATTGACTCACATCCCATTCCTGCTAAAATGAAACCAACATGTTCCAGAAGCTCCTCCTCGCCCTCACTACCCTCTGCTGCCTGAGCAGCTGCATCACATTCAATACAGGCGCCAAGCTCGACAGCATCGGCAAGGCGGTGCCAATCAATACTTATCGAGAAGAAGAGTCTCTTTTTGAGGTAAACGGGGTAGTCTACCAGGAAATCATGGTGGAATACAGACAGCAGAACCCAAAACTGATGGGCGTTGTCATTTCGCCTCACTATATCAACACCCGCAATCCGACCACGCCTGCACCGGATGACACCGGCGCCCCAACCCCGGAGCTATACCTCGTGCGGCTCGACAACAAGCTGACAAACGACATGCCTGTATTCATCAAGGCCATCGATTCTGACTACACGAAGGCGAAGCGTGTCAATAAGGATGAGCTGGCCGTCAGCTACATGGACAGGAGCCATTTCACGAATAAAGTAGATTTCCTCACCCTCACACCGAGCCAGTACGACACCTTTACGCTGGAAGGCCTACCCACCATCCGCACCACCGGCAACAAACTCCGCCTGCCCCTGGCCGTGGCTCTGAGCTATGGCGTGGATTTACCCCTCACCGCCGTGGGATACGCCGTGGGTACGGTGTTACATCTCATCATGATACCCATCGAACTACTCCGATAGTCAATCGTCATTCGTCAATAGTCAATCCCGATTGTCGCACTTGCCGCTTGACCGAGGGCGGGCTTTCTGGTAGTGTGTAACGAATGCTCAAGAAACTGCTCAGTTGCCTGATTCTGGCCTGTGCCCTGCTCGTATTGGCGGGGTGCAATCAGGAGGACCCGGACAGCAAGGTCATCCGCATGGGCGGATTTCCGAACGTGACTCACGTGCAGGCACTTGTGGCACGCAACATGAGCCGGCACGGCGAGGGCTGGTTTGAGCGCTACCTGCCCGGCTATTCGATTGAGTGGTACACCTACAACGCCGGCCCCACGGCCATGGAAGCCTTGTTCGGCCGCACCGCCGACCTCACCTACGTGGGCCCCAGCCCGGCGCTGAATGCCTACGCCGTATCCGCAGGGCGCGAGGTACGCATCCTGGCCGGTGCCGTGAATGGCGGTGCAGCCCTCATGGTGGCCCCCGGAAGCAGCATCAAGGCTCCCGCCGATTTCAAGGGGCGCAGCATTGCCACGCCCCAGCTGGGCAACACGCAGGATGTCTCCTGCCGCGCCTGGCTTGCCCGCAACGGCCTTACCTGCACGCTGGAGGGCGCGGGCGACTGCCGCGTGGCCCCCACCCCGAACTCCATGCAGCTGCAGCTCATGAAGCAGGGCGATATTGATGCCTGCTGGACGGTGGAGCCCTGGGTTTCCCGACTGGAAAGCATGGCCGGAGCCCGCATTCTGGTGCAGGAGCCCGATGTGGTCACCACCGTGCTGGTTGGCCGCGTGGGCTGGCTGAAGCACCACCCGCAGGAGGCCGCCACCCTCATCCGCGCCCACCGCGAGCTCACCCAGTGGATTATTGACCACCCGGAGGAAGCCCAGGCCCGCGTGGTCGAGGAGCTCACCGAGCTCACCCAGGCCCCCATGGAGCCCGAGCTGGTGCGCAGCGCGTGGAATCGCCTCAAACTCACCACCGATATTGACCTGCCGGGGCTGAAGCAATTTGTGGAAGATGCGCAGGCCGCAGACCTGCTGGACCGCGTGCCACCGCTGGAAGGAATGATTTACACACAAGACTGATGACACAGGAGAAATTACACGAGGAAATACACCACTTCCCCACCGCCAAGCTCAGCATCGAGCATGTGTGCAAGGATTTCGTGACCAAACGCGGCACGGTGCGCGCGCTGGACGATGTTTCGCTCACCATCAACGAGGGCGAGTTCGTCTGTTTCGTGGGCCCCAGCGGTTGCGGCAAGTCCACCCTGCTCAACATCATTGCCGGCCTGGACAAGCCGGACAGCGGCATGGCGCTCATCGATGGCACCCCCATCACCGGCCCGGGACGCGACCGCATGGTCATGTTCCAGGAGCACGCGCTTTTCCCCTGGCTGGATGTCATCGGCAACGTGATGTTCGGGCTGAAGCAGAAACCGAATCTGACCAATAAGGAGCGTCTGGAGGTGGCCAAATACTACCTGTATCTGGTGAAGATGGATCGCTTCGCCCACGCCAACATTCATGAGCTGAGCGGCGGCATGCGCCAGCGCGTGGCCCTGGCCCGTTCCCTGGCGCCGAACCCCAAGATTCTGCTCATGGATGAACCCTTCTCCGCACTGGATGCCATGACCCGCGAGCAGCTGTATGGCGATATTCAGGAGGTGTGGGCAAAACGCCGCAAGACCATCGTCTTTGTGACCCACAACGTGCGCGAAGCCGTGTGCCTGGGCAGCCGGGTCATCCTGTTCTCGCCGCATCCTGGCCGCGTGCGCGAGGAATTCCCCGTATACCTCGCCCGCCCGCGCAATATCAACAACCACGACCTGGCCGACATTTCGCAGAGCATCACTTCCGCGCTCAAGGGCTACACCGCCAACGAATCTGATTAAACCGCCATGAAACGCGTTATCATCACCGTCCTTTTCTTCCTGCTGCTCATTCTGGTGTGGGCAGCGCTCACAGGTGATCTGGCCGCATTCGGGCTGGATATCAGCCTGTGGTCGCCCTATGTGCTGCCCCCGCCCAGCACCGTGGGCCACTACCTGTGGGATAACACCGTGAACGGTAAAATCCCGCTGTCCATGCTCATCACGCTGCGCCGCCTGGTCATCGGCTATATCATCGGCCTTATTCTGGGTGTACCGCTGGGCATGCTGGCCGCGCGTTTCCGCGGCGTGAATGATACTCTGGGCATGCTGGCCCTGGGGCTGCAGGCTCTGCCCAGCGTGTGCTGGGTACCGCTGGCCTGCATCTGGTTCGGGCAGACGGAATCCGCCCTGCTCTTCGTGGTCATCATGGGCACGCTGTGGAGTGTGCTGCTCTCCACCCAGAACGGCATGAAGAACGTGCCGCCCATCTATGCCCGCGCCGCCCGCACCATGGGTTCCAGCCCGCTGCATACCCTGGTATTTGTGACACTGCCCGCCTCCGCTCCCTTTGTGGTGAGCGGCATGAAGCAGGGCTGGGCCTTTGCCTGGCGCTCCCTCATGGCGGCGGAAATCTATGTTTCTGTGGTTTCGGGCTTCGGTATCGGCCAGTATCTGCACTATGGCCGCGAGCTGCAGCGCATGTACCAGGTCATCGGCATCATGTTCATCATCATTGCCGTAGGCCTGCTGGCGGATAAAATTCTCTTCTCTCCCGTGGAAGCCTGGCTGCACCGCCGCTGGGGAACGAACAAGGATTGACGATTGACTAATGACTATTGAGGCAATGAAGGCGGATTGGATTAGTGAACTCACTGCGCTGCTGGGCAGTTGTGTACGGACGGATGAGGAAACGCTCCGCGCCCACGCCGGGGATAAATGGCATGCCGAGGCGCTGCCCCAGGCAGTGGTGCTGGCAACGGAGACGGAGCAGGTTTCGCAGGCGCTGCGCTTTGCACATGAGCGCGGTATTCCCGTGACCCCGCGCGGCGCGGGGGTGGGCTATGTGGGCGGCTGTGTTCCCGTGCAGGGCGGCATTGTCATCTCCGTGGCCAACATGACCCGCATTCTGGAGGTGAACCCCGGGGATGGCGTGGCCGTGGCCGAGGCCGGCGTGCTCACTGCCGATTTACAGGCCGCCTGCGCCGAAGTGGGCTGGTTCTACCCGCCTGACCCCGCTTCCCGCAAGGAATCCAGCATCGGCGGCAATATCGCCACCAATGCCGGCGGCCCGCGTTGCCTGAAATACGGCGTAACCCGCGCGTATGTGCTGGGGCTCACCGTGGTGCTGGCAGATGGACGCATTCTGCGCTGCGGTGGTCGCACACACAAGAATAAGCAAGGCTTTGACCTGGTGGGCCTCTTCTGCGGCAGTGAAGGCATGCTCGGCATTGTGACCGAAGCCACGCTGCGCATTATTCCCGCGCCCCCGGCCCGCGCCGCACTGCACGCCAGTTTCCCGCAGTTTGCCCTGGCCGCAGCCGCTGTGCAGAACACCCTGCAGGGCGGCCACCTGCCCTGCGCCATCGAAATCACGGATGCCTTCACCCTGGCCGCCGCCCGCAATCACCTGGGCCCCAGCGCCCTGCCCGCCGGTGCCAAGGGGCACATCATCATCGAGATTGACGGCCAGGCAGATGCCGTGGACACCGAGCTGGAGGCCATTGCCGGCATTCTGCGCGACACCGGAGCCACGGAAGTGGTCTATGCCCGTACCGAGGCCGAGGTGGAGGCCATCTGGCAACTGCGCCGCGAGTTCTCGTACAGCCTGAAAGCCACCGGTCTCACCAAGCTGAACGAGGATATTGTGATTCCCCGTTCCCAGCTGGTGGAGCTGGTGAGCTTCTGTGAGAGCATGCAGCAGGAAACCGGCATCCCCGTGGCCTGCTTCGGCCACAGTGGCGATGGCAACATCCACACCAACATCATGGTGCTCAAGGATGACGAGGGGCGCGACATCCGCGAACCGGCTGATGCCCTGGTGAACCGGCTCTTCGACTGGGTGATGACCCACGGCGGCAGCATCACCGGAGAGCACGGCATCGGCCTGGCCAAGGCCCCCTGGTTCCCCAGAGCCATCGGGGAGGTAGCCATGGACACCCACCGCGCCCTCAAAGCAGCCCTGGACCCCACCGGTATTCTCAACCCCGGCAAAATGGGACTGTAAAAAAGCAGCGCCAGGAGCATGGAACGCAACCGTTTTTCGCAGTAATTGCTTGACTCACCAAAAAGCAGAGTGTACTATAGCATCGAACAGTGGGACGTTTGTCCTTATTTAACCTAGAACAATTTTATGCCGAATCAACCGAATCTACTGGCGCTCGTGCGCCAGCATCTCATCAGCCACGGCGAATCCTACCAGTGGGTAACCATGGGTGCCCAGAGCGAGAAAATCGGTCTGGCCTACCTGCCGGTGAACGACACTGAGATTCCCTGCTCCTTCATGTTCACGGAACTGAAGAATCCCAGCAGCCTGGTATTTGATGTCAATTTTGCCTACCGAATTTCCCCGGCAGACCGCGCCGAGGTGAGCATGCTTCTCCTCACCCTGAATGCCAACCTGCCGGAGGGCCAGCTCCTCATCGACATGGAAAGCGGCCTCGTCTATTTCCGTCTCAAATACGTCATGCCCCATGCCGAAGTGAGCGAGGAGACTCTCCGCGCCCAGATTAAGCACATGGAGGATGTGGGCATCAGCATGGCACACACCTACCCCCGCATCATCATGCAGGAGTTCCCCCTGTACTAATACCCTAACCCCCAGACCCGATATATATGTCCATCACGAGACCCTTGGAAGGCAAGGTCGGTATCGTTACCGGCGTAGCAAATCATCGCAGCATCGCATTCGGCATCGCCAAGGCCTGGCATGAAGCCGGCGCCAAGCTCATCTTCAACTACCAGGGCGAGCGCCTCAAGGACGGCGTTATCAAGCTGGTGAAGGAGCACTTCGGCGAAGACACCCCCGTATGCTCCCTGGATGTGTCCGATGACCAGTCCATTGCCGATTTCTTCACCTTTGTGGGTGAGCACACCGACCACGTGGACATGCTGCTGCATGCCGTGGCTTTCGCTCCCAAGGCCCCCGGCACTCTGGAAGGCCACTTCTCCGACATCCCCCGCGATGCCTGGAACCTCTCCCTGCAGATTTCCGCCTACTCCCTCATCGCCCTTTCCCGCGCTGTGGCTCCCTTTATGGTGAACGGTGGTTCCATCACTGCCCTCACCTACTACGCCAGCCAGAAGGTAGTGCCGAACTACAACCTCATGGCTGTATCCAAGGCCGCGCTCGAGACCTGCTGCAAGTACCTCGCCTTTGACTTGGGTCGCCGCGAGGCTCCCATCCGCGTGAACTGCATCTCTGCAGGCCCCGTGCAGACCCTCGCCGCCCGTGGCGTATCCGGCTTCACCGGCATGTTCAAGGTATACGAGGAGAAGGCCCCGCTGCAGCGCTCCTGCACGCTGGAGGAACTTGGCGCCACCGCCACCTATCTCGCCAGCGACGGCGCGGCCTCCATGACCGGCCAGATTCTCTACGTTGACGGCGGTTACGAAATCGTCGGCATGTAAGAAACAGCCCCATCAACCACCTCATTTCAGAAGCCCGGGCGTTCCCCGGGCTTCCCTTTTTTCGCATCCTCCCCCAACACGACTAAAGCCCGAGGCGTTAACCTCGGGCTTTCTCTTAGAGCATCCCCACGCGGATTCGAACCGCGGTTCTATGACTGAGAATCATATGTCCTAACCCCTAGACGATGGGGACATGTAGTACGCGAATCGGGACTCGAACCCGAGACCAATAGATTAAAAGTCTACTGCTCTACCAACTGAGCTATTCGCGCACTGGTGCCGTCCGAAACGGCGAGCGCATGATACAGGTTACCAGCCCCAAAGTCAAGCATAAAACAGACATTCCCGCCAAAAATGCACGATGTTTATACCAAGGGTGCATTAAAACGGACGCCAATTCACTCCTTCCATTAATCCTTAGTCCCTAATCCTTAATCATTCAATCTTCCTCCCACCCGGCTCGGGGATGAGCCTGGCGATACACCGCCTGCATGCGGCTCTTGGTCACATGGGTATAAATCTGCGTGGTAGCAAGCGAGCTGTGCCCCAGCATTTCCTGCACAGAGCGCAAATCGGCCCCGGCATCAAGCAGGTGCGTGGCAAAGGTATGGCGCAGCTTATGCGGTGAAATATGGAAAGGAATCTCTGAGCAGCGCAGATACTTATCCAGCATGAGCTGCACGCTGCGGCAGCTCATACGGCGGCGCAGGCGGCTGATGAAAAGCGGTTCCCTGCCATAGACGCCGGCCATATCGCGGTACCGCTCCACAGATTCGCGAGCATAATCGCCCACGGGCACCAGACGCACCTTGCGCCCCTTACCCAGCACGCGGATGCAATTCTCCCCAGGACGCAGGGAATCTGCATTCAACCCCACAAGTTCGCTCAAGCGCATGCCGCAGGAATAAAAGAGCTCCAGAATCGCCGCATCACGATACGGCAGCCAGGCGGGGCTCTTCTTATCCACCGGCACCCGCAGCGGAAGAGACAGCAACTCCTCCATCTGACGCAGCGATAAATGCACCGGCAGACTCTGCGTGGCACGCGGCAGGCTCACCTCCGCCAGCGGGCTCACCTTCAGCCCTTCCCGGCGCATCATATACTCATAAAACGAACGCAGCGCCGCAAAACGCAGGCGAATGGTCGAGGTCTTCAACTCCTCATTCATCGCCTCATACAACCAGGAACGGAAAATATCAGCCCCGCAATCCTCCCAGGTCACAAAAGACTCACCAGCCCAGCGACGGAACAACTGCAAAGAACGGTGATAAGCCTCCACCGTGCGAGGCGATGCATTGCGCTCCGATTCCATATACTCCAGGAATCGGAACACCAGCGGCCCCAGCTCTGCACTCATCACTTGCACCCCACCTTTTTAGCACACACTCCCCCAGGGACACAAGCGCAGAATGCCAGGCAGACAGTAAAAATTAATCATGAATAGTGGTTCCCATCCTCTCCCCGTCCGCCCGGCACGGGCGGATTTCGCCACCTGCGCAGCAGGTGATATCGTCCCGGGCCGCAAGGCCTGGGATTTCGTCCGGCCCGGCACGGGCAGGATTTCGTTTTCTACCCACCTCTCACACGCCGCAAGGCGTGTTTTCATTCTTCATGCGCAAACGCACGTTTGTGCTTTCACACGCGCCCTCAGGCGCGTTTTCATTCGTTTGCTGCCCCTTCTCACACGCCGCAAGGCGTGTTTTCATTCTTCTTCCTGCCCGCCTCTCACACGCCGTAAGGCGTGTTTTCATCCTTCATGCGCAAAACGCACGTTTGTGCTTTCACACGCGCCCTCTGGCGCGTTTTCATGCGTTTGCTGCCCCTTCTCACACGCCGCAAGGCGTGTTTTCATTCTTCATGCACAAACGCACGTTTGCGCTTTCACTCGCGCCCTCTGGCGCGTTTTCATTCGTTTTTCGCCCCACGCGGCGCAGCCGCGTGCTCTATTCAGAACCCGCACCTGCGGGTGACAGCCAGTAGCCCAGAGTGCAGCCGCCTTGGCGGCGAAACTCTGGGAAAGAGCAATAAATTGATTCAGAACCCCGAGCGCAGCGAGTGGGTGGCAGAAGCGGGGGCTTCTCGTTTCCCAATGAACGGGAGAACTGGCTTTCCCTGGTCTATCAGGAAAACGAAATCCTGCCCTACGGGCAAGGACGAGTCTCTGGCGCGTTTTCATTCGTTTGCCCACCTTCTCACACGCCGCAAGGCGTGTTTTCATTCTTCATGCGCAAACGCACGTTTGTGCTTTCACTCGCGCCCTCTGGCGCGTTTTCATTCGTTCTGGCCCCACGCGGCGCAGCCGCGTGCTCTATTCGGAACCCGCACCGGCGGGTGACAGCCAGTAGCCCAGAGTGCAGCCGCCTTGGCGGTGAAACTCTGGGAAAGAGTAATAAATCGATTCAAAACCCCGAGCGCATATAAGTGGGTGGCAGAAGCGGGGGCTCTTCGTTTCCCAATGAACGGGAGAACTGTTTTTCCCTGGTCAATCAGGAAAACGAAATCCTGCCCGTGCCGGGCAGGACGAAATCCCGCTCACGCGGGTCTAAATCCACACTTTGTGTGGTCGAAATCTGCAGGCGGAGCCTGCAGACGATGAAGCCCCGAAACCTTTTCGGTTTCGGGGCTTCATTTACCCTGGCAGCTATCTACTCTCGCGGGACCTGTCGTCCGACTACCATCGACGTGCT